>NZ_BAAGVM010000004.1:0-441403 GCF_054780875.1 Marinactinospora endophytica | reverse complement strand
CGGCGTTCGAGGCCGACCCCGACACTGACGCGATCGTGATGATCGGTGAGATCGGTGGGGACGCCGAGGAGCGTGCGGCGGAGTTCATCAAGGCCAATGTGACCAAGCCGGTGGTGGGCTACGTGGCAGGGTTCACCGCGCCGGAGGGCAAGACGATGGGGCATGCCGGGGCGATCGTGTCGGGGTCCTCCGGCACGGCCGCGGCGAAGAAGGAGGCCCTGGAGGCCGCCGGCGTCAAGGTCGGCAAGACTCCCAGCGAGACGGCCAAGCTCGCTCGCGAGCTGTTCTGACGACAGCCGGGACCGCATCCCACGGAGCCCGCCGCGACACGTTCGCGGCGGGCTCCGTCGTGTGTCGGGCAGACCGCGCGCTCCGCGCCTTCGGCTGGGGAGATCCACCGCGCGGCGCGGACGCGCGTTCCCCACGGCCGTGCCGCCGGCACGGTAGGGCCGGGCCGAGGCCTCATCCGCTCCTCGCGGCCGGCACGGCCGGCCCAGCGGCAACCCCGGCGCCTGACGGCTGACAAGGCGCGAGACGGACACTCAGAGCCGTCTGCGGCCATCTCCCGCCGTTCCCCCGCGGATCCCGGAGCCTCCGACACGCCAGGGGCGGCAACGGGCGGTCCGACCCGGCGGCTGCGACCATGGAGGCGTGAGCGCGCCCCCTGGACCCCCTGTGCACCGTGACGGACCCCACGCCACCGGACGCCGCCCGCCCGCAGGCACCCCGGCCGCGGCCACACCGGTGAGCGAGGACGCCCGCAAGCTCTACGCCTCCGGCGGCCTGGGCGCGGCCTGGGCCGCCGGGATCGGCCTGGCCACGCTCACCACGCTCATGCTGGTGGGCTGGGTGGCGGCGCCGCACGCGAGCTTCGGGGAGGACATCGGCGACGTGTTCCGCGTCGCGGTCCAGGCGTGGCTCGTCGGCCACCACGTGGGGGTCGAGATCCCAGGGGGCCACCTCGGGTTTCTCCCGATCGGCCTGGTCGTGCTGCCCGGGCTGCTGCTCTACCGGGCGGGCCAGTGGCTGGCGCGCAGTTGTCACCTGCCGAGGCTGCGCCACGCCTTCCGGGCCGCGCTGGCGCTCGCCGGACCCTACGCGGCCATCGCGGGGACGCTCGCGCTCGTGGGCCGGACCGAGGACGTGCGCCCCGACAT
Source organism: Marinactinospora endophytica (assembly GCF_054780875.1). Taxonomy (NCBI): domain Bacteria; kingdom Bacillati; phylum Actinomycetota; class Actinomycetes; order Streptosporangiales; family Nocardiopsidaceae; genus Marinactinospora; species Marinactinospora endophytica. The sequence continues at coordinate 440,246 of NZ_BAAGVM010000004.1, read as the reverse complement.
GACCCAGTCGCTCATCGACGGGTTCGTGCTGGCGTTCCTGGCCGGAGGGCTGGGGGTGCTGCGCAGGCTGCTCAAGGACAAGGGCATCGCCTGGCGCCAGCTGTCGGGCATCATGCCGGCCCGGCCCCGCTCCCTGCTGGCCGGGACCCTCAGCGCCACCGCCGTCCTCCTCGCGGTCGGCGCGCTGCTGTTCCTCGTCGCGCTGGCGACGTCCTTCGGCGAGGTCGTCGAGATGACGCGCGGGCTGGAGCCAGGTCCGGTCGGCGGTGTGCTCCTCGCCCTACTGCAACTGCTCTACCTGCCCAACGCGGTGATCTTCGGAATGTCCTACGCGGCCGGCCCCGGGTTCGCCCTGGGGACCGGGACCGCGGTCGCGCCCACCGGAGTGGTCCTGGGGCCCCTGCCGCACCTGCCGGTGCTCGCCGTGCTGCCCGACAGCGGTCCGGCGCCGATCCTGTCGCTGTTCGCCCTCATCGCGCCCTTCCTGGCCGGTGGCATCGGCGGAGTGCTGACGGTGCGCAGCGCGCCCACCGCGGTCAGCGAGGCGGCCCCCCTCTGGGGGTTCGTCTGCGGACTGCTCACGGGCGCGCTGTGCGCGGCGCTGGCGCTCCTGGCCGGCGGGCCGCTCGGGACCCAGCGGCTCGCCGAGGTCGGGCCGTCGCCCTGGCAGGTGGGACTGGTCGTGGCGCTCGAAGTGGGGGTGGCCGCCGCGGTCGCGGCCTGGTTCGCCAACTGGCGGCACATCCGCGTCCGGCCGGAGCCGGCCGAACCCGCGACGGAGCCCGAGAGGACCCGGGGGACGTGGGCACGGCGCCCCCGATCCCTGCGGATCCCCTTCCCGCTCCGGTGGCCGCAGAAGGCGCGCCGACGCGGTTCCCACGACGAGGACGGGGAGGACGCCGAGGGGCTCTACGGCATCAGCTACGAGGCGGACGGACCCTCCGCCGACCGTGACACCGCGGTGCCGGCGTCCCGTCCCGGCAAGGAGGGCGACGCCGGCACCGACCGGTGACGGCGGCGGCTACCGGGCGCCGCTCAGCGCCGGCAGGTACTCGGCGGGAACGCCGCGTTCGGCGAGCGCGTCGCGCAGGGCGGTGTCGCACTCGGCCTGCGTCACGGAGGTGTGCGAACGCGCCGAGCAGTCCTGCCAGGCGGCGATCTCCTCGCCGAACACCAGGTAGCCGATCATGGTGCCGGCGGAGAACAGGACGCCGGCCCAGCCCAGCACCATGCTCAGCACCGCTCCGGGGGCGGGGACCCGGTTGGCCCGGGCGGACTTGCGGGCGCGACGGCCCTGCACGATGCCGAAGACCGACAGGACCACGCCGAAGGGCGGGAGCAGGAGACCCGCGGTGGCGAAGAACAGACCCCACAGGCCGCCTCGTTCCACGGTGGGCTGCTGCCCGTCGGACGGGGACGTGGACGGCTCGTTCGTCACTGGGGCTCCTTGTTGCTGAAGGAAGGGGCTGATGGCATCGACCCGGGCGGCTCGGTCGAGCCCGGAGCGCGGTGGCGCCGACGGTCTCCGTTGCGTGGTGCCGCCCGCACCGATGTGGGTCTCTTGGGGTAGACGCTACCTGTAGGGATAGGGTGTCCAAGCGGATGGGGCGCAGGAGCGCCCCGCCACGTTTTGTCGATGGCGTACCCGCATCCCGGATGCCGCGCGTTCGCACCGCGCCCCCGGGAACGGGGGCCGACGGTCCCCGCATCGTTTTCCCACGAGGAGGAAGCACACTGTCGGCGCGAGTAGTCGTCCTCATCTCCGGCACGGGCAGCAACATGGCCGCACTGCTCGACGCCGCCGCCGATCCGGGCTACGGCGCGACGATCGTCGCGGTCGGGGCCGATCGTGAGGCTCCGGGCCTCCTCCACGCGCGACGAGCCGGAGTCCCCACGTTCGTCACCGCGTTCGCCGACTACGCCGATCGGGGCGAGTGGAACGCGGCGCTGGCCGATCGCATCGCCGAGTACGAGCCGGACCTCGTGGTCTCCGCGGGGTTCATGCGCATCCTCGGACCCGAGGTGGTGGGCCGCTATGCGGTGGTCAACATCCATCCCGCGTTGCTGCCGGCCTTCCCCGGCGCGCACGCCGTCCGCGACGCTCTCGCCTACGGGGTCCGGGTGACGGGCGCGACGGCGCACTTCGTCGACGAGGGCGTGGACACCGGCCCCGTCATCGAGCAGGTCACGGTCCGGGTGGAACCCGACGACGACGTCGCCTCCCTGCACGAGCGGATCAAGACGGTCGAGCGCGGAATGCTCGTGGACGTCGTGGGCCGCCTCGCCCGGGAGGGGTGGACCCTCCAGGACCGCAACGTGCGGTTCGGCCGGCCGGCCGAACCGCGGGGAAGTATCGAAGATCCCGGCTACGCGACAGAGGAGAACCGGTGAGCCAGCAGGCCGTTCGGCGTGCGTTGATCAGCGTTTACGACAAGACCGGGCTGGAGGAGCTGGCCCGTGGGCTCGCGGAGGCCGGGGTGGAGATCGTCTCCACCGGCTCCACGGCGGCGCGGCTGACCGCCGCCGGGGTCGAGGTGGTCCCGGTCGAGAACGTGACGGGGTTCCCGGAGTGCCTTGAGGGCCGGGTCAAGACCCTGCACCCGGGCATTCACGCGGGACTGCTCGCCGACCGGACGAAGGAGGCGCACCGGGCGACACTGGAGGAGCTCGGGATCGCGCCCTTCGATCTGGTCGTGGTCAACCTCTACCCGTTCCGCGAGACGGTGGCCTCGGGCGCCTCCCCGCAGGAGTGCATCGAGAAGATCGACATCGGCGGCCCGGCGATGGTGCGCGCGGCGGCGAAGAACCACGCGAGCGTGGCGGTGGTCGTCGATCCCGCCGGGTACGGTGACGCGCTCCAGGCCGTGCGCTCCGGCGGGTTCACGCCGGCCCAGCGCAAGCGGCTGGCGGCGCGGGCCTACGCCCACACGGCCGCCTACGACGCGGCGGTCGCCTCCTGGTTCGCCGAGTCCTACGCTCCCGACGAGGTGGAGCGGGAGACGGGATGGCCGGACTTCACGGCCGTCGCCTACGAGCGTGCCGCGACGCTGCGCTACGGGGAGAACCCGCACCAGAAGGCGGCGCTGTACCGAAGCGGCGAGTCCACGGGCGAGGGCCTGGCCGGCGCCGAGCAGCTGCACGGCAAGGAGATGTCGTACAACAACTACGTCGACGCCGACGCCGCGCTGCGCGCCGCCTACGACTTCGCCGACCCGTGTGTGGCGATCATCAAGCACGCCAACCCGTGCGGGATCGCGGTGGGCGCCGACATCGCCGAGGCGCACCGCAAGGCGCACGCCTGCGACCCGGTCTCGGCCTACGGCGGTGTCATCGCGACGAACCGCCCGGTGACGCGGGAGATGGCCGACCAGGTCGCCGAGATCTTCACCGAGGTGGTCGTCGCCCCGGACTTCGAGCCGTCGGCGGTCGAGGTGCTGACCCGTAAGAAGAACATCCGGCTGTTGAAGGTGACGGCGCCGGACCGCGCTGCCCGGCCGGAACTGCGGGCGATCAGCGGTGGCGTGCTGTTGCAGGCCGTCGACGCGATCGACGCGCCCGGCGACGACCCGGCCGCCTGGGAGCTGCGGGCCGGGGCCCCGGCCGACGAGGCGACACTGGCCGACCTGGCGTTCGCCTGGCGCGCGGTGCGCTCGGTCAAGTCCAACGCGATCCTGCTGGCGGCGGGCCGGGCCACCGTGGGAGTGGGGATGGGACAGGTCAACCGGGTGGACTCGGCCCGGCTGGCGGTCTCGCGGGCCGGGGAGCGCGTGCGCGGCTCGGTCGCGGCCAGCGACGCGTTCTTCCCCTTCGCCGACGGTCTGGAGGTGCTGACCGAGGCGGGGGTGCGCGCGGTGGTCGAGCCGGGCGGTTCCGTGCGTGACGAGGAGGTCATCGCGGCGGCCGAGCGGGCCGGTGTGACGCTGTACTTCACCGGTACGCGGCACTTCTTCCACTGATCGGACAGGGGCGCGGGGCCGCGGGGCGAGGACCCGCGGCCCCGTCGCGTGCCCGGGAGATCGGAGGATCCCACGAAGGGGATCGGGGAACGGCGGGGGCGGTTCGGCGATCTCTCCGACGCGGCACCGCAGGCGGGTGGAACAATGGGGACCGTGAGCGCACAGATTCTCGATGGTAAGGCGACCGCCGCGGCGATCCGGGCGGAGTTGAAGGAACGTGTCAGCGCGCTGCGGGCCAAGGGCGTTGTCCCCGGCCTGGGCACGGTGCTGGTGGGCGATGACCCGGGGAGCCACTCCTATGTCGCGGGCAAGCACCGCGACTGCGCCGAGGTCGGCATCCACAGCATCCGCCGCGACCTGCCGGCCACGGCGACGCAGGCCGAGGTCGAGGCGGCCGTCGAGGAGCTGAACGCCGATCCCGCCTGCACCGGGTACATCGTGCAGCTCCCGCTCCCCAAGGGGCTCGACGAGAACCGGGTGCTGGAGCTCATCGACCCGGCCAAGGACGCCGACGGTCTCCAGCCGTCGAACCTGGGGCGCCTGGTGTTGATGCAGCAGGCGCCGCTGCCGTGCACGCCGCGCGGCATCGTGGAGCTGCTCAACCGCTACGACGTGCCGCTCAAGGGCGCCGAGGTGGTGGTCGTGGGGCGTGGCGTCACGGTGGGCCGGCCGCTGGGGCTGCTGTTGACGCGGCGCAGCGAGAACGCGACGGTGACCCTGTGCCACACCGGCACCCGCGACCTCGCCGAGCACACTCGCCGGGCCGACATCGTGGTGGCCGGGGCCGGGGTTCCGGGGCTGATCACGGCCGACATGGTGAAGCCGGGAGCGGCGGTGCTGGACGTGGGCATCACCCGGACCGAGGCCGGACTGGTCGGTGACGTCGCCCTCGACGTGCGCGAGGTGGCCGGGCACGTCGCGCCCAACCCCGGCGGGGTCGGACCGATGACCCGGGCGATGCTGCTGGTCAACGTGGTCGAGGCGGCGGAGCGTCAGGTCGGCTGACCGATGTGGACGGGCGGCGGTAGGCGGGGTCCTGCCGGCGCCGTGGTCCACGCGTTCGCGGGGCCTCCTGGCGGTGAGGCCCCGGAGTCGTCAGCTCGCCTTGCGCCGGCGTTCCATCACCGGCATGGGGCGCACCAGGCCCAGGGCGACGACCTCGTTGGCGAGCCGGGTGCGTCGGTTGGGGCCTTCGGGAACGCGGAATTTCTGGTAGAGCCTGAGTAGGTGTTGTTTGACGGCGGCCTCGGTGACGACCAGGTCCTCGGCGATCTCCCGCGCGGTGGCCGGGGCGACGAACGCCTCGTCCGACAGGGCGGGGCGGCACAGCGAGGTGAGGACGTCGAGTTCGCGGCGGGTGAGCTCGGGGGCCGCGCCGCGGCGCAGCTCCACTTCGGGGTTGAGCTCCTCGCGGGGCAGTCCGCCGATCTTGCATCGGGCGGCCCCGAAACTCATGACGTCGCCCTCTTCGAGGACCCGGCGGGCGATGGGGCGGCCGTTGACGCGGGTTCCGTTGCGGGAGAGGCCGAGGTCGACGACATAGACGTAGGGGCCACGACGCACCAGCTCAGCGTGCAACTGCGACACACTCGGGTCGTTGAGCCGGATGTCGACGCCCTGTCCGCGTCCGATGGTGGTGACCTCGGCGCCCAGGGGCTGGATGTCACCGCTCTCCTCGACCCGTATGTAGGGCCCGTCCACGGTTGTTCCTCCCAAACTGGGGCGCGACCGATGAGATTGGTTGCGACGGGGCGCGACAGGGTGCATGGAGGTCGGGGTGGTCCGTGTGGGGGTCGCTGGCTGAGTGGGGTTCATAGGGGGCTGTCCTCGCTCACCGTGGCACTCATCTCATCACTGGTTACCCGGACCTCGGCATTTCTACGCTCTTACTCCCGGGTAAGGCCGCCATCTCGGGAGCTAAGAGGCATTTCACGGAGATACGGTCAGGCTTTAGTGGAACCCGATTGTGGCCGTTTCGGTAGTGCCGTAGTTGAAGCGAGCGTAGGCTCGCCTCAACACCGAAGCTGTGGCCAGTAACGATGTGTAATCGTACCGTTGCGTTCGTTCCCTGATCTTGCGGCTGGTCCGGTTTCGGTCCAGGCATAATCGGTCATGGCCGGTCCGCGCCACAGTGCTCATCGCCACAGTGACCGGCCCATCAAGGCGTGCGCTAGCGTGAGGTTTACGGTGAGCCAAAAAACGGTGGAGGTAGCGGTAGCACCCCGAGAAGCCCCCGAGGAGGACCCCGCGTCGGACGTGTCGACGCCCGCGGAGGTCCCCGGCTGGCTGTCCCAGGTCCCCTACTTCCTGGTCCTGGCGACCATGGCCGCGGGCATCGTGGTCGTCGCGGCGGCCTATTTCAAGAGGGGGCCCGCCCTCATCGCCGGCGCGCTGTTGCTGGGAGCGGTCTTCCGGGGCTTCCTCCCCGCGGAGCGGGTCGGCATGCTCGCGGTGCGGCGGCGATGGATCGACGTCGTCACCCTCGTCTCGCTTGCGGTGCTGCTGATCGCGTTGGCCTGGGTCGCCCCGAAGCTGTAGGTTCGCCCTCGAATAAGCTTGATATCGAGATACCGCACCGGCGGTAAGTCGACGCACGGCCTGGCCCCTCCTGCGGTGGGCCTGTTCGGCGCCCTCGCCAGGGGACGGGCGGTGCGCGGTGCTCCGGTGGAATCCGGCGGGTCGCGCGCGCGGCCTCCAGCCACATGACGACCGGCCGAAACGAAGGGACAGCCACACAGCCATGGCCAAGATCAAGGTTGAGAACCCTGTAGTAGAGCTCGACGGCGACGAGATGACCCGGATCATCTGGTCCTTCATCAAGGACCGGCTCATCCTGCCCTACCTCGACGTCGACCTGAAGTACTACGACCTCGGCATCGAGGAGCGCGACCGCACCGACGACCAGATCACCGTCGACGCGGCCAACGCCATCAAGGAGTACGGCGTCGGCGTCAAGTGCGCCACCATCACGCCCGACGAGGCGCGGGTCGAGGAGTTCGGCCTCAAGAAGATGTGGCGTTCGCCCAACGGGACCATCCGTAACATCCTGGGCGGCGTCGTCTTCCGCGAGCCGATCATCGCCTCCAACGTCCCGCGGCTCGTCCCGGGGTGGACCAAGCCGATCATCATCGGCCGTCACGCCCACGGCGACCAGTACAAGGCGACCGACTTCAAGGTCCCCGGCCCGGGCACGGTCACGATGACCTACACCCCGCAGGACGGCGGCGAGCCGGTCGAGTTCGAGGTCGCCAACTTCCCCGAGGGCGGCGGCGTCGCCATGGGCATGTACAACTACCGCAAGTCCATCGAGGACTTCGCGCGGGCCAGCTTCAACTACGGCCTCGACCGCAAGTACCCGGTCTACATGTCCACCAAGAACACGATCCTCAAGTCCTACGACGGCATGTTCAAGGACGTGTTCGCCGAGATCTTCGAGAACGAGTTCAAGGACAAGTTCGAGGCGGCCGGCCTCACCTACGAGCACCGGCTGATCGACGACATGGTCGCCGCCGCGCTGAAGTGGGAGGGCGGCTACGTCTGGGCCTGCAAGAACTACGACGGTGACGTCCAGTCCGACACGGTCGCCCAGGGCTTCGGCTCGCTCGGCCTGATGACGTCGGTCCTGCGCACCGCTGACGGCCGCACGGTCGAGGCCGAGGCCGCCCACGGCACGGTCACCCGCCACTACCGTCAGCACCAGCAGGGCAAGCCGACCTCGACGAACCCGATCGCGTCGATCTTCGCCTGGACCCGCGGTCTGGAGCACCGGGGCAAGCTCGACAACACCCCCGCGGTGATCGAGTTCGCCACGACGCTGGAAGACGTCGTCATCAAGACGGTCGAGGGGGGTCAGATGACCAAGGACCTCGCCCTGCTCGTCGGCGGCGACCAGGAGTGGCTGACCACCGAGCAGTTCCTCGCCGCGCTGGACGAGAACCTCCAGAAGCGTCTGGCCTAGGCCCACGCCCTAGGAGACAGGGCCGTCTCGTCCGGATCGCGGACGGGGCGGCCCTTCGCCACGCTCGGGACGGCCGGGGCCCGGCGCGGCATTGCCGTGCTTTGGGCCAGGTCACCCGAGGTGTTGACCCGGATCGGGCTAGTCTCGTAGATGACGACGAGAAAGCGTCCCGCAAGCCGGCGTGCCGGCCGTGCGTCCGCTGGGGGGTAGGTGCACGGTGCGGGCACGCCGCCGAAGGCCCGTCGCCCGCGGCTACGCGGGACGGCGGGCCTTCCACGTGCCGGCCCGGGCGCCGCGGTCGTGTCCGACGCGGGCCGGGCGGGGCCCGGCTACTCCTGCATCGCGGACTCGGGGATCTCCTCGCCCGCCTGCATGGCGGCGAACATCTCCGCCGAGCGCGCCTCGTCCCACAGCACCACCGAACCGACCGCCAGGGTCGGGGTCGAACCGATGGGGATCGCGGTGGTGGCGGGGTCCTCGCGCATCGCCAGGGCCATTCCCGCGAGGTCGCTCAGGTGGTCGCCCTCGTCCACGTTGAAGGTCGCGGTGCCGCTGGTGACCAACGGGACCACCCGGAAGGGGTTGAGCAGGGTCCCGGGGGAGGTCGCCTTGGCGACCAGCGCGCTGAAGAACTCCCGCTGCCGCTGGATGCGGTCGAGGTCGGCGCGTGCCGAGGCGCGCGTGCGCACGTACCCCAGCGCGGTCGCACCGTCCATCTCCTGGCAGCCGGCCTGGATGTCCAATCCTGCCTTGGGGTCGCTCATCGGCTCCTCGGGACACATCTCGACCCCGCCGACCGCGTCGACGATGTCGACGAACCCGGCGAAGCCGATCTCCACGTAGTGGTCCACGCGCACCCCGCTGGCCTGTTCGAAGGATTGCACGAGCGTGGCGGGGCCACCCCCGAGGGCGTCGGAGAAGGCCGCGTTGATCTTGTTCTCGCCGATGCCGGGGATGGGGACATAGGAGTCGCGTGGGACGCTGATGATCGAGGGGCGGCCGCTGTCTGGCACGTACAGCACCATGATCGTGTCCGTGCGCTTGCCCTCGGCGCGGCCGGTGCGCAGGTCGTTCATGTCCTCGTCGCTGAGGCCCTCGCGGCTGTCGGAGCCGACGATCATGTAGGTCGTGCCGGGCTGGTCGTCGGGGCGGCCCTCGTAGTCGGGCAGCGCCTCGACCCGCTGGAGCCGCGAGTCGGCCCACAGGTAGAACGCCGCGGGCAGCACCACCAGCAGGACGAGGACGATGGTCCACGTCCGGCGCCGGCGCCGGCGCCGCTCCTCGCGGTCGCGGCGGGCCCGTCCCGAGCCGTCGTAGACGCGGCCACCCCGCCCTCCGCCGGGAGGTCGGGACCCGCCCCCGGACGCGCGGTGACGCTCGCGCGCCTCCTCCGCCGGGGTCCGTGGTAGACGCCGCGTGGGCTCGGAGGCTCCGGAACGCTGTTCGGAGCCGCGCGGCCGGTACAGTCTCTCGATCTCCTCGGGCATCCCGCCGCCCGCGGGACGACGGAACACCCCGGTGCGGTCGTGGTCGTCGGCTCCCCGGCGGCCTCGCTGACGGGGGTCTGGCCTGTCACCCATAGCTCTCGTCGCCCATCCGTTCCTGGCAGCGTGGGGTCGTTGCGTCCGGTAGGACTCGCCACATGGTATTTCGGTTCCGGAGCGGACAGGGGAGAGCCGGCTGTCACCACCGGGCCCTAGGGTCCTGCCATGGACGAGACGATCACCGTCGCCCACCCCATCAAGCCCCGCCTGCTACGGGCGCGGATCAGGCACACGGCGTATCGGCGCGCGCCCGGCCGTGACGCCCGGCCGACGGCCGAGGCGACGGGAACCAGGACGGCCGGGACGGACGGCGCGGGCCCGGCGCAGGTGGCGCGCCGCGCGGTCCGCCGCAGGCCGTCCCGCCGCGCGGGGTGAGCGGACGACGGGCACGGGCTCAGCGCACCCGGTGGGCTCCCTGGGCGGCGACGGCGACCCGGAACTCCGGCTCCCGCCACCCCTTCTCGACGAACGCCTTGGCCACGCGGGCGCGCACGTCCGCCAACCGGTCCCGGGGGACCAGGGCGATCGCGCTGCCACCGAAGCCGCCGCCGGTCATGCGGGCACCGCGCGCGCCCGCCGCGCACGCCGCTTCGACGGCCGTGTCCAGTTCGGGACAGGAGATCTCGAACTGGTCGCGCATGGACAGGTGCGAGGCGGTCAGGACCCGGCCGACCTCGGGAAGGTGTCCGCTGCGGAGCAGCCCCACGGTCGCGTTGACCCGGTGGATCTCGGTGACCACGTGCTGGACCCGTCCGCGCAGTACCGGATCCCTCAGGGAGCGCAGCGCGCCCGGCAGGTCCTCGACGTCGCGCAGCGCCGCGACGCCGAGCAGGCGCGCGGCGCGCTCGCACTCGGCGCGGCGGGCCGCGTAGCCGCTGCCGCTCGCGGCGAGGGCGTGCTGGACCCGCGTGTCGATGACGAGCAGCCGCAGGTCGTGTTCCTCCAGGGCGAGCGGTATCTCGCGCCCGCCCTCGCTACGGCAGTCGAGGAAGAACGCGTGACCGGCCGAGCAGCGCAGGGACGCGCTCTGGTCCATGATCCCTGTCGGCGCGCCGACGAAGTCGTTCTCGGCGCGCCGGGCCAGGCGGGCCATGGCGACCGGGTCGCCGGCCAGGTCGGCCAGTCCGAAGGCGTCCACCACGGCGAGCAGCGTGGCGCACTCCAGCGCCGCGGAGGACGACAGCGCGGCGCCGACCGGCAGGTCGGAGTCGAGCAGCAGCCGGGCGCCCGCTGAAGGGCCGGCCAGGTGGCCGGCCTCGCGCAGGGCCCAGAACACGCCGGCGACATAGGCGCCCCAGCCGCCGACGGACCCGCGGCCGTCGGGTGTGACGGCCAGTTCGTGGGGGTGGAAGCGGACGGTCTCGCCGGGCCGCTGGACGCTGCGCGCCTCGACCACGCCGTCATCGGTGCGGGCGAGCGCCGCGCTGACCCCCCAGGGCAGCGCGAGGGGCAGCACCAGACCCTCGTTGTAGTCGGTGTGCTCTCCCATGAGGTTGACCCGGCCCGGCGCGCGCCACACCCCGTCGGGGGCCAGCCCCTCGTAGGCGGCGGTGAAGGCGGCGGCGAGCTCGTCGGCGTCCACGCTCGGGCTCACCCGCCACCGCTGTGGTGTGGTCGCGGCCGCCGACGGAGGGGCGGAGCGCCGTCCCAGCATCGACAGCAGACGACGTATCGGTCTCACAGTCTGTCCTCCGGAAGGTTTCCGGCCATGGCCGTGGTGTGGAAGGCCCAGGCGTCGGACACGATCTGCTCCAGCCGTGGATACCGGGGACGCCAGCCCAGCACCTCCCGGGCGCGGGAGCCGGAGGCGACGAGGACCGCGGGGTCACCGGGACGCCGCGCGGCGGTGACGGCCGGGATCGGATGCCCGGTCACCTCCCTGCACACCTCGACGACCTGGCGCACGGAGAATCCGGTTCCGTTGCCGAGGTTGTAGATCTGGTGGGTCCCCGGCACGCAGCGCCCCAGGGCGAGCAGGTGGGCGTCGGCCAGGTCGGTCACGTGGATGTAGTCGCGCACGCAGGTGCCGTCCTCGGTGGCGTAGTCCTCGCCGTAGAGCGAGACGGACTCGCGCAGCCCCAGGGCGACCTGGAGCACGATCGGGATCAGGTGGGTCTCGGTCGCGTGGCGCTCCCCGAAGCGGCCGTGGGCGCCGGCGACGTTGAAGTAGCGCAGGCTCACCGCGCCGATGCCGTGCATGCGGGCGTGCTCGCTCAGCGCGGCGTCGATGGCGGCCTTGGTGGCGCCGTAGGGGTTGGTGGGCCGTACGGGCGCCTCTTCGGGGATCGGTACGGACTCGGGTTCACCGTAGACGGCGGCGGTGGAGGAGAAGACGATGGCGCGCACCCCCGTGGCGCGCATGGCCTCCAACAGGGCGAGGGAGACGCCGACGTTGCCCTCCCAGTACAGCTCGGGGTGGGCGACGGACTCCGGCACGATCGAGCGCGCCGCGAAGTGCAGCACCGCGTCGATCCCGTGGGACAGGATCGCGGCGGCGTGCTCGCGCACGTCCCCCTCGACGAAGGCCGCCCCCTCGGGTACCGCGTCGCGGTGTCCGGTCGACAGGTTGTCGAGCACGACGACGTCGTGCCCCGATTCGACCAGGCGGGACGCCACCACACTGCCGATGTAACCGGCGCCCCCGGTGACCAGGACCCTCATTGCCTACCCCGTTTCCTTTCGTGAAGCGTCGGTGTCACGCCACCAGGGCGCCGCGCAGCCGGTCGGCGGCGGTCTCCGGTGTGACGTCGTTGATCCAGGTGCCCATGCCGGACTCGGCTCCGGCGAGGTACTTCAACCGGTGCGCGGCCCGTCTGACCGTGAACACTTGGAGGTGGAGACCGAACTCCGGGTCATGGGCGCCCGAGGCGTCCACGGGGGACTGGTGCCACGCCGCGATGTAGGGGGTGGGCGTGTCGAACAGCGCGTCGAAGGCGCCCAGGAGGCGGGGCAGGAGGCGGGCGAGCCCGTCACGCTGGGAGTCGTCGAGGGAGGGCAGGTCGGGGACCCTGCGCAGCGGGAAGAGGCGGATCTCGTAGGGCCAGCGGGCCGCGGCGGGGACGAGGGCGATCCACTCGGCGTCCTCGGCCACCACCCGCCGTCCCGCGGCGCGTTCGGCCGCCACGACATCGTCGAACAGGTTCGTCCCCGCCCGTTCGCGATGCCGGCGGGCCGTGGCCTGCATGCGGGCGATGCGCGGAGGTACGAAGGGATAGGCGTAGATCTGGCCGTGGGGGTGGTGGAGGGAGACCCCGATCTCCTCGCCGCGGTTCTCGAACGGGTAGACGTGCGCGACCTCGGGCAGGGCGTTGAGCGCCGCCGTCCGGTCGGCCCACGCCTCGATCAAGGTCCGGACGCGCCGGGGCGCGAGGCGGGAGAAGGAGCCCTCGTGCTCGGAGGTGAAGCAGACGACCTCGCAGCGTCCGGCACCCGGGCGCGCTTCGAGCGCGGGGTCGGCCTGCTCCGGGGTGGGGAGGGGGGAAGGGGCCAGGGACGGGAAACGGTTCTCGAAGACGACGACGTCGTAGTCGGGGGCGGGGATCTCCGAGGCCCGGCCGGCTCCCCCCGGGTCGAGGGGGCAGGCGTCGGCCGGAGGGAGGAAGGTGCGGTCCTGGCGGTGCGCGGCCAGGGACGTCCACTCGTCGAGGAGCGGGTCGCGCCGCAGCTCGCACGTCGGGGCGGACGGGGGGAGGGGGCGGGGGTCGGGGATGTCGGCGCGTCCGGTGCCGGGGGACTCGTCGTAGTAGATGATGGCCCGCCCGTCGGAGAGGCGGCCGGTGGAACGCCAGACCTGGGAGGAGAGCACGGTTTCAATCTAAACCACAACGACACCGTTCGGTACCGATCCATTGCGATCAATTCCGATCGGTAGGGGTGAGGGCGTCACCAAGGCGCGTCCCCTTCTGTTCGCGTCCGGCCGCGACTACCCTCGGTCGTCCGCCACCCAGCCGACGCGAACCGGGAGCGCGATGCCCTCGACGATGGAACGGTTCCGAGACCGGGTACGCAAGCGGGTCAACACGGCGCTCGACGCCTACTGGGGTCTTCGGCGGACCAGGCCCGGGTTCGACCACCTCGTGCGGGCCTATGAGCGCTACTCCGGCCAACAGGGCAGCCTGCTCGCCGCGTCGGTCACCTACTACGCCTTCCTGTCCTTCTTCCCGCTGCTCGCGCTGGCCTTCTCCCTGCTCGGATATGTCGCGGCGGTCGACCTGGAGGCGCGCGCCTACCTGGAGCAGGCCGTCGAGGAGACGCTGCCGGGGCTCGCCGACCGGCTCCCCCTGGAGGAGGTCGCCCGGGCTCGCGTCGGCGCGGGGCTCCTCGGGCTCCTCGGCCTGCTCTACGCCGGCCTGGGCGCCGTCTCCGCGCTGCGCGAGGCGCTGCGCGTCATATGGCTCAGGAGCACCGCCCAGGCCGTCAACCCCCTCTTGGGGAAGCTGACCGACCTGCTCGTCGTGGTGGTGCTGGGGGTGGCCCTGCTCGGCTCCGTCGCGCTGACCAGCGCCGCCCAGGCGGCCACGCGCTGGTCGCTGTCCTGGGTGGGGTTGGAGCACACGCCGGCGGCCCTGTTGGCGACCCGCTTCCTGGGACTGGCCATCGCGGTCGGCGTCGACACCGTGCTCTTCCTCGTGGTGTTCGGCCGGTTGTCGGGCGGCGGGTGGTCCTGGCGGCCGCTGTGGCGCGGGGCGTTCTTCGCCGCGCTGGGCTTCGAGGCGCTCAAGGCGACCGGGGCGCTGCTCATCAGAAGCACGCTCGACAACCCCGTCTACGCCTCCTTCGCGGTGCTGGCCGGCCTGCTGGTGTGGATCGACATCGTCCTGCGGTTCGTGCTGTTCGCCGCGGCCTGGACGGCGACCTGGCTGCCGGTGCCACCGCCCTACCAGGGGTCGGTGCCGATCGACATCCCCGTGGCCGCGATCCCGGCCGAGCCCGCCCGGCTGGCCGCCAGGGAGGAGCTCGTCCCTCACACCGCCGGTCCGGCCGCCGGCCCACGGTCTCCCGGGCGGCGGCCCGCGCCGTCCCGCTTCGTGACGGCGGTCGGGGTGGCGGCGGCCGTGGCGGCCGGCGTGCTCTGGGCCCGCCGACGCGGCCGGGACGTCAAGCGTTCTGTCCCACGTTGACCTGCGGCGACGCACGACATCACGTATTGGTCACTTCAAGTACTTTCTCCGTGTCCTTGTGTACCGTGATCTCGACGACGGGGCGGTTCTTTCCCGGAAGCCCGGAAAAGGACCACGGGCCCGGTTACGTTTGGATACGGCGAAGTCGGGGAGCATCCGGGACCAGTGGGCCCGTGACGCGAAGAAGCGCCCCGGCTGTTTCAGGTCACGATCGGCCGTTTCCCGGCGGAGCCGGTTGTGCATCTGTAATCCTCGGTCACGAGGCGGTCGTCCGCCGTGCCGCAGCCCAGGCCACCAGTCCGCCACGTACTCGATTCCGAAGGAGAGCGGAACCGACCATGAGACGCACTGACATCGAGACCGATGTCTCGCCTAAGGTGCGTCACAAGTCGGTGAGCGTGCCGGCTGTACGACAGCGCGGAGGTTGATCGTGGCCATCGAATTCAACGCGTCCGACCGTGCCACCCTCGGTGTGGAATGGGAACTCCAGCTCGTCGATGTCAACACGCGACACCTGCGCCAGGAGGCGCAGCAGGTCCTCGGGGAGCTTCCCGACCTGAGCCAGGCGCCCGCCCACCCGCCGTTGCGGCACGAGCTGATGCAGTGCACCGTCGAAGTCGTCACCGGCATCTGCGAGACCGTCGAGGAGGTCCGCGGCGACCTCGCCGGAAGCATCTCCCGGCTCGGCGCGGCGATCGAACCGCGCTCGCTCGCCCTGATGTGCTCGGGCACCCACCCCCTGGACGACTGGCGCGACCAGACCCTCTCGCCGGTCCAGCGCTACGGCGAGCTCATCGACCAGATGCAGTGGCTGGCCCGCCGCATCCTGACCTTCGGCGTCCACGTCCACGTCGGGGTCCGCTCGGCCGAGAAGGCGATCCCCATCGTCAACGCGCTGGCCGGCTACCTGCCGCACTTCCTCGCGCTGACCGCCTCCAGCCCGTTCTGGAGCGGGCACGACACCGGGCTGGCCTCGGCCAGGGCGATCGTGTTCGGCGCCCTGCCCACCGCCGGCCCGCCGCCCCGCCTCGACGACTGGGCCTCCTTCGAGGACTACATGGAGACCCTGCTGCGCGCCGGCACGATCTCCAGCATCAAGGAGGTGTGGTGGGACGTCCGGCCGCATCCCGATTTCGGCACCATCGAGATCCGCATGTTCGACGGCATCCCGACCCTGCGTGAGGTCGGCATGGCCGCCGCGCTGTCGCAGAGCCTCGTGCAGCTCTTCGACCAGCAGCTCGACCGCGGCTACAGCCTGCCCAGCCCGGCGGCCTGGGTGGTCAACGACAACAAGTGGCGGGCCACCCGTTACGGGCTGGACGCCCGGGTCATCACCGACGAGCGGGGCGGCACCGTCCCGCTGCGCGACGACCTCTACGAGCTCGTCCGCGAGCTGAAGCCGATCGCCGACCGACTCGGCTGTGCCGAGGACCTGGACGTCGTCTCCGAGGTCCTGCACAACGGTGCCTCCTATGAGCGCCAACGGGCCGTCATCGACCAGGGGGGCACGATCAACGACGTGGTGGACGCCCTGACGGGGGAGTTCCGGGCCGGAGGGTTCGGCCCGGACCGGGGGTCGACCACGCCGTACGGAAACGCCGCCGGCGAGAGCGGGGCGGCGGACAGGGACACCGGCGCGCACAACGCCGGCCGAGAACAATCGTCGAGGAAGAGGGGGCCCTCGCATGCAGGGGCGTGACCTGCGGGAACAACTGACCGCTTTTCTGGCTCGCCGGGAGCGGGAATTCGTCGAGTTCCGGCGAGACCTCCACATGCACCCCGAGCTCGCCTTTGCCGAGCACCGGACGACCCAGCGTCTGGTGGAGCGGCTGCGCGGGATCGGTCTGGAGCCGGTGGTGCTGCCGCAGGGAACCGGTCTCATCTGCGACATCGGATCGGCCGACGACGGGCCGACCGTCGCGCTGCGCGCCGACATCGACGCGCTCCCGCTGGCCGACGATAAGGACGTGCCCTACCGTTCCACGGTCCCCGGCGCGGCGCACGCGTGCGGTCACGACGTGCACACCACGGTGCTGCTCGCCGCGGGCGTCTTCCTGGCCCAGCAGGCGCGCGCGGGCGCCCTGCCGGGCCGGGTCCGGCTGCTCTTCCAGCCGGCCGAGGAGCTTCCCGGCGGCGCCATGGAGGTCATCAACGCCGATGGCCTGAAGGGCGTCGACCGGATCTTCGCGCTGCACTGCGACCCCCGGCTGCCCACCGGCCGGGTGGGCCTGCGCGTCGGTCCCATCACCGCCGCCTGCGACCAGCTCATGGTCCGGCTGTCGGGGCCGGGCGGGCACACCGCCCGCCCGCACCTGACGACCGACCTCGTCTACGCGCTGGGCAAGGTCGTCACCGAACTCCCCGCGGCGCTGTCGCGCCGGGTGGACCCCCGGGCCGGGTTCAGCCTCGTGTGGGGGCGCGTCAGCGCGGGGTCCGCGCCCAACGCGATCCCCGACGACGGAGTGGCCGAGGGCACCGTCCGCTGCCTGGCCGACGACGCCTGGCACGCCGCCCCGGACATCATCAAGGAACTCATCGACTCGGTGGTGACGGCCTACGGCGCCACCGCGGAGCTGAACTACCGCAGGGGCGTGCCTCCCACGGTCAACGAGGCGGGCAGCGTGCAGATCCTGCGCGACGCCTGCACCCAGGTCCTCGGCGCCGACGCCCCGGCGCCCACGCCGCAGAGCCTGGGCGGTGAGGACTTCGCCTGGTACCTGGAACAGGTGCCCGGGGCGCTGGCCCGGCTCGGGACCCATCGCCCCTCCTCCGACGGTCCAATGCTCGACCTGCACCGGGGCACCTTCGACGTCGACGAACGGGCGATCGGGGTCGGTGTGCAGCTCATGGCCGCCACCGCGCTGACCGCCCTGTGGGAGGAGCGCCGTTCCCGGTCCGGAGAACCGGTCGAGGACGCGGCGCTGGCCTGACGTCGCCGGCGGCGCGGGACCGCGCATCATCGTCCGCCGGACCCCGGGCGCCGGTGTCGAGTGGCATCCTGAGACGCATGAGCCACCAGTTGACGTTGGACCAGATCCGGCGAGCCCCCAAGGTGCTGTTGCACGACCACCTCGACGGCGGTCTGCGCCCCGCCACGATCGTCGAGCTCGCCGACGCCGTGGGGTACCAGGGGCTGCCCACGAAGGACCCCGACGAACTCGCCGTCTGGTTCGCCGAGGCCGCGCACTCCGGCTCGCTGGAGCGCTACCTTGAGACGTTCGGGCACACGGTCGCGGTCATGCAGACCCGTGACGCGCTCGTCCGGGTGGCCGCCGAGTGCGCCGAGGACCTCGCAGCCGACGGGATCGTCTACGCCGAGGTCCGCTACGCCCCCGAGCAGCACCTTGAGGGCGGCCTGGACCTCGACGAGGTCATCCTCGCGGTGCAGGAGGGGTTCCGGCTCGGAGAGGAGCGCGCGGCCGCGCAGGGCCGGTCGATCCGGATGGGCACCCTCCTCACCGCGATGCGGCACGCGGCCCGCTCCCGGGAGATCGCCGAACTCGCCGTGCGCTACCGGGACCACGGGGTGGCCGGCTTCGACATCGCCGGAGCCGAGGCGGGGCACCCGCCGACCCGCCATCTCGACGCCTTCGAGTACCTGCGACGCGAGAACGCGCACTTCACCATCCACGCGGGCGAGGCGTTCGGACTGCCCTCCATCTGGGAGGCGTTGCAGTGGTGCGGCGCCGACCGGCTCGGACACGGTGTGCGCATCGTGGACGACATCGAGACGGACACGGAGGGCGTGTCACGGTTGGGACGGCTGGCGAATTACGTCCGCGACAAGCGGGTCCCGTTGGAGATGTGCCCGACCTCCAACGTGCAGACGGGGGCGGCGGCCTCCATCGAGAAGCATCCGATCGGCCTGCTGCGTCAGTTGCGCTTCCGGGTCACGGTCAACACCGACAACCGGTTGCAGAGCGCGACGACGCTGTCCGAGGAGTTCGCCAAACTGGCCGATGCCTTCGGGTATGACTGGGATGATCTGCAATGGTTCACGGTGAACGCCATGAAGTCGGCGTTCCTGCCGTTCGACGAGCGTCTGGCGCTCATCAACGGGCAGATCAAGCCCGGATTCGCACGACTCAAGTGGGCCACCGAATGAGACCCTTCACCCAACCCCTCCCGCGTGTCCTGGGATGGGTCTGGATCGCGATCGTCGCCGTCAACCTGGTCGATCTCGCCCTGCGCGGGCGTACCTACGCCGCCGTGGTCGCGGCGGCGCTCCTGGTGTTCAGCGTGGGGGTGACCTACGTGCTCGCGCTGCGGCCGAAGGTCGTGGCGACCGAGGAGGGGGTGCGCGTCGTCAACCCGCTGCGCGAGGCGTTCATCCCCTGGCAGGCCTTCACCTGGGCCGACGTCACCGACGTGCTACGGGTCCACGCGGGCGACCGGGTCTTCCGCTCCTGGCCGCTGCGCGAGACCAAGCGCGCGAAGGTCCGCGACAATCTGCGTCGCGCCGACGGTTACGTCGAACTCGCCGAGGAGGATCCGCGCCGGATGCGGCCGGTGGACTTCGTCGCCCGGCAGCTGCGCGACGAGGCGGAGAAACGCAAGGCCCGCCCGCTTTCTGAGCAGGCCGAACCGACGGTGGTGTGGTCGCCGGACGCCATCGTCGCGCTCGGAGCTCCGGCGTTCTTGCTGGTCGCCGCCCTGCTCTTCGCCTGATCCGGTGCCGATGTGTCGAGGGGCCCGTCCTGCGGGCCCCTCGACGTCTTCCGGGATGGACTTGACCGCACCCGCCCATCGATGGTTAGGTTAGGCATGCCTAAGGGAGTGGGGCGGGAAGTGGCGGCTGCGCGGACCGTCACCCGGCCCCGCCCCCAGGGCACGAGCGGGTCAAGGACGACAGGCGTGTCGCGGGCCACGGTCACCGACCGTGGCAGTACGGAACCCAAGGTCGCGGGGACCGGAGGAACCGGCTGCGACGCGCGCATGGGAAGGGCATGTGCTCGGCCGCCACGGGTCTGCGGGGATCCGGGCCGTGGCACACGGAGAACACCGCCGGCCGCACACCGGTGGCGGGCATCGATCATCCCTGGCCTCGGGATGCTGCTCGCCACGCAGTGTCGGCCACCGGACGGCCGGACGGATCTCCCCTTCCCGGGGGGAGGGGCGTGCGCCCCTGCGCGGAAGGCGCGTGCGCCCCTCTTCCGGCCCGTTGCGGACCCGGCCGACCCCATGGCCGGACCAAAAGGGGCACCCGACCACGTGTCGGGTGCCCCTTCGAACGTTCGCGCCGTGAGGCGGGCTCACAGCCGCAGCAGGATCCGGTTGAGCAGCGCGCCCAGCTCGGGAGCGTGTTCCCTGGCCATGCCGAGAAGCCGGTCGGCGGACAGCATTCCGTGGACGGGACCGACCGCGTCGTTGCTCACCACGGACAGGCCCAGCACTTCGGCGCCCATCTCGGCCGCGGCGATGGTCTCCAGGGCCATGGACGTGCCGACCAGGTCGGCGCCCGACAGCCGGAGCAACCCGAGCTCGGCGGGCGTGGCGAAGGCCGGGCCGCGCACGGCCGCGTAGACGCCCTCGGCCAGCGACGGGTCGGCCTCGTGGGCGACGGCGCGCAGCCGCGGGCTGTAGGCGGTCGTCAGATCCACGAAGTCGGGGCCCACCAATGGGGACTCGCCGGTGAGGTTGATGTGGTCACGCACCACCACGGGCTGGCCGGGCGAGAAGTCCACGCGCATCGACCCCGCCGAACCGGTCAACACCACGGTGCGCGCGCCGGCGGCGACACCGGTGCGCACGGCGTGCGTCACCTGGAGCGGCCCGTAGCCCTCGTACAGGTGGACGCGCCCCATGAAGACGGCGACGCGCTTGGCGCCCACCCACACGGTGCGCAGGAGCGAGGCGTGCCCGGCCGCGGAGGGGGCGACGAACCCGGGCAGGTCGCCGACGTCGATCTCGATGTCGGCGACGCCCAGCGCGTCGGCGGCCCCGGCCCAGCCGGAGCCCAGGACCACGACAGCGTCGTAACCGTCCGCGCCGGTCCGGGTCAACAGCTCGGAGGCCGCGACCGCGGCCCCCTCCTTCGCGCCCGCCGTGCCGGTGACCGTGAGGTCTTGCGTGGGTTCGCTCACATCTCGGAGCGTACTCTCCGGTCGGCGGTTCACCCCGGATCCCGGGGCCGCGTGTCCCACCGCTAACAGCAGGGACGCGCGCGCAGGTCGGCGACGTAGTCGCTCGGGGCGCCGGCCTTCTCCGCGGCGAGCGCGATCGACTCGAGGTAGGCGGCGGAGGGAAGACCTCCCTCGTAGTCGTCGAGGACGTAGGCCCAGGCCGTCACGTCACCGTCGAACAGGGTGCGGGCCCGTACCGTGATCCGGGAGTAGACGCCCAGGTCGGTGCCCTCCCAGGAGTCCAGCAGCCGTCTTTCCCACTCGGGAACGTCGTACAGGCAGACGAAGACGCTGGAGCCGGGCTCCTCGGCCAACGTCACCAGGGCGCCCGCCTGGTCGGGGCCGGCGCCCCCGAATGCCAGCCGCCAACCCTCCAGCCAGCCGGTGCTCCACACCGGCGAGTGCGGGGCGCGCTCGGCCATTCGCTCGGGATCGAGGTTCCTGCCATAGGCGGCGTACAGAGGCACGCGGCACATGCTACGTGCTCCTTCCCTCAGGGGCGTGCGAATCCCGCCACCCGGAATGACGGAGAATGGGGGGAGCGACAGGCGAGCACAGTACCCGGACGGTCCCCGCCCATGTCCCGGCCTGCCGCGCAATGGCATGCCCGCAACCGGGAACGGGGCCGTCAGAAGGAGTGAAACAGACGTGACCAAGGTCGTGATCATCGGTGGCGGACCCGGAGGCTATGAGGCCGCGCTCGTGGCGGCGCAGCTCGGCGCGGACGTGACCGTGGTGGACCGTGACGGGATCGGTGGGGCATGTGTCCTCACCGACTGCGTCCCCTCCAAGACCCTCATCGCGACCTCGGTCCGGATGACCTATGTGTCCGAGGCCGCGTCGCTGGGGATCAACGTCGGCAACGAGCCGGGCGACAAGGACATCATCGACATCGACCTCAAGACGGTCAACGCCAGGGTCAAGCGCCTGGCCCAGGCGCAGTCCGCCGACACCGCGGCGCGCCTCGTCAAGGAGGGCATCGAGATCATCCAGGGCGAGGGGCGCCTGGTCGATCCGCACATCGTCGCCGTCGGCGACCAGCGCATCCGGGCCGACGTGGTGCTCGTGGCGACCGGGGCGCACCCGCGTGAGCTGCCCACGGCCAAGCCCGACGGTGAGCGCATCCTCACCTGGCGCCAGCTCTACGACCTGGACGAGCTGCCCGAGAAGCTGATCGTCGTGGGGTCCGGTGTCACGGGTGCCGAGTTCGCCAACGCCTACCTCGCCCTGGGCTCCCAGGTGACGCTGGTGTCCTCGCGTGATCGGGTCCTGCCGACCCAGGACCGGGACGCCGCCGAGGCGCTGGAGGGGGTGTTCCAGCGGCGCGGTATGACCGTCCTGGGCAACGCCCGGGCCGAGTCGGTCACCCGTGAGGGCGACGGCGTCGTCGTGAAACTCGCCGACGGGCGCACCATCGAGGGGACCCACTGTCTGATGACGGTCGGCATGATCCCCAACACCGACAACCTCGGCCTGGAGGAGGCCGGCGTCCGGCTTGACAAGGGCGGGTTCGTCCAGGTCGACCGTGTTTCGCGGACCTCCACCCCGGGCGTCTACGCGGCGGGCGACTGCACGGGGGTCAACATGCTCGCCTCGGTCGCCGGGATGCAGGGCCGCATCGCCATGTGGCACGCCCTGGGCGAGGCGGTCGCGCCGCTGAAGCTGTCGACCGTGGCCTCGACGGTCTTCACCCACCCCGAGCTGGCGGCCGTGGGCGTCAGCGAGGCCGACGTCGAGTCGGGGCGGGTCGACGCGCGCGTCGTGAACCTCCCCCTGGACACCAACCCGCGCGCCAAGATGCACGGTACGCGCGACGGTTTCGTCAAGCTCATCTGCCGCCGCCAGACCGGCATCGTGCTGGGGGGCGTCATCGTGGGGCCGCGCGCGAGCGAGCTCATCCTCGCGGTGTCGGTCGCGGTGCAACAGCGGCTCACGGTGGACGACCTGGCCCACACGTTCGCGGTGTACCCGTCGCTGTCGGGCAGCGTCACCGAAGCGGCCCGTTCGCTCATGCAGGGCTCCCCGGAGTAGGCCGCGCGGGGGTAGGAAACGGGACGGACCTTCCTTACCGCAACAGAAAGGGAAACCGTGCCCTACCCCCATATTCGGGTCAGTGGTGGACCGGCCGAGCGCGGCCTCCAGTACGGACGACTGGCCGCCGGCCGCATCGCGGAGACCATCGCGATGTACCGCGGGATCTTCGCGTACTACGCGGGACTGGACTGGCCGCGCGCCCAGGAGGTCGCGTTACGGTTCGAGCCCGCCATCGCCGCGGTCTCGGAGGACTACCTGCGGGAGATGCGCGGCATCGCCGAGGGCGCCGGCGTCGACTACGCCGACATCCTCGCCGTCAACGTGCGAACCGAGATCATGTTCTCCGGCCTGGCGCGCAGGATCGTGCCGGTCGCCGAGTGCAGCGCCGCCGCGGTGCTGCCCGCCGCTGCGGCGGGACGCACCCTCATCGGGCAGAACTGGGACTGGCGCCCCGGCGCCGAGCGGACCGTCGTCCTCCTGGAGGTCCGTCGCGACGACGGACCGAACTTCGTCACCGCGGTCGAGGCGGGTCTGCTCGCCAAGACCGGGATGAACGAGGCCGGCGTCGGCGTCGTCACCAACGCGCTGGTCAGCGAATTCGACCAGGGCGAGCCGGGAATGCCCTACCACGTGGCGTTACGCGCCTGCCTCGACGCCGAACGGGCCTCCGCGGCGCTGGACGTGCTGGAACGCTATCCCCGCTCGGCCTCGGCGAACTACCTCGTGGCCGCGGCGGGGGGAGCCGCCTTCGACGCCGAGGGCGCGCCGGGAGGACGGGAGCGGATCTTCCTCGACCTCGGTGACGGTGACGTCATCGCGCACACCAACCACTTCACCTCCGAACGGCTCGGCGGTCGCGACGTCAACCGCGAGCTGTCCAGCGGCACCCTGTTCCGCCTGCAACGGCTACGGGCCGGGCTTCGAGGGGCGCCGGTGACCCCCGAACGGTTCCAGGAGGCACTGCGCGACCACGCCGAACACCCCCTGAGCGTGTGTGCGCACCCCGACCCGGGACGGCCCGGGCAGGAACGCTCGGCGACCATCGTGTCGGTCGTCATGAGCCTGGAGGAGCGGCGTATGTGGATCGCCGACGGCAACCCGTGCACCACCCCCTACCGCGAGGTGGACCTGGGCGGGCTGCTGGGCCCGCGCGGCTGAGAACGGGCCGCTCCGGACCGCCGGAACGGCGACGGGGCCCGTTCCGTGAGGGAACGGGCCCCGTCGCGCGGACACCAGAGGCGGACTAGAAGTCGAACCCTCCGAAGTCGCCGCCGCCACCGAAGTCGCCGCCACCCAGGTCGCCACCGAGATCACCGGCGCCCATGTCGCCCATGCCGGCGCCCAGCATCGAGGCGCCCATCATCGAGCCCATCATGTTGCCGATCATCATGCCGGTGAACATGCCCATCATCATGTCCATGCCGAAGTACCCGCCCGCGTAGGGCGCGTAGGCCGGCCCGGCGTTGTAGTAGGGCTGGCGCTGGCCGTTGACCATGACCATGCGCACGTCGGGGTCGTGGCCGGACAGGACCGCCTGGGCGCAGGCCGGGCAGGCCGTGACCGAGCGGGGCGAACCGCCGGGGGGCGCCCACATGACGTCCTGCTGCGACGGGCCGTGCTGCGGGTTGAAGAAGCAGGGCTTGCGCCGCTCGGGGACCGGGTCGCCGTTCATCCGCGCGCGGGTCGCGGTCATGTAGTAGCGGCCGTCCTCCAGCGCGTTGGTGACCGCCTTGACGTCCTCGGGGCGCCGGATCGTGTCGAGCGCGACCTTGGCCTGGTCGTAGGAGTTCATCGCGCGCTCGTAGTCGGCGCGGGTGAGGTCGTCGACCCGGCCCAGGTCGATCTCCAGGCGGGCGACGTCCTCGCCGAGGCGGACCACGTCCTCGGTGGTCATCTGCTTGATCTCGGCGAGCTCCTTGGCCTCGCGCTCCGCACGCTTCTTGCGGGAGCTGCGGACGAACAGGAAGCCACCGACCGCGAGGACGCCGAGCAGGCCCAGCAGCACCACGCCGAACACGCCGGAGGCGGCGTCGGCGGACTGCTGGTCCTCGATGGCGTCGGGCACGGCGACCAGGGTGTCGGTCTGGTTGCCCTGCCCCTGCTGGATCGCCTCACGCTCGATCTGGGCGAGGTCGGAATCGCTCAGCGTCGTGGATTCGAGGATCAACCTCTCAGAGCCGTTGAGGACGGCATAGGTGCCGTCGCCCACGTCGGCCTGGACCTCGTCCATGAAGATGTCGAACGTCGCGTTGGACTGGAAGGTGCCCTCGGGCACGATCACGTAGTAGACGGGTGACTCGGCGTTCTGGCCGGCCTGGACCAGGACGTCGCGCTCACCCTGGGGGTACTGCTCCGTCGTGATGTCGGGGTCGACGTACAGGTGCTCGCTCTGTAGGGCGTCGGCCACCTCGCCCGGGCTGGGCGTGTCGGCGTGGGCGGGCGCAGCCGCCAAGAAAACGGTAAGCCCCGTGGTGAGAAGGGCCGGTAGTGCCAAGCGGCGCAACATGATCGTTCCTCTCGCCTCCCTCATCCTGTTCAGACGAATGAGAGTGGCTGTCGGTTCCCGCTGTCGTCCGGTGTGACTGAGACTGCTTTCGAAGCTCTCTGGAATCAAGACTACGGGCGGCTCGCCGAGTGTGGCGGGCCGCCCGTGCCGGGGCATGGCAAAGGGTCAGGAGGCTCCGCCGGCCGTGGTGGCCTGCTCCTTCGTCACCGCGTCCGCTTCGCGTTCCGCGGGCTCGGCCCCCTGCGAGGCCTCCTCGCCGGACTCGGCGGTGCGCTCCGCCGAGGTGCGGAAGTCCGCGTCGACGAAACCGTCGAGGCCGCGCGGCGCGTTGTAACGCTCGATGTCGATGATCCGCTCGCGCTTGGCCACGATGGCGGGGACGAGCGCCTGACCGGCGACGTTGGTCGCGGTGCGGCCCATGTCCAGGATCGGGTCGACGGCCAGCAGCAGGCCCACGCCCTCCAGGGGCAGTCCGACCGTGGACAGCGTCAGCGTGAGCATCACGGTCGCGCCGGTGGTGCCGGCCGTCGCGGCGGAGCCGATGACCGAGACGAACGCGATCAGCAGGTAGTCGCTCAGGGTCAGGTTCACGTCGAAGAACTGGGCGACGAAGATCGCCGAGATCGCCGGGTAGATCGCGGCGCAACCGTCCATCTTCGTGGTGGCGCCGAAGGGCACCGCGAAGGAGGCGTAGGACCGGGGGACGCCGAAGTTCGTCTCGGCCACGCGCTGGGTGACCGGCATCGTGCCCATCGAGGAACGGGAGACGAAACCGAGCTGCACCGCCGGCCACACGCCGGTGAAGAACCTGGCCATGGACAGCCCGTGCACCCGGGCCAGCAGCGGGTAGACGACGAACAGCACCAGGACCAGGCCGGCGTAGACGGCCAGCGTGTACTTGCCGAGCGCGCCGATGGTGGTCCAGCCGTAGCTGTAGACCGCGTTGCCCAGCAGACCGATCGTGCCGAGCGGCGCGAGGCGGATGATCCACCACAGGACCTTGAGCACGATGTCCAGGGCCGAGCGGGTGAAGGCGAGGAAGGGTTCGGCGGGCTTGCCGACCTTCACCGCGGCGATGCCGATCGCGATCGCGACGACGATGAGCTGGAGGGCGTTGAAGCTGATCGAGGTGCTCAGCGAGCCGTCGTCGGCGGCGCTGGTCGAGGCCGACAGGCCCAGGAAGTTGGCCGGGACCATGCTCTCCAGGAACGCCAGCCACGAACCGGTGCTGCCGGGCTCGGCGGCGGTGGCGGCGTCCACACCGCTGTTCACGCCGGGTCGGACCACCAGGCCCAGGCCGATGCCGATGGCCACCGCGATGAGCGCGGTGATCGCGAACCACAGCAGCGTCTGACCGGCCAGGCGGGCCGCGTTGGTGACGTTGCGCAGGCTCGCGATGGAGGAGACGACGGCGAGCAGGATGAGCGGCGGGACGATCGCCTTCAGCAGGGTGACGAACGTCGAGCCGATGGTGTCCAGGGTGACGGCCAGCCAGTTGGGCGCGTCGGCGTCGCCGCCCATCTGACGAGCGACCAGGCCGAGCACGAGACCAAGGACGAGCGCTGCGAGGACCTGGACGGCGAACGGGATACGCCGGAGTGCGGATAGCACGGGGTGACTCCAAGGAAGTCGGGACGTTACCGGGAACCGCCGCGGATGGGGAGGTCGCCGGGGGGGAGGAGGAGGGCGCGCGGTCCGGTGGGACGGGGCGCCGGGGAGCGCGGACGCCCGGCTACGGCACGATGGGAGCCGGGGACGTCAGAAGGTCAGGAACGACGACACGCGTGACTGGCGAGTCGGCACAGGTCCACGTGCCACCGCCGGGTGAGGCCCCAAACATTCGTCACGAACAAACACAATAACGACGTTGCGCCTGTTATTCCCTGACGGGAGGCGTCGATCTGGTCACAGAGCTCATGTGGCCACAAAGCGACCATAACGGACAGGGGGGAACCCGGTGGCAGGCCGGTCCGTAACCCGGTGAGCGGGGCCTATCCCCGGCGGACCCCCAGGACTACGGCGATCCGCGGCCGCCCCCTCCGAGGCCGGACGCGTCACCGCGGGACACAAGAGGCACGCCGGCGCGGCCGGGAGCGGACGGGACGTCCTCCTCGAAGAGGCCGGGGCGTTCCCGGACCACCTGTGGGCGGTCGTCCGGAACCGGCCGGCGGACCCCGGAGGGGCCGGGCGCACGTGCCGGTGGCGGGACGGCCTTCCGAAGGGGAGTGGTCCCCTGGCGGTTTCACCGGCGGAGCGGCTTCCGGCCGCCCGCGCCGGGGAGCGGGCGGTGCTCCCCGGACGAGACGGGCCCGGGCACACGGCGCGGCCGTCCCCGGTCTCTCCTTTTCATCTCCGGGGAGACGGAAACGCGTGTCACGGCATCGCCCGGAACGGGACCGTGCTCCCCGTCCCGGTCTCCGCGGCGAGAGGAGAAACGCCGGAGAGGTATCCGGCGGTGGCTTCGGGAAAACGTCCGGAGCGGGCCGGACACGCATTTTCCGCGTTGACCGTCCGCAGTTTTCGGAAACCCCGTAGTGGGACGCCTCGGTCTAAATAACGGTGGACGTGCTTGGTACACTCCGCGTCAGCATGCTGAATGGCGAGGAGTGGAGCGGATTTGAACAGGCGTGTTCTCCGATTTCCGGTCGGCGTGGCCGTTATCGTCCTTCTGGGGACCTCATGTGGAAGTGCCGGGGGAGGGACGGCGCAGGAAATACTGTCCTCGGAACAGCCTTCCCCCGAGGAACCCCGCTGGGGTGACCAATCGGGACTGGTCGGCCTGGAGGCGGGCCGGGACAACGGGGATGCCTCGGTCGTCCTGATCGATCCCGACGACGGCTCTGAGATCGACCGGATCCTGCTGCCGGACACGAGCTGGTTGGGGCCCTACAGCGAACCGAACGAATACTTCACCGACGACCTCTCCCACTATTACCGGCCCTTGGGCGAGGAGATCCGGATTTATCGCGTGGAAGGCGCGACGGAGGAGGCGCGCCTGGCCCGCACCGTTGCCGCCCCGGGCGGATCCCTGTCCGGAGCGGGTGCCATCGAGAGGGAGCTCCAATACGACCCGGAATCACAGCTCCTCTGGTTCGAACAGGCCGGCTCCCAAGGGAGGACCGTCTACGCCGTCGAGCTCGAAGGCGACGCCCCGCCGAAGAAGATGGGGGAGATCGACGATCCCGACGCCGAGTGGATACCCGGGGACAGCGGGCCGGTGGTGCCCGAGTACGGGCTCGTCGGCGACCCCCAGGAGCAGAAGGGGGACCCCGTGGTCCAGTACCGGGATCTCGGTGGCGAACGGAAGGCCTACGGCGTCGTGTTCCCCTACGAGGAGAACATGGCGACCCGGATCACCGGCGTGCCGGACACGGTGCTCTACCAGAACGAGCTGACCTTCGCGGGAGAGGACACGTTCCTCGTGGCGACGAACGTGGACGTCCCCATCGACCAGTACGACCCGGTCGCCGGTGAGATCATCGAGGTGACGGCCTCCCCGGAACTGGAGATCGAGAAGTGGAGGACGGTCGTCGCCGATGGCGGCCCGTTCGACTCCTTCCACCTCTCGCCTGACAACGAGCGGCTGGCCGTCGACCACTCGGGCGAGTGGCACGTCCTCCCCTTGAGCGCCCCTGACTCCTACGTGCAGGTGACGATGGAGGGGAGGAAGAAGACCCTCATCGGCTGGATCTAGGAATTCCGGGGCCGGTCACCGGCGCGGGCGCAGCCGTCTCCGGGGACCTGGGCCGCCGAGTGCGGACCGGCGGGGAGGGGCCTCCTCCCCGCCGTCGTCCCGGGGCGGGGGCGGACCTTCGAGGCCGGGGCCGGCCACGCCCCGGCCGGATCAGCGCGCGGCGGTGCGCGTGCTCACGGACGGGGCCGCAACCGGACGCGAGGACCGGGGCGGCCGCGCCCCCATGGCCACCGCGGCGAGGCCGCCCCGAACGGTGTGGGCCGCGTCTCCCCAGGTGAAGCGCTCCGGCCCGCCGCCGACGATGCCCCGCCGGGTGCCCGTGCCGGAGACCGCCCGGGCCCCACGGGGCAGGACCGGCCGGGCCCCCGGGGCGTCGGCGGGGACGGCCGGCCCGCTCGTCGCGCCACGACCTCGTGCCACGCCCCTGGCGGAGAGCGCGCTGCCCAGGGCACCCGCCGGGACGTCCAGGCCCCGGCCCGCCCGTCCGGTCTGGCCTGGCCGATGTGCGGGAGCGGTGTTCCGCCCGTTCCGGACCTCGGTGGACCGGTCACCGGAGTCACGGCCGCTTCGAGCGGGCCCCCGGGCCGTCGGATGATCCTGGACCGGGCGCGTCATCCGGGGACCGGGACGAGGCCAAGGGGCCGTTCGGGACGAGCGGAGGGCGGAGGAGAGGGCGGACGGCTCGCTCCACCGGGTACGGGGGCGCGGATCAGGCTGAGGACCCGTCCCCCGGACGGAGCCCTCCGGCGTTCCTCTCCCGGAAGACGACCGGAACGGAGAAGGGGCATGTGGGGGAAGCGGGAGGTCCACCGGACGGATCACGACGGTCCCCTACCCGTCGACCTGCCAGGGCCCTGCCTGAGGACCCGTCTTTGGTCGCTGCCCCTGCCGGTCCTTTCCGAGATGTTTCTCCGGGCCTTTTCCAGGGCTTTCCGGTCGAAATGGGGGACTTCCTTCGTGGACGAGGACCTCCCATTCGGGGTTTCGGGGGTTCTGGGTGTGGAGTTGTCGGGGGTGAGGGTGTTGGGAGTTTCAAGGGCTTTGTGGGAGTTGTCGGGGGTCTCGAAGGTGGGGGGAACCTTCGGCCCTTGCCGCGGGTCCTCCTCTCCTCCGCTGCGACCGGTCTTTTCGGCAGGGGAGGGGCCGCTCTCGGCGGTGGATCCGCGCCGGAAGAGGTTGCGGGTGGCCGCGAACGCGCGGGCCGACGCCCGCCAGACCCGCCCCGCCACAGCGGCCGCGGCGATGAGAGGTCTCTGCCACGCGGGAGTGGAACCGGGGGAACGGGACGGCCGCCCCGACGACCGCCCGCTCCGTCCGGCGCGACCCGGCGCCTCCGAGCTTCCCGCCCGTCTCCGCTCCTCCCTGCGGGCCCTGAACGCCCGGCGCAGTTCACCGGCTGCGGACACGACTCCGCGCACGGCGACCACCACTCCGCGGACCGCCGCGGCCAGACCACGCCAGTAGCCGATCCGGGGCCGGGCGGGAGGTCCCATGCCCCCTCGGGGACGTGCGGCGGCACGCTCGCCCATCGGTCCTCTGCCGCTCTGCCGTGGTTCTGCGCCGCCGGATCGTGAGGAGTTCCGGCCGAACAGGGCCCGGAGCAGCTCCCACAGGGCTCTGAACAGATCCGCCACTCTTCTCCCCGACTCCCGGGCGGCCTCGGTCACGGGATCGATCTGGTTCCCCTCAGGGGGGAGGCTGTCCTTCGCCACTCGGCACTCCTGCTCTTGATCGGGGGAAGACGGGACGGATATCAGGTTCTTCCGACGTTGATGCCGTCGTTGCAGGTCGTCTGGTTGGAGCCGATGAAGGAGACGTGGACGTGGTCGTAGTGGTTCGCGGTCGCGCCCCCGCGGTCCGACATCCCGCTCCAGCCGCTGCCGGGTGTCGCCGCGTACCAGATCCGCTGTTTCCAGATGATGTAGTAGACGCCCAGATCGGCGGCATGCCGCTGGACCCAGGCCGCGAGGTCGTCGCCGTTCCTCTCATCCTGCCCCGTGGCGACGACACCGCCACCGTTGATCATGTAATCGACCGCGCGTCCCCGGGGATGCTCGTAGCCGTCGTCGGGGCAGCGCTGGGCGTGGACGTTGTGGACCACGTTCTCGAATTCCGCGTAGATCACCGCGTGGGCCGCGCAGGTGAGCGGAGTCAGCATCTGGACCCCGCCCTGTTTACCGAAGAGCCCCGGAACAGTGCACTCCTCGAGCTCGCCGTCCTTCATCCTCTCGACGTCGACATCCCCGGGAGGGCCGGGAAGCGCGCAGTTCTGCGCCCCCGAACCGTCCACGACCTCGAATTCCCCGTCGGCGTAACTCTCGGCCCAGCGCATGACGCTGTCCGAATACCAGCCGGGGGGATTACCCGGACCGTCGTGGTAGCTCTGGAGGGCCGCTTCGGGGTTCTCCTCGAACCCCATCCACAGGAGGTAGCCGGCGGTGCCGGTGGCCGCGTCCCAGATGTCGTAGACGTCGACGAAACCGTCGTCGTTGCCGTCGGCCGCGAAGTATCCCGGCCAGCCCGAACCATCGCCGTGGCGACGTGAGGGATCGTCCCAGAAACTCGCTCCGCTCAGATCATCGACGTCGAGTCTCCTGTCGCCCCTCACCGGCTTGGACCAGGCGTTGGCCGCGGCCCCGTCGTTCAGGACGCCGTGCTGCATAGGGCCCGCGGCGCCGGCATCGTTCGTGCCGGAGGAGACCCCGCTGGAGGGGTTGCGGCCGTGGTCGCTCTCTTGTTTCCCGACACCGGCGAGGACGTTCCAGGGGATGTTGTGCTCACGGCCGATCTGCCGGTAGGCCTCCAGATAATCCTCGGGAATTCCATTCTCGGCATCGCCGGAAAGGCCCGGTTGGGAGGAACGCGGCGCGCAGCCGGCGGCCGCGCCGGACCCGCGTCCCCCCGCAACCAGGGAGAGCATGAGGACCAGGGTGAGGAGCAGAACGAACACGACGATGACCCCGACGACGGTGAGGGTCACCGCCTCGCCTCGGTCGTTGCGGACTGGGCGGACGAATAGTCTCAGCATCTCCCCGGGGGTTTCTCAGTCGTCAGCAGATCGGTGTGAGGAAATCGCGTCCGGGGCATGAGGGCGATTTACTCGATTTGCTCGGTCAGTGCAGGAAACGGTCAATGCCTGAGATGTACCAGTTGTCGTCGTATTTGTCTGTCATGAGATAGACCCTGCCGATCTCGTTCCGCTTCTCGGGGTCGTCGGCGGAGATCGCGGTGACGAGGAAGGTGAAATGCATCTGGCCGTCGCCGGCCTGGAGACTGATGATGCGGGCGTTCCCCCGGGTGGCCTCTCCCGAAGCCTCCAGCTCCTCGTATATCGGTCCGATCAGGGTGTTGGACGGCAGGCCCGACGCCATGTTCGCGTCCGAGAGCACGGCGAGCCGGTCATGGTAGTCGCTCTCGGTCTCTTCGGGGGAGAAGGTCGCGAGCGCCTCCGCGTATCCCAGCGCGGTTCCCAGCGCGGCCCGGACCTCCTCGGGGTCGGTGAAGAGTTCCACCAGGTCGTGGTCGTCCGGCAGGGGGCCGGCGGGCGGGCTGGGGGAAGCGGGGGAAGAGGGGGACGGGGCACCGGTTCCGCCGATCGCCGGCTCGGACCGTCCTCCGGAGGGCGGGGCCTCGGAGGACGGGGACAGCCAGCCGGTGGCGAAGAGGGCGATGGCGACGGCGAGGCCGGCCGTCGCGACGCCGATGATCCAGGGGGTCCGGTCCGGGGTGTAGTAATCCGGCATCTGTCGTCGCTCACCTCGGTCAAGACGGTCGAAGACGAATTCTTTCGACATCGAGTCCGTGAGGGCTCGGACGGAAGAGAACTCGTCTGTCATACCAATCGGTTACGACACAGGCAAACGCGTTTCGAACAACGGCCCTTCGAAGAGGGGGCCGGGTTCTGCCGTATCCCCGTGGTCTCCTGACTGCTGAGGAGGCCGCCGGCCGTCTCCCGGAAGGAGGGACGTCGTTTCCGTTCGCCCGGCTGGTGGCCGGATCCGGCCTATCCGGGAACGGAAGGGAGGTGGGATGCGTCAAAGAAAGCCGAGTGATCCGATACGGAAAAGATGCGGACGCTTAATCCGAGGGAGGAAACGTATTTGACAGGGCGCCGGAATCCTGTGATGCTCCGGACGTTTCGTCCCCGGCTACGGGTGGGCGCGTTCGTCTTTCGGCCCTGTCTTCTTCGGAGTGACGCCAGGACGGGAAAACAGGAGAACAGATCCTCATGAGCTTCTTCGCCTCTAGGCGCCCGGACGGCC
Source organism: Marinactinospora endophytica (assembly GCF_054780875.1). Classification (NCBI taxonomy): domain Bacteria; kingdom Bacillati; phylum Actinomycetota; class Actinomycetes; order Streptosporangiales; family Nocardiopsidaceae; genus Marinactinospora; species Marinactinospora endophytica. The sequence goes on along the minus strand of NZ_BAAGVM010000004.1, from coordinate 407,050 downwards.
GGGAATCAGAGGCCGAGTCGCCGGAACAGGCCGGAAGCGGCCTGGGACTACCGGCGTGGACGCAGGAAGCCGTACTCTTCGGTTGCCATGGCGGCGCGGGGACCAGCACGCTCAACGTCCTGCTCGGCGATTCCTGGGATCTCGGATCGTACGGTCCCGAACGGAGCGACATCGGCACGTACGGCAGGCCCCTGGTCCTGGTCTGCCGGGATACCGTCGCGGCCAGCGGCCGGGCGACGGAGACGGTCACCGCGCTGACGGAACAGGGTCTTCGGATCACCGCGCTCATCGTGGTCGCGGACGGGGCCGGAGGCCCTCCCCAGGCCGCCCGCATCCGGTTCCGGCTGCTCGAGGAGCGGGTCGGCGGACTGGTGCACTTCCCCTTCGTTCCCGCCCTGCGCTATGTGGACACGGCCGAGGCGGGAAAGGTCGCCCTGCCGCGCAAGGCCAGGGAGGCGCTCCGGTGGATTCGTCAACTCTGTGCGGAACAGGCGCGTGATCGGCTTCTGGGCACGGTCCCGGAATAGAAAGGTCTGACCATGGATCTCCTTCCCCTTCACACGATCGAGGTCACGACCCAGTTCGTGGCCGCCCTCGTCCCCAATCCCGGTGCCGATCTCCCGGACGAGGTCGACAATTCCCTCAACACGATCTTCGGCTGGGCCAAGGGTGTCATCGTCGTCCTCGGAGTGATCGGCATCCTCTTCTCGGCGGGACGGATGGCCCTGGGCAAGATGGGCCGGACCGACCTGGCCGCCGACGGTATCGGCTCGCTGGTGTGGGTCGTGTTCGGGCTCTCCCTGATGATGGTCGCCATCCCCATCGTGCTCGGTTTCGTCTAGACGCCCGTTGGGATGCTCATGAGTCTGCCTTCGCGGGTCATGCTCCTGGCCCAGGACATTCCGTGCGTCCGTCCGGAGATCGCAGGGCTGACATGTGCCCAGCAACGGGGGGAGGAACCGATCCCCCCGAGCGCGCCCCCCTCCTATGAGGCCCTGCTTCCCGTCCTCGGGGCGCTCAAGTGGCTCGCGCTGATCCTCGGGGTGATCGGCCTGCTGATCATCGCGGGCAAGATCGTCTCGGCCGCCATGCGCGGCCACGCGGGGCAGGCGGCGCAGAGCGTCGGTGAGATCCCCTGGGTGCTGCTGTCCGTGTGCCTGACCCTCGTGGCGCTCCCGCTCGTGTCCCAGATCCTGCCGGGATCCGCGCTCTCGGGCAGCGTCCAGGCCGACGCCTCGGTCGCCGGGGAGAACAGGGAGGCGTTCGACAGCGCCCTGTCCACGATCATCTCCTGGGGCAAGGGCGTCGTCGCGGTCCTGGGGGTGATCGGCCTGCTCTTCGCGGCCGGCCGTATGGCACTCGGCCGGATCGGGCGCAGCGACCTGGTGGTCGAGGGAGTGGGAACGGTCACCTGGGTGGTCTTGGGGATCTCCCTCATGCTGCTCTCCTCCGTCATCATCACCGGTGTGGCGGGCCTGTGATGACCTCCGACGACCGGTCTCTCCCGTGGAGACCGGCCTTCCAGTCGATCCGGCCGCTGGTCCTCGGTGAGGTGCTCCGTGATTGATGCCCTGTTCGGTTCCGTTGAGGACTGGGTCGGCGAAGGCATCGCCGGCCTCGCCTCGATCGGAATCAACTCCTTCTTGAGCATGCTCAAGATGTTCCTCGTCGGCTGGGCGATGAAGCCCACGATCGACCTCGAAACGCAGTCCCTGATCCCTTCCGGTCTGCCCTCGGAAGGGAACAAGGACTCGATCGTCTCGAGCCTCAACGATTCGCTCATGCCCCTGGTCGGCATCATCGCGGTGGGCGGCATCCTCGCGGCCGCGGCGAGGCTCGCGCTGATGCGCCGGGTGGAACCGATGATGAACATGCTCTCCGGCATCCTGACCCTGGTCGTCACGACCTTTCTCGGGCTGGGGATCGCCGGGGCGCTGATCTCCTTCTCCGACTCCTTCTCGATGATCTTCGTCGTGGAGATCACCAAGACCGATGTCCTTCAGGACTTCAAAGGCGAGATGGATCTCACCGAGGGAGTCCTCCAGTACCTCGCCTACGCCTTCTTCATGATCATCGTCGCCCTGCTGGGCGTCATGTTCGTCTTCGTCCAGATGATCTTCATGGTCCTGCGGGACGCCTCGCTGCTCGTCCTGGCCGGCGTCCTCCCCCTGGCGGCGGTCGGCAAGATGATCCCCGGGACGAAGTGGTTCGAGAAGATCACCGGCTGGATGCTCGCCCTGATCTTCTACAAACCCTGCGCGGTCCTCGTCATGTGGGTGGGATTCAGCCTTCTGGAGGGCGGATCGGGGAGCGCCGCCGATGACAACGTCACCCCCGAGTCGCTGCTGCTGCCCAAGAACGAGGAGGCCGGAGGGGTGACCGGCGCCCAGCTCGTCGACCTCGCCTACAACATGACGATGGGGGTCATGATCATCGGCCTGGCCCTGCTCGCCATGCCGGTGATGGTCAAGCTCTTCGACTGGACGGTCGGTCACGTCGGCGGACTCAGCAACCCGGCCCCGGCGATCGCCGGGGCGGCCGCGGGGATCGGTGTGGCGGTGGCGACCGGAGGGACGAGCGCCGCGGCGGGGGCCGCGGGCGGACAAGCGGGCACCATCACCGGCAACCTCGGGGACATGTCGGGCGGGTTCTCCGGCGGCGGGGGCGGTGGCGCGCCGCAGCCTTCGGGAGCCAACCCCTCCACCGGCTCCCCCTCGCCCAATGGCTCCCCCTCGCCCGATGGTTCCCCCTCGCCCGATGGTTCCCCCTCGCCCGATGGTTCCCCCTCGCCCGATGGTTCCCCCTCGCCCGATGGTTCCCCCTCGCCCGACGGTTTCCCCTCGCCCGATGGTTCCCCCTCGCCCGACGGTTTCCCCTCGCCCGACGGTTTCCCCTCGCCCGACGGCTCCCCCTCCACCGGAGCCCCGCCGTCCGGGGGCGACGGGAACGGGGGGCCGGTCCCCGTGGTGCCGGTCACCGGCTCGGTTCCCCCGGGCAACGGCGGAGGCGGTACCGCACCCGACTGGGGCAACGTCACCCAGCAGGCGTTCAACGCCGCCAGCGAGTTCGGGCACGAGGCCGCGGGCTCGACCCAAGAGCAGAACTGATCACCGAAGGATGCCTTCACCATGTCGCAACCACGCATGTACGGCGGCTGGCGCAAACAGCGCAGCATCGGCATCGCGGGGCTCGGTCTGGGGGCGACGCTGGGGTTGATGGGCGGGCTCATCGTCCTGGTCGTCGCCGCGTCGATCAACCCCGCCTGGCTGCTCTACCTGGCTCCGCCCTTCCTCCTCGCCGCCCTCTTCATGGCGATCCCCGTCCAGGGGGAGTCCCTGGCCGCCTGGAGCGCCGCCCGCTTCCGCTGGTGGCTCACCCGGATGAAGGGACACTCCAAGTACCAGGCCGGCGTCATGATCGAGCACCCCCGGGCCTTCCAGCTCCCCGGGATCCTCGCCCCGATCTCCCTGCTCGACGTCGAGGACGGCCGTGGCGGCAGGTACGGGGTCGCCTGGCACCGGCGGACCGGGCACATGACGGCGACCCTGCGCACCGCGCCCAACTCCACCTGGCTGGCCGAGTCGCACGACGTCGACACCTGGGTCGCCAACTGGCACGCCTGGCTCGCCCGGCTCGGCTACATGCCCTGGGTCTCCTGGGTCGCCGTCACGGTCGAAACCGCGCCCGACCCCGGTTCGACGCTGCGCGACCAGGTGCTGTCGACCCTGAACCCCCAGGCTCCGGCCGAGGCGCACAAGATCATGAACGACCTCGTCGCCGCGGCCCCCGCGGTCAGCGCCAACGTCGAGACCCGGGTGTCGATCACCTTCGACCCCCGTAAGTTCCCCGCGGCCCCCAAGACCCGGTTGGAGGCGGTGGCGGAGCTCGGCAACTACCTCAACGAGCTGGAGGCCTCCCTGGGCAACTGCGGGGTCAGCGTCCTGGGCCGGTCCACCCCCCAGCACCTGGTGGCCACCGTCCGCAACGCCTACGAGCCGGACGCCCGCGGCGAGACCAACCGCCTTCTGACGACCGACCCCGAGACGATCCGCACGGACGACTGGGCCGACGCCGGCCCCATGGGAGCCGAGATCTTCCACGACCACTACCGGCACGACGGTGGGGTCAGCGTCGCCTGGGTGTGGCAGGAGGCGCCGCGCACCAACGTGACCTCCAGCGTGCTCGCCAAACTGCTGGCCCCCACCCGCTACACCAAGCGCACCACGCTCCTCTACCGCCCCTGGCCCGCGGCGAGCGCGGCGGCGACCCTGGAGAGCCAGCGGACCGCCGCGCAGTACAGGTCCGAGCTCAGCCGGCGGGTACGCCACCAGGTCAGTGCCCGCGACCGGCAAGACGAGGAACGGGCGGCCCAGGCGGCCCGCGAGGAGAGCATGGGCGCCGGTCTCGTCCAGATGTCGATGTATGTGACGGTCACCGTCACCGACGAGGAGAAACTGCCCGGGGCCATCGCCCAGACCGAATCGGCGGCCGAATCCTCCCGGATCCGGCTGCGGCGCGCCTGGGGCAGCCAGGACGTCGCCTTCGCCACCACACTTCCGCTGGGGATCTGCCCGCCCTGGCTGCTCCAGCGGCTCAACGGCTGGTAGGAGAGGAGGGCCTAGCGTGCCCAGGCGTGGACGAGAACGCGGCGAGGACGAGGCGGCCCGCGAGAAGCGGTCCCCTCGACCCGCCAAAAGGATCAAAGCGGCGAAAGCCCCCAAGGCGGCCAAGGGGGTCGGCCGGTCGAAGCCGACGGGGCCCGACCCGGGCTCCTTCGTCGACCAGAAGGAGAGGGAACAGCTTCCCCCCATGATGGGGTGGGCCCACCGATCAGGGGGACGTTCCCCCAACATCTGCTCGGTGCCCGAGTACCAGGCCACCACGACCCAGGCCTGCGGCCTGTTCCCGTTCGTGACCAGCAGCAAACCGCCCTCCGTGGGCACCCCCATCGGACGCGACCAGCTTTCCGGCGAGGTCGTCTGCATGGACCCGCTGGCCTGGCTGCGGGCCGGCCTGGTCACCAACCCGGGCGTCTTCGTCCTCGGTCAGCCCGGAACCGGCAAGTCGACGTTTGTCAAGCGCCTGGTGACCGGGTCGATCGCGACGGGAACCAAGACCCTCGTCCTGGGCGACACCAAGCCCGACTACTCCGACCTGGTGCGGCACCTGGGCGGCCAGGTGATCCGCATCGGCCGGGGCCTGGACCGGATCAACCCCCTCGACTCCGGCCCGCTGGGATCGGTGGTGCGCAGGATGAGCGGCCCCGACGGCGAGAAGCTGCGCTGGGAGGTCCGCGGGCGGCGGATCTCCCTGCTCATGGCGTTGTGCACGCTGGTCCGCGAAGGCCCCATCAGCAACGCCGAGGAGGTCATCCTCGGCACCGCGGTGGACCTGCTGGACGCGCGGCTCGGCGAGGAGCGCCAGCCCACCGTCGTCGACGTTCTCAAGATCATCGAGGAGGGGCCGCAGGAACTGCGGTCCATGGCCCGCGCCGGCGACGACCTGCGCTACGACGGCCGCGTCGACGACCTCATCTTCACCCTGCGCCTCCTCGTCGCCGGATCCCTGGCCGGAGTGTTCGACGACCAGACCACCACCCCGCTCGACCTGGACAGCCCCGCGGTCAGCGTGGACATCAGCAGGGTCGGCGCGGCCGGCGACAAACTGCTCACCGCGGCGATGCTGTGCACCTGGAGCTACGGGTTCGGCATGGTCGACGCCGCGCAGGCGCTGGCCGACGCGGGGCTCGCGCCCCGCCGTTCCTTCCTCGGCGTCATGGACGAGCTGTGGCGGGCGCTGCGCGGCGCCCCCGGCCTGGTCGAGTACGCCGACTCGCTCACCCGCCTCAACCGCTCCAAGGGCATGGCCTCGATCATGGTCACCCACTCCCTGTCGGACCTGGAGGCCCTGGCCACGGAGGAGGACCGGGCCAAGGCCCGGGGCTTCGTGGACCGCAGCGCGATCCTCGTCATGGCGGGGCTGCCGCCGCGCGAGCTCGCCAGCGTCCACCAGATCACCCCGCTCACCGGCCCCGAGCAGGCGCTCGTCGCGTCCTGGTCGTCGCCGGACTCCTGGCAGCCCGGCGCGCGCCACCCGGGGCGCGGCAAGTACCTGATCAAGACCGGCGCGGAGCGTCTGGGGATCCCGGTCCAGATGGCGCTCACCCGCGACGAGGAATGGCTCTACGACACCGACCAGGCGATGAGGTTGTGAGGGACGGACATGGGAAAAAGGATCCAGCCGCGCGGCAGCGGCCTGTCGGCGGCGGCGAGCCCCCTGTTCGCCCTCGTCGCCCTGTGGGGAGCGGTACTACTGGTGTGGCTGTTCTGGTTGTCGGCGCGCGTCGCCGCAGCCATGACCGGGGCGGAGGTGCCGGGGTTCGGGGTGTCCTGGATCCTCGGCCTGTTCACCTGGGACACCGCGAGCACCTGGCCGGAGGTCCCCACTCCCCTGGTCGTCGCGGTCTTCGCCGTGATCGCCACTCTCCTGCTGGGCGCGCTCATCCTGATCTTCCGCGCGATCGGTAAGTACCGGGGGCGCGAGGGCGACCCCGTGGCCGCCCTCAACAAGGGGGACGACACCGTCGCCGAGCTCGCCCGTCCCCAGGCGGCCGAGAAGGCCCTGCGGCTGCGCAGGCGCACGCTGGCCGGCCGCAAGGCCAAGTCGCTCTCCGACGACGAGGTCGGCCTGGTCATCGGGAAGATCAAGCAGCCCCGCGGCCCCGCGGGGCCGACCCTCTTCGCCTCCTGGGAGGACACGATCCTCGCCTACATGGCGCCCCGGGCCGGCAAGACCACCGGCATGGCGATCCCCTACGTCCTCGCCGCCCCCGGCCCGGCCCTGGCCACCAGCAACAAGGGCGACGTCTGGGCCGCCACCGCCAAGATCCGCGCGGAGCGCACCGGGGAGCGGGTCTGGCTGTTCGACCCGCAGCGCATCACCCACCAGCCGCAGGAGTTCTGGTGGAACCCCCTGCGCGGAGTCGACACGGTCGAGGCGGCGCACCGCCTGGCCGGCCACTTCGTGCTGACCATCGACGACGACTCCAAGAAGGACATGTGGGGCCCGGCCGCCAAGGCCCTCATCTCCCAGTTGATCCTCGCGGCGGCGCTGGACGGCGAATCCCTGGCGACGGTCGGGGAGTGGCTGCACGACGCCAAGCACACGCGCCCCGTCGACATCCTGTTCGACCACGGGTTCGTCGCCTACGCCGAGGCGCTGCGCGAGACCCAGAACATCGTCAGCGAGACCCGTGACGGCATCTACACGACCGCGCGGACGGCGGCCCGCTGCCTGGACGACCCCGAGATCATGGAGTGGGTCAACCCGCCCGCGAAGGGGAACCTGGACGAGTTCGACCCCCGCTCCTTCGTCGCCTCCAAGCAGACGTTGCACCTGCTGAGCAAGTCCCGCTCGGCCGCCGCCCCGCTCATCGCCGCCATGACCGACGCCATCTTCATCGCCGGTGAGGAGGCATCGGAGGGCCAGGGCGGCCGGCTCGACCCGCCGCTGGTCGCCGTCCTCGACGAGGCCGCCAACATCTGCAAGATCGCCGACCTCCCGGACCTGTACTCCCACCTCGGATCGCGCGGGATCATCCCCGTCACCATCCTGCAGAGCTACCGCCAGGGCGTGCGCGTGTGGACGGAGAACGGGATGGAGGCCATGTGGTCGGCCGCGACCGTGAAGGTCTTCGGCGCGGGCCTGGACGACCACAAGATCGTCGACGCGCTGTCCAAGCTCATCGGCCAGCACGACGTGTCCACGGGCTCCTTCAGCTACGGCGACGGGAAGGGCAACCACTCCGTCCAGGTGCGCAGGCAGGAGATCATGCAGGGCTCGGAGATCCGCCAGATCGCCAAGGGCGAGGCCCTCCTGTTCGCCACGGCCGCCCAGCCCACCCTGGTCGAGATGTGCCCCTGGTACAAGGGCCGCGACGCCGACGCCGTCAGCGCCGCGATCAAGGAGTCGGAGCAGGTCATCACCCAAGGGGCGCAGGCCCGGTACGGCGCCTCCAGATGAGCGGGAGCGAGCCGGGGGATGCGGGGAGGGAACCGGAACTTCCGGCCGCGTCCTCAGGCGGGAACCCGTGCCGGTCCGCCTCCGCGGGACCCTCCCGGGACGGGTGAAGGGAAACGGGCGGGTCATGTGAACGGGCTCGTCGTGTGATGGATCCGGAGATCCGGATATGAGGACCGATCCGGCATGGGAGGTCAGGGAAGCCGGGGTCTCCGGTGCGTGGGAAACGCACGGTGAGGACGCTCTCGGCACCTATCCCGTTCCTGTTCCTCTGGGGAAGGCGAGCCCGTTGGTGAGAAGGCGGTGAAAACTCAGGACGCCGGCGGGTGGAGTCTCCGGAACGGGGAGCCGGAGGTCCTTGAGCTCGAAGAGGCCACGGCGCAGGACGGGGAGAGCCCGGTCGAATACCTCTGCAAGAACCTTCTGAGCGGTCACCTTCCTATTGAGATGCGTATCAGCAGGGAGGATGAGAATGGAGAGCGGAAGAAGTGAAGATTTCAAGGAAGTGGCCGAAGAGGAATTCATGGGAGTGTTCCAGAGGAGGATGCTCGGCCTGAGTGGGCCGGTTCAGGGAGATGTCATGAGGTCATCCTTCGCGGATGGTCCGGTGACGGACCGGGAGACCGCCGTGCCGGGCGGAAACGGGCTGGACGGCTTCGCGGTGTCCACTGAAGGAAGAGCATTGCGGCCGGTGACGGTGCCGCGATGTTCATCGTCTCTCTCGACTCGGCCGATTACGGGGACAGAATGACGGCGGACGATGAGAGGACCCGCAGAGATGTTCCCGGCTGGATATGACCGGCCAGTGAAGGCCGTGCTGGAAAGGCGTCTGGTCCTGGAGAGGCGAGGACGCCCTCTTGCCCCTCGAAGGGACAGAACCCGCAGGCCGGGCCCGGGGAGGGCGTCTGAGGACGGTGACCAGTGCTGAGCGGGGTTGAGGAAGTGCGGAGGACGGCCGGGTCGGGTGGTTCGATTCCGGCCGTTGTGGTGTGTGAGGAGGAGAAGGTTGACGGAGACGGTGGATGAGATGCGGGAGGACCGGTTCGAGGAGGAGAACGGTGAGGAGGTTCCGGAGCCGGTCTATGACAGCGTCGAGGAGTTCGTGACCCAGCGGTTCCTGCCGATGTACTGCCGGCCCGAGGGGGGGCAGTTCCGATGGTGTGCGGAGTGGTGGAGGCATCCCGAGGCGGTGTCGAGGTTCCAGGCGATCTGGCATGCATGGGAGGTGCTGCGCTGGGAGCCGGGGACGGGTATGGCCACGTGGTACCGGGATTATCTCGACTTTCAGCTCCCCATCATCCTGGGCGACACCGGCCCCTTCCGTGAGTGCACGTCCCGCCGGCACCAGGAGCCCCGTCCCCTGCCGCACGTACCCGCACCAGAAGGCTGGTTCGACTCCTGAGGCTGTTATCCAGGTGGTCCTGATCGCGGAGAAGTGGTATGGAGATCGTACAGAGTTTAGTTAATACGGCTGGGATCGCTCCCTTTTTAGTGAGTTTTTCGATTGTCGCGGTAAAGGCGTTTTCGCTATCGGTTGCGGGGGTCATGAAAATCGTCACCTCCGGGTATCGGCGGAGGATAGCGGAAATCGAGAGGCGTGCTGGTCAAGCTTTGAGAGAGGCGGAGAGTGTCGAACTGAAAAATGTCGGACCGGAGACGGCCCTTGAGAAATTGAGAGAAGAAAATAATTTAAAATCCTCCGTCCTGGATAACCTGGGAAGCAATGTTGACCTTATTAGAGATGCGCGTGAAAGGATAGGGAGAATTCTTGACGGGGATCTGGATCCGAAAAATAGAAGAGAGGAGGGGGCCTCCCTGTCTCCCAGAGGGATCTTGGAAGCGATTTCCGGTGTCAGGAAGCCGTCCACCAGGGATGGGGGGCAAGGTCAAGGCAGGGGGAAGGGTATAGGCTGAGGGTGGCCGTTCGAGTATTAAAGTGAGGTGAATTGGGGTGGACGTGGTTTTTCTCGTAACTGGTTTCACGGTTTCTGTGCTGGTTGTCGTCGCTTTCCTTGGCTACGCTCTTGTTTCTGATAGATACACTCTCTCGCCGAATCATTCGGGCGAGGGGAAACGGGAGGGGGAGGGCCGCGAATCCGTGTCCCTCGGGATTCGGGCTAGGAGGGTTCTCGGGGCGGAGAGGAAGAAGCTGATTTATCTTGAAAGGGTCAAGGATAGCGGGCGCGCCTCTTATGTGTGCGAGGGGATAAAGAAGGCGATTGAAGAAGAGCGGAATAAGGTAGAAGAATTTGAAAGGAGTCTAAAATATGATATTGACGCGGAAAGGAAGGCGGTGCTCACGAAGAGGCAGGCGTCGTTTATTTTCATGATGTTTGTTTTGGCAGTGATTACGGGAGGATTTTACTCCTACTTTTAGGGGTGTATGTTGAAGGGGATTCGTCTTGGATGTGCCGAATATCGTAGGGCTAGGAGCCACTGTTATAGGAGCAGTGACTCTGGTTCTTACGGTTGTGTCTGATTTCGGTTCCATTGTGGAAGATTGGCGCAACCTGGTGACTAAAAAGAAGGAGCTCCGTGATCTGGAAGAGGGGGAAGGAGTGAAGCTTCAGGAACTGGCGGCCCGGAAGCAAAGGGCTGAGGGTAAAGAGACCCTGATCGATATGGGCGAGCAGACGGAACGCAACAGGGGGTCGGCTCTGGAGTCCAAAATCGAAGCGAATCGGCTTAAATGGGACGAAGAGGTGGGACTCCTTGCGGACCTGGTCAAAGAACTTGGATCGCTGGGCATCCTGAACGAGGGGAGAGTTGAACTAGTTTCTGGCATGAGCCCCAGGTCGACCGAAGATATCGCGCAGATTCTGTCGGTGGTCGCAGGATTGCTTGAAAGGAGCGATCGCTCTGGTTTGGCGAACATAAAGATAAGAGATGATTTCTCCGGCTTGGGCGATATTTTGAATAGTGAATATCCAGGTAAAGGGCAAGAACGGAAAAGAGTGGATGGTCCGGTGAATCCTTCAGGGAGAGAAGTGGGAAGTGGGCTGGAGCCTGGAGGGAAGCGACGGCTCCTGAAAGCGGTCGAGCGTAATAGGAAGACTGGAGGAAGCGGAACCGGGCGAGGGTGGAAAAGGGATGACGGAGGACAGCGTAATGCTCTGTGAAGAACTGTTTGTGTCCGAACCTATTTGACGTGTAAAAGGGTTGCCGATGGCTGCAGATTCCACCTTCATATTCTTTTCCATAGTCGCTGCTTCTCTAGTTGTTTGGGTGATGGAGAATGTTATGGACGACGCGATAAAAGGGGTTTTCAGTATTCTCAAAGGCGGTGGAGAATATGCTTACACTCTCCCTGAACTGAAGAGGTGGAAGGGGTGGAGGGATGTTGCCGAGCGCAGACGTCGACTCATTGACAATTTCGTTGCAAAGGAAATAGGGGAGGGCGGGGGGAGGCGATCGACTTTTCCTGGTGGAGTCGATGTCGATTTGGATAGAAAAGAATACGCTTTGAGATATGAGAATTTGCAAGAAGGTCTTAGGTCTCTAGGGGGCCTGGAGGGTCCTCTGCAGGAGCTTGAAAAGGGCCTCCAGGGGGGCAGTAGGAAGATGGTGTATGTAGAGACGGTCTATGTCTCCGCTCTTTTCATATTGTCGCTTACGGGATTATTGCTCATGTTCATCGGTGTCTATCAGATGAGCTTTTGACCATCGAGGAAGACTGCCGTCGGCCGCGATCGCTTGCTGAAAAGATGATGGTGGGCGTACCGTCGACCTGGGAATCGGTGAGTGTGCGGCTGGACGTTGCAGCGTCTCGAAGCGAGTGCGGCCGGTGAGAACGAATTCAGAGCTCGTGTCATTCGGTGAGTGTGCGGCGGGAGCGGAACAACGTTCTTCAGGCGATGCCGATGAAGGCCGGGAAGCAGCCGGATCTGCGCTCGTGACGATCGTGCAGGCAGCAGTATCCGGTCGGTCTGCCATGAGTCTTGTCCCGACCGTTTCAAGGACTCCACACCCTTGTACGTCAGGCGCTGGAGGGACCCGTTCGCGCAGGCATCGGCGCAGACGATCGCGCCCCTTGCCGTCGTGCGGTTTGACTGGTTCTATGCCACCGAAGGTCGTGGCGAGAACGGGATACAGAAACCCCCGCACCAGGCGCAGAAGGGCCTGACTGTCGTGGGCGAAGAAGAGACCTCGGATTCTGGAAGTCCTCTCCCGGCGTTGATCTCCGTCTTTCTGTTCCATGCCCCGGCTGGAAGGGGCGTGGAGCAGTGGGACCGGGATCTAGACGGATGACTCCTGAAGAACAGAACGCGCCGCCCCCGTGGGACGGCGCGTTCTGTTCTCGCTGAGCGGTTCCGGCTTAGGCGTCCTTGATCTCGCAGACGACGCCGCCGTTGCCGATGGTCTCGCCCGCAGTGACGGCCAGGCCCTTGATGATGCCGGCCCTGTGGGCGGTCAGGGGCTGTTCCATCTTCATGGCCTCGATGACCACGATGGTGTCGCCCTCGGCCACGGTCTGGCCGTCCTCGGCGACGACCTTGACGACGGTGCCCTGCATGGGGGAGACCAGGGCGTCGCCGCTCACGGCCGTGCCGGCCGCCCCGCCCGACCGTCGGGAGGTTCGCTTGGGGGCGGTCCGCCCGGCCGGGGCCGTGGCGCCGGCGCCCAGCCCCGCGGGCAGGACGACCTCGACCCGCCGCCCACCGACCTCGACGGTGACCCGCTCGCGCGGCTCCGCCTCCTCGGGCTGGACGGTCGGCCCGGAGTAGGGGGCGATGTCGTTGTCGAACTCGGTCTCGATCCAGCGAGTGTGCACCGTGAACGGCTGCGAGGGGTCGGCCGGGGCGAAGGCGGGGTCGGCCACGACCGCCTGGTGGAACGGGATGACGGTGGGCATGCCGCCGACCTCGAACTCCGCCAGGGCGCGGCGTGAGCGCTCCAGGGCCTCGGTCCGGGTGCGCCCGGTGACGATCAGCTTGGCCACCATCGAGTCGAATGCCTGCGGGACGGTGAACCCGGCCTCGCACCCGGTGTCGACGCGCACCCCGGGCCCGCCGGGGAGGTTGAACGAGGTGATGGTGCCCGGCGCCGGCATGAAGTTCCGGCCGGCGTCCTCGGCGTTGATGCGGAACTCGAAGGAGTGGCCGCGCACCACCGGGTCCTCGTAGTCCAGGGTCCCGCCCTCGGCGATGCGGAACATCTCGCGCACCAGGTCGATGCCGGTGACCTCCTCGGTGACCGGGTGCTCGACCTGGAGGCGGGTGTTGACCTCCAGGAAGGAGACGGTGCCGTCGGCGCCGACGAGGAACTCGCACGTGCCCGCCCCCACGTAACCGGCCTCGCGCAGGATCGCCTTGGAGGAGGAGTAGAGCAGGTCGAGCTGCTCGGCGGTGAGGAACGGCGCAGGCGCCTCCTCCACCAGTTTCTGGTGGCGGCGCTGCAACGAGCAGTCACGGGTGGAGACGACCACGACGTTGCCGTGGGCGTCGGCCAGGCATTGGGTCTCGACGTGGCGGGGGCGGTCGAGGTAGCGCTCGACGAAGCACTCGCCGCGTCCGAAGGCGGTGACGGCTTCGCGCACCGCGGACTCGTACTGGTCGGCGACCTCGTCCAGCGAGCGGGCGACCTTCAATCCGCGGCCGCCGCCACCGAAGGCCGCCTTGATCGCGATGGGCAGGCCGTGTTCCTGGGCGAAGGCGACGACCTCGTCGGCCCCGGAGACCGGGTCGGGGGTGCCGGCGACCAGTGGCGCGCCGACCTTCTGCGCGATGTGCCGGGCCTGGACCTTGTCGCCCAGCGCGGTGATGGCCGAGGGCGGCGGGCCGATCCAGGTCAGCCCGGCGTCGATGACCGCCTGGGCGAAGTCGGCGTTCTCGGCGAGGAATCCGTAGCCGGGGTGGACGGCGTCGGCCCCGGACTCGCGTGCCACGTCGAGGATCTTGGCGATGTCGAGGTAGCTGTCGGCGGGAGTGGTGCCGCCCAGCGCGAACGCCTCGTCGGCGACCTTGACGTGCAGCGCGTCGAGGTCGGGTTCGGCGTAGACGGCGACGCTGGCCAGACCGGCGTCCCGGCAGGCGCGGGCGATCCGCACCGCGATCTCGCCTCGGTTGGCGATCAGAACTTTGCGCACGTTAGAAATTCCTCCTGCTACGGCGTCGGCTTGCCCTCGCGCCCGCATGGCAAAAGCCTGGAAAGAAGTCTAGGCAAGGCGGACCACTGGCCGTCGGCACAGGTATGCCCGCCCTCGGGACATCTACGTCTGGGTGGGTCATCCGGGATGGAAGGCGGAACGCCAGGCCCCCGGCCCGGGGCGCAGCGGCCGGCGCACGAGGCGCGAGCGGTCGCGCCACGCCGAGACCGGCGTGGCGGCACGCTCCGCGGCGGCCCGCGCCGCCTGGGCGGCACGGGCCCGCGCGGTCAGCACGGCGACGAGCGCCGCCACCTCCTCGGGGGACGGATCGCCCTTGACCACCTGGAGGAAGGGCCGCGTGCCGGTTCCGGGGTGTTCCTCGCGCGGGCTCACAGCGGGATGTTCCCGTGCTTCTTGGGCGGCAGCTGAGCGCGCTTGCCGCCCAGGCTGCGCAGCGCCTTGATGACCGAGGTCCGGGTCTCCGAGGGGAGGATCACCCCGTCGACGTAGCCGCGTTCGGCGGCGACGTAGGGGTTGAGGAGGGTGTCCTCGTACTCCTGGACCAGCCGGGTCCGCTCGGCCTCGGGGTCCTCGGCCGCGGCCAGCGCGCGCCGGTGCAGGATGTTGACCGCTCCCTGGGCACCCATGACGGCGATCTGGGCGGTGGGCCAGGCCAGGTTGATGTCGGCGCCCAGGTGCTTGGACCCCATGACGTCGTAGGCCCCGCCGAACGCCTTGCGCGTGATGACGGTGACGAGCGGGACGGTGGCCTCGGCGTAGGCGTAGATCAGCTTGGCGCCGTGCCGGATGATGCCGCGGAATTCCTGGTCGGTCCCCGGCAGGAAACCGGGAACGTCCACGAAGGTCAGCACCGGGACGTTGAAGGCGTCACAGGTCCGCACGAACCGGGCCGCCTTCTCCGAGGCGTCGATGTCCAGGCAGCCGGCGAACTGCATCGGCTGGTTGGCGACCACGCCGACCGGCCGTCCCTCGACCCGGCCGAAGCCCACGATGATGTTGGGGGCGAACTGGGCCTGGACCTCCAGGAAGTCCCCGTCGTCCACGACGTGCTCGATGACCTGGTGCATGTCGTAGGGCTGGTTGGCGGAGTCGGGGACGAAGGTGTCGAGCTCCCGGTCGGCGTCGGTGATCTCCGGCTCCGCCGGCGCCTCCCAGACCGGAGGGTCCTCCAGGTTGTTGGCCGGAAGGTGGGCCAGCAGCGCCTTGACGTAGTCGAGGGCGTCCTGTTCGTCGGAGGCCATGTAGTGGGCGACGCCCGAACGGGCGTTGTGCGTGCGCGCACCGCCCAGCTCCTCCATGGTGACGTCCTCGCCGGTGACCGTCTTGATGACGTCGGGGCCGGTGATGAACATCTGGGAGGTCTGGTCGACCATCACGATGAAGTCGGTCAGCGCGGGGGAGTAGACGTGTCCGCCGGCGGCCGCGCCCATGATCAGCGAGATCTGCGGGATGACGCCCGAGGCGTGCACGTTGCGCTTGAAGATCTCGGCGTACAGGCCGAGCGCGACGACACCCTCCTGGATGCGCGCGCCGCCACCCTCGTTGATGCCGATCACCGGGCAGCCGGTCTTCAGCGCGTGGTCGAGGACCTTGACGATCTTCTCGCCGTAGACCTCGCCCAGCGATCCGCCGAAGACGGTCACGTCCTGGCTGAACAACGCCACCGGGCGGCCGTCGATCGTGGCGTGGCCGGTGACCACGCCGTCCCCGTAGGGACGGTTGGCGTCCAGACCGAAGGAGGTGGATCGGTGTCGGGCCAGCTCGTCGAACTCCACGAACGAGCCGGGGTCCACCAGGGCGTCGATGCGCTCGCGCGCGGTCATCTTGCCCTTGGCGTGCTGCTTGTCGATGGCTCGCTGGGAGCCGGCGTGCACGGCCTCGTAGCGGCGTCGCTGGAGGTCGGCGAGCTTCCCCGCGGTGGTGTGGATGTCGATCTCCGCCGCGGGCAACGGTTCAGGGGCTTCGGTCGCCATGGAGAACCAGAGTAGTCCCGTGGGACGCCTGGGAGGAGACGTGCTCGGGGTTACCCGGAGGTAAGTGGGGTTGGGCACAAGAGGCCAAAGGGGTGGTCCCGTGCCGGTGAACGGCCCGGTAGGGGGAGAAATCCGGGGGAGGGATGCCGGCCAGGAGAACGGTCCAGTGGGCATTCCCGGTTCCGGATCCGTCGGGGTCCGTGGTCCGTTCTCGCGCGGACCGACCGGGACGTCCACCTCCGGGAAGGGAAGGAACCGGCCCCTCCTCGAATGGTGTTCCTTCCCGGGGGACCGCCTCCTCGGTGCCTCTGTTGTCAGGTGACGACCGGCCGCGCCGGGCGCGTTCACGCCGGGTTCGCGTGATGGTCGTGGTGGCCCATCAAGAGGGGACCTGGGCGTGGCCGCGTGCGGCGGTCGTTCTCCTGGACGGGTAGTGCGCGTCCTGGCCGTCACCCGCCCCGGGTCTTGCGAAGTCCGTGGGGATGCCCAGGGGCGAGGGGCCGGTACGGAGGAACGCCGGTGCCGGGGCGAGGACGGTGGTCGCCGCCGATCCCGGTCTCCGGCCGTCCTGTCCGTTGAGGAGGTCGTCACCGCCCGAGCCACGTCACCGGTCATCCGGCCCGCGTGGAGCCGGGGAACGGCAGATCGGGGTGGTGGGCCTCCCGGATTCCCGTGGCCGCCGGTGTTCCCGGTTGTCTGCGACCGGACCGGCGCGCGGGGACGGCCCTCTCCGGCGCGCCCATTGGCCCCTGTCAAGGGCTCCCGCCGGCACGAGGACCTTCCGCGCCCTGTCGTCCACCACTGGCATGGGACCGTGGTGGGGGCGGTGGTCTCTTCCGAGGACCTGTTCACCGGGCTTTTCGGGGAACGGTGAATTCCGGTGAAAAAGGGATCGGAATTGGAGAAGGTGCCGCGCTAGGGCCGCGTTCATGTCGGATCTGCGTGATGAATTGCGGCGGCTCGTCGAGAGGATTCCCGAGGAGCGGTTGCGTGACGCGATCAATCTCTTGAATGAGCAGTGCATGCCCGCGCCGCCGCGCCCCCGGGGCTTCCGGAGTTCGTGGGGATGCTCGAGGGGCCGGGAGACCTGAGCATCAGGATCGGGGACATCCTGTACGGCGAGGACGCCCGCGAGGGGGAGGACGGCTCCTCGGGTGATCGTCGTTGACGCCGGTGAGATCAGGGGCCGGGATCGGAGACGGTGCCGCGCTAGGATCATGTTCATGTCGGATCTGCGTGATGAATTGCGGTGGCTCGTCGAGAGGATTCCCGAGGAGCGGTTGCGTGACGCGATCGATCTCTTGAATGAGCAGTGCATGCCTTTGCCGCCGCGTGCCCCGGGGCTTCCGAAATTCGTGGGGATGCTCAAGGGGGCGCCGTCCGATCTGAGCAGAAGGACCGGGGAGATTCTGTACGGCGAGGACGCCCGCGAGGGGGAGGACGGCTCCTCGGGTGATCGTCGCTGACACCGGTTTTCTGATCGCCCTGCTCAGCGAGGGCGACGCCGACCACCGGGCCTGCGTGGAGCTGTTCGAACGGCAGACCGAGCAGGTACGGGTTCCGGCCTCCGTGGTCGCCGGTGTCTCCCACGCTCTTGAGCGGCTCGGCGCGCCACAGGCGGAGGCGGCCTTCTTCGACGAACTCAACGACCGAAGTCGGTTCGTCGTGGTCGAACACACCCGAGCCGACTACGCGCGGATGGCCGATCTCGTCGGACGCCACCCCAACAGCGGGTTCGGGACCGCGGAGGCCGGCGCCGTTGCCGTGGCGGAACGGCTCGGAGGCCCCCAGATCGCGACCGTGACCCCCGGCCGTTACGGCGGTGTGCGCCCGGAGGGGGTCGACTACCTCCTGTTCGCGCCGCCCGACCAGTCCGACGCCCTGGGCCCGTTGCGGCCCCGCGATCCCGTGCCCGAGGACACCGAGGTCGCGACGCGGGGCGACTCCGCGGTCCTCGACACGGGGGTCCTCGTCAGCCTGGTCACCGGCGACCGGCACACCGAGGCGAGTGAGCGGTGGCTGGCGCGCAGCCGTGAGGAGCTGCTCGTCCCCGATCTGATCGTCGGTGAGGCGGCCTTCCAGATCCGTCGTCTCGGGGCCGAGGGGAACAGGGCGGAGGCGAGTTTCCTGCGCACGCTCGCCGAGGCACCGGACGTCCGTGTCGTCAACGCGCGCCCCAAGGACTACGGCCGCATGGCGCAGATCATCAGGGAGCACGCGGATATCAAGGTCGGGGGCTGTGACGCCTCGGTCCTCGTCGCGGCCGAGAGGCACCGCGCCACGTCCATCGCGACCGTCGACTCCCGTGACTTCCAGAGGCTCGCCGACCGGGCGGGAGCGTCCTGGCGGCTGCCGTTGCAGGCGGACCAGGCGGGCCGGAAGGCCGCAGTGAAGGATTTTCCCGCGGGGCCGGGCAAGGCCCTGGCGCGGGGAGCCGGGAAGAAGTCCAGGGCGGGATCCGGCCGGGCCAACCCGTTCCGTCCGGCCGCGCGCCTCCCGGACACGGCCGCGGGCAGGGAAGGTCCGCGACGCCGCGGTCCCTGAAGCCGGGTCCGGGAGGGGCGTTCCTCCCGGCTCGGCCCCGTCCGGGCGATTCCGTGAACGTCGGCTTCCCCGCATGGTCTGACCGGCTTCCGGGGCTTTGCGCGACGGCCGCCTCCATGTGACCCCCACCTCTCAAGTGGTTCAGACCAATCTGGGTAAGGTGACCCGCATGACAGCGGTTAGCGCGGAACGCGACAGTGCCCGCCAGGAGATGCCCGACCGGCTGCGGAGCGATGTCCGCCTCCTCGGCGAGACGCTCGGTACGATCCTCGCCGAGAGCGGCGGCGAGGATCTGCTGGCCGACGTGGAACGGCTCAGGCGGGCCGTCATCGGCGCCCGGGACGGCTCGGTCACCGGCGAGCAGATCACCGAACTCGTGGCCTCATGGCCCCTCGAACGCGCCAAGCAGGTGGCGCGTGCCTTCACCGTCTACTTCCACCTCGCCAACCTGGCCGAGGAGCACCACCGGATCCGGGCGCTGCGCGAGCGCGACGACGCCGCGAACCCGCCGCGCGAGTCGCTCGCGGCGGCGGTCCGTCACATCCGGGAGGAGGCGGGTGAGGAGCGGCTGCGGGAGTTCGTCGAGGGGATGGAGTTCCACCCGGTCTTGACGGCCCACCCCACCGAGGCGCGCCGGCGCGCGGTGTCCACGGCGATCCTGCGGGTCGGCGACCAGCTGGAACGGCTGCGCGCGGCCCACCCCGGCAGCGCGGAGGAGGCCGAGGCGCGGCGCCGGCTGGCCGAGGAGGTCGACCTGCTGTGGCGGACCTCCCAGCTGCGTTACACCAAGCTCGACCCGCTCGACGAGGTGCGCACCGCGCTGGCCGCCTTCGACGGGACGATCTTCCGCGTCGTCCCCGAGGTGTACCGCGCGCTGGACGCCGCGATCGACCCGGAGGGGACCGGCCGGCGGCCTCCCCTGGCCCGGCCGTTCGTCCGTTACGGCAGCTGGATCGGCGGCGACCGCGACGGCAACCCGTTCGTCACGCACGAGGTGACCCGTGAGGCCATCGCGATCCAGTCCGAGCACGTGCTGCGCGCGCTGGAGGCCGCCTGCGGGCGGATCGGCCGGACCCTGACCGTCTACACCGGGCTCACCCCGCCGAGTGAGGATCTGCGCGCCGCGCTCGCCACCGCGCAGGCGGGCCATCCGCGGCTGATCGCCGAGATCGTCAAGCGCTCGCCGGGCGAACCCCACCGCCAGCTCCTGCTCTTCGCGACCGAACGGCTGCGCGCCACCCGCGAGCGCGACGCCGACCTGGCCTACCCCGGACCGGAGGCGTTCCTGGCGGACCTGCGCACGGTGCAGCAGTCGCTCGCCGCGGCCGGCGCGGTCCGCCAGGCCTACGGCGAGCTCCAGCACCTGATCTGGCAGGCCGAGACCTTCGGCTTCCACCTCGCCGAACTCGAGGTCCGCCAGCACAGCGCCGTCCACGCGCGGGCCCTGGAGGAGCTTCGCGCGGGAGGGGCGCTCTCGGAGGCCACCGAGGAGGTCCTGGCCACCCTGCGCGTCATCGCCTGGATCCAGGAGCGGTTCGGCGTGGACGCCTGCCGCCGCTACATCGTCAGCTTCACCCGTTCCGCGGAGGACGTCGCCGCGGTCTACGAACTGGCCGAGCGCGCGCTGCCGTCGGGGCGGGCGCCGGTCCTGGACGTGGTTCCGCTGTTCGAGACGGGGGCCGACCTGGACGCCTCCCCCCAGGTGCTCGACGGCATGCTCAAGCTGCCCGGTGTGCAGCGCAGGCTGGAGCAGACCGGTCGCCGCATGGAGATCATGCTGGGCTACAGCGACTCGGCGAAGGACGTCGGCCCGGTCAGCGCCACTCTGCGGCTCTACGACGCCCAGGCCAGGTTGACCGCCTGGGCGCGGGACAACCGCGTCGAACTCACCATGTTCCACGGGCGGGGCGGTTCGCTGGGGCGTGGCGGTGGGCCGGCCAACCGCGCGTTGCTGGCCCAGGCGCCCGGATCGGTCGCGGGCCGGTTCAAGGTGACCGAGCAGGGGGAGGTCATCTTCGCCCGTTACGGTCAGCGGGCGATCGCGCGCCGCCACATCGAGCAGGTGGGCCACGCGGTCCTGATGGCCTCGACCCGGACGGTGCAGGAGAAGGCGGAGGCCGCGGCCGAACGGTTCCGGGGGGTGGCCGACCGGATCGCCGTGGCGGCGCACGACGCCTACCGTTCGCTCATCGACACCGAGGGGTTCGCCGAGTGGTTCTCCCGGGTCAGCCCGCTTGAGGAGCTCGGTGAGCTCCGGCTCGGATCGCGTCCTTCCCGCCGCTCGGCGGCGCGCGGCCTGGACGACCTGCGCGCGATCCCCTGGGTGTTCGCCTGGACCCAGACCCGGGTCAACCTGCCGGGATGGTACGGGCTGGGCAGCGGCCTGGCCGCGGCCGGCGACCCCGACGCCCTCCACGCCGCCTACACGGAGTGGCCCCTGTTCGCCTCGCTGCTGGACAACGCCGAGATGAGTCTGGCCAAGACCGACCGGGCGATCGCCGAGCGCTACCTCATGCTGGGCGGCCGGCCGGAGCTCACCGAGCGCGTCCTCGCCGAGTACGACCGCACCCGCGAGCTGGTCCTCAAGGTGACCCGGCACCACCGCCTGCTGGAGAACCGCACGGTCCTGTCGCGCGCGGTGGACCTGCGCAATCCCTACGTGGACGCGCTGTCCCACCTTCAGCTGCGCGCGCTGGAGGCGCTGCGCTCGGCGGAGGCGGGCGAGCTCTCCGAGGAGGACCGCAGCCACCTGGAGCGCCTGCTGCTGCTCACGGTCAACGGGGTGGCGGCGGGTCTGCAGAACACCGGGTGAGGTGCCGGTCCGGTGGTCGGCCTTGGGCCGACCACCGGACGCCTCCCCGGACACGGTTGAATGGGGGCATGTCCGCTGACTCCTCTCCCTACACCGACCTCGGGCGGCCACCGCTGCGAGACTCCGGACTGCGCCGGGCCCTCGTGCGGCCCGGGGGTCTGTGGCGCGAGATCGAGGTGGTGGCCGAGACCGGGTCCACCAACACCGACCTGGTCGCCCGGGCCCACGCCGGCGCGCCCGAGGGCAGTGTGCTCGTCACCGAGCACCAGACGGCGGGGAGGGGACGGTTGGACCGTGTCTTCACCACGCCCCCGCGTGCCGCGCTGACGTTCTCGGTCCTGGTGCGTCCGCGGGTGTCGGCGGCCCGCTACGGCTGGCTGTCGCTGCTCATGGGGGTGGCCGCGGCGGGCGCCGTCGCCCGGGTGGCCGAGGTCGACGTCGGGTTGAAGTGGCCCAACGACCTGCTCGCGACGGGCGGGGAGGAACGCAAGCTCGCCGGCATCCTCGCCGAGGTGGCGCCCTCGACGACAGACAGCGCGGTCGTCATCGGCATGGGGCTCAACGTCGCGCAGTCCCGTGCCGAGCTGCCCGTTCCCACGGCGACGTCCCTGGCGGTGGAGGAGGCGGCGTGCGTGGACCGCGACCCGCTGCTGCGGGCGGTGCTGCGCGGGTTCGCCGACCGCTACCGGGCGTGGCTGGAACGCGACGGCGACGCCGAGGCGTCCGGCCTGGCGGCCGAGTACCGTGCCCGCTGTGTCACGATCGGCCGGCAGGTGCGGGTCCACCTGCCGGGCGAGCGGATCCTGGAGGGGACGGCCACGGGGATCGACGCCGACGGCCGGCTCACCGTGGCCGCCGGCGACGGGACGGTCACGTCGCTGAGCGCGGGCGACGTCGTCCACGTCCGGCCCTCGACGGGGCGGGCGGGGACCACGCCGTGACCTCCGCCGGGCGGCAGCGCGGTCACCTGATGTGCACCATGGTGTCACGCCGCCGTCACGGCGGGCTGTGCGACCATGTGCTCATGCCGATCACGGACCGTCACCCCGCGGGGAGCGAGGAGCGGCACCGTCCCCGATCCCGTGCGGACGCGACCGCGCCGCCGCCTCCCGGACGTCGCCCGCGGTGGCGCCGGCGGCCGGGCGCGCGTTTTCTTGACGGCCCCGGCCCTCACGTACTAAACCGGCAGTCACGCGCACGCTCCGTGCGCCCATCCCAGGCCGCCCTCGGGTCCCAGGCCCGCCGCTCCGGCCCAGAACACGAGAGAACGTATGCCGTCGCGTCCCGACCCCAAGCAGATCGAAGCCGCCTTGATGGGAGGCGAGGCGCTCTACACCCGTGAAGAGGCGGTGCGGCGAGCCGGAGCACCACAGGAGTTCGCCACTCGCATCTGGCGGGCGCTGGGGTTCGCCGCGCGGGGCGATGACACCCCCGCGTTCACGGAGAGCGACGTCGAGGCCCTGCGTATCACCGCGAATCTGCTGGCCAACGGGGTGCTGGACGAGGAGGCCGCGATCCGCCTGGCGCGCGCCATGGGGCAGACGATGGCCCGCCTCGCCGAGTGGCAGACGAGCATCCTGACCACCCTCGACTACACCCCGCCGGAGACCGTGGAGGGCGGCCAGCTCGCCCCTCTCGTGGGCATCACCAAGGACCTGCTCCCCGACGTCGAGCGGCTGCTCGTGCACATCTGGCGGCGCCAGCTCGCGGCGTCGGCGGCGCGTACGCTCGCCGTCCTGGAGAAGAACGAGGACGCCGCCCCCAACTACTTCCCCCTGGTGGTCGGGTTCGCCGACCTGGTCTCGTTCACGACGCTCAGCCGCGAGCTCGACGAGGCCGGCCTGGCCGAGGTCGTCGAGGGCTTCGAGGCCACCTCGGCCGACATCGTGGCCTCCAGCGGTGGCCGGGTCGTCAAGACCCTCGGTGACGAGGTCCTCTACGTCACCAACTCCGCGGCCCAGGCCGCCGAGATCGCCCTGCAACTCGCCGACGGGGTGAAGACCCACGTCGAGGTCCCCGACGTCCGTGTCGGCCTGGCCTACGGCCCCGTCCTGGCCCTGTTGGGCGACGTCTTCGGCACCACCGTCAACCGGGCCAGCCGGCTGACCTCCTTCGCCCGTCCGGGCACCGTCCTCATCGACGAGGCGCTCGCCGGGCTGCTGGAGGACGACGACTCCTACCAGGTGGTGCGGGTACGCCCGCGTCACGCCCACGGGCTCGGCCAGATCCAGCCCTACGCCCTGCGGCGCAGCTTCGAGGTGGTGCTGGGCACGCCGTAGCCCCGCGGCCGGGCCGGCGCGCCCGCGGCCACCATCGAACCGACCGTGCGATGAGCTTCCACGCCGGCGTCTGATCCGGCATGTTGGGAACGTACACACTCGCCGATCCGGGAGGTTCGTCATGCCGTACGAGGTGAAGGGCGTTGTGGCGCGGGGCAAGGGGGCGCCGGTGGGGGTGGAGACGGTGGTGGTGCCGGATCCGGGGCCGGGTGAGGCGGTGGTGACGGTGGCCGCGTGCGGGGTGTGCCACACCGACCTGCACTACCGGGAGGGCGGCATCAACGACGAGTTCCCGTTCCTGCTGGGCCATGAGGCGGCCGGAGTGGTCGAGGCGGTGGGGGAGGGGGTCGATGAGGTGGCCCCGGGCGATTTCGTGGTGTTGAACTGGCGTGCGGTGTGCGGGCGGTGCCGGGCGTGCCGGCGGGGACGGCCGTGGTACTGCTTCGACACCGCCAACGCCTCCCAGCCGATGAGGTTGGCCGATGGGACGGCGTTGAGCCCGGCACTGGGGATCGGCGCGTTCGTGGAGAAGACGCTGGTGGCGGCGGGCCAGTGCACGCGGGTGGCGCGGGTGGACCCGGCGGTGGCGGGGCTGCTGGGGTGCGGGGTGATGGCCGGGATCGGCGCGGCGGTGAACACCGGTGGGGTGACGCGGGGGGACAGCGTCGCGGTGATCGGGTGCGGAGGCGTGGGCGACGCGGCGATCGTGGGGGCCCGGTTGGCGGGTGCGGGACGGATCATCGCGGTGGACGTGTCTGCGCGCAAGCTGGAGTGGGCGCGCCGGTTCGGGGCGACGGACACGGTGAACGCGGCCGAGGTGGACGTGGTGGCGGCCGTGCGGGAGCTGACAGGGGGGTTCGGGGCTGACGTGGTGATCGAGGCGGTGGGCCGCCCGGAGACCTATGAGCAGGCGTTCTACGCGCGTGATCTGGCGGGGACGGTGGTGCTGGTGGGGGTGCCGACGCCGGAGATGCGGGTGGAGCTGCCGTTGGGGGAGGTGTTCGGCCGCGGCGGGGCGTTGAAGTCGTCGTGGTACGGGGACTGCCTGCCATCGCGTGATTTCCCGATGTTGGTGGATTTGTTTGCGCAGGGGCGGTTGGATTTGGAAGGGTTCGTGTCAGAGCGGATCGGGTTGGAGGATGTGGAGGAGGCGTTCGCGCGGATGGAGCGCGGCGAGGTACTGCGATCGGTCGTGATGCTGTGATGACGGAGAACCTTCCCGACCCTGTCGACCGTCTGGTCACATCGGGCACCTTCGAACTGGACGGTGGTTCCTGGGAGGTCGACAACAACGTCTGGATCGTCGGGGACGAACGGAAGGCGATCGTCATCGACGCCGCCCACGACCACGAGGCGATCGCGCGGGCGTTGGGCGACCGCGAGCTGATGGCGATCCTGTGCACCCACGCCCACAACGACCACGTCAATGCCGCCGCCGACCTCGCGGACCTGGCCGACGCCCCGATCCTGCTCCACCCCGACGACGCTCCGCTGTGGCGGATGGTCCACCCCGGACGCGAGCCCGACGCGCCGTTGCTGGACGGGGAGCGGTTGCAGGCCGGCGGTGTGGAACTCCAGGTCATCGCCACCCCGGGGCACGCGCCCGGCGCGGTGTGCCTGTACGCGCCCGAGCTCGGCGTGCTGTTCAGTGGCGACACCCTGTTCAGCGGCGGCCCGGGGGCCACCGGCCGCTCCTACTCCGACTTCCCCACCATCATCGACTCCATCCGCGGCCGTCTCCTCACCCTGCCCGAGGAGACCCTCGTCCTCACCGGTCACGGCGCCTCCACCACCATCGGAGCCGAAGCGCCCCACCTGCACGAATGGATCCAACGAGGACACTGAGTCCGCTGCCGCCGGATCCCTCGGGGGACTCCGGCGGCCGGCCGTCCGTTCGCGTGAGGGGCCGGCCGGTCCCTCACGGTCCGGCCGCTTCGCCGGTGGCCCGGGGTGTGCGGGGCGCCGGCGAGTGGGCCATGGCCGCTGGCCGCCGATGCGCCGTCCACCGCTGCCGGTCGCGCTCCCGCGCCTCGCGGCTCCGGCGCACCGCACGGCCCGCCTCGCCGGTACGCCCTAGACCGGACCGGTCGTCCGGACCAGTCCGCCGGCGCTGGAGGGCAGGAAGACCGCGAACGTCGTCGGCCTGGCCTGGACGAGTTCCACCCGCGCGCCCTCCGACTCCGCGATGTGGCGGGCCAGCGCCAGGCCCAGCCCCGTGCCGTCGCCGCCGCTGACCTCACGTTCGAAGATGCGCGGCGCCAGCTCCTCGGGAATCCCCTCGCCCTCGTCGGTGACCTCGACCCGTACCGACTGGCCCGTCTCCACCCGTCGGATGGTGACCGTTCCCGCGCCGTGCTTGAAGGCGTTCTCCACCAGCGTCGCCAGGATCTGCGTCAGGTCGGTGGGGACGGTCAGCGCGGTCAGACCGGGGGTCCCGGTGAGCCGCAGCTCCCTTCCGGCCTGGGTGAACATCGGGCTCCACTCGTCGACGAACTGCTCGATCACGTCGTCGATGCGGACCGGTTCGACCTCGGGGTTCTGGCTCTTGCGGGCGCGCCCCAGCAGGCTCTCCACGATGCCCACGAGCCGTTCGGTCTGGGCGAGCGCGGCCTGACCCTCCTCGCGCACGACCTGCGGGTCGTCGGCTTCGGCGATGATCTCCTCCAGGCGCATCGACAGTGCCGTGAGGGGGGTGCGCAGCTGGTGGGAGGCGTCGGTGGCGAAGTGGCGTTCGGTGGAGATGAGGCTGGCGATCCGTTCGGCGCTGCGGTCCAGGACCTCGGCCACCCGGTCGGCCTCGGGGATTCCGTAACGGTGACCCCAGGGGGTGGTCACCCCCGATCCCAGTCGTTCGGCGGTGGCGGCGAGGTCCACCAGCGGCAGGGTCAGCCGTCGGGCCTGGAGGATGGCCAGGCCCACGGCCACGCCGATGGCCAGGAGGGAGAGCGAGGCGATGCCCACCCAGGCGCTGATGATGCTGTCGCGCACGTCGCTGGTGTCGCGCCAGATGTCGACCCGGACGTTGCCGCGGGAGGTCGCGGTGGCCTCCAGGGCGGTTCCGGCGCTGGCGTCTCCGGGGGTGTAGTCCCAGCCGCCGGTGACCACCGTCCGGCCGTTGGGGGGAGTGATCTCGATGCGGCGCCCGGGATAGACCTCGGCGAAGTGCTCGGTGTCGACACGCCCCTCGTTCTCCAGTTGCGCGTCGGTCTCGGCGGCGATGACGTCGGCTTCGCGCCTGAGCTGGCTGAGGCTTTCGCTGTAGACCGACTGGTAGGCCAACGCGCCCAGCGGCAGTCCCAGGAGCATCACCGCGATGACGGCGACCACCAGCGTGGAGAACAGCATCCGCCTGCGCATATCACCCCTCGTCCGCGCCGCGGCCGGTACCGGCGTGTCGGGGCTCCGGGCCGCGGATCCCCGTCACTCCCGTTCGAACCGGAACCCCACGCCTCGGACGGTGGTGATGTAGGAGGGCTGGTTGGCGTCGTCGCCGAGCTTGCGGCGCAGCCAGGAGATGTGCATGTCCAGGGTCTTGGTCGATCCCCACCAGTTGGTGTCCCACACCTCGCGCATGATCTGCTCGCGGGTGACGACCTTGCCCGCGTCCCGGACCAGAACCCGCAGCAGGTCGAACTCCTTGGTGGTGAGTTGGAGTTCGCGGTCGCCCAGCCACGCGCGGCGGGAGTCGTTGTCGATGCGCACGCCGTGGACGACCGGGACCTCGGCGCCGCCCCTGCGCAGGAGCGCGCGGACCCGGGCGAGGAGTTCGGCCAGGCGGAACGGTTTGGTGACGTAGTCGTCGGCGCCCGCGTCGAGCCCCACGACGGTGTCCACCTCGTCGGCGCGGGCGGTCAGGATCAGGATGGGCGTCCCGTGTCCTTCGGAGCGCAGCCGTCGCGCCACTTCGAGACCGTCCATTTCCGGCAGTCCCAGATCGAGCACGATCAGGTCCACGTCTCCCGCGCGGGCGCGTTCGAGAGTCTCCACGCCGTCGACGGTGACGTCGACCGAGTACCCTTCCCGGCGAAGCGCGCGGGCGAGTGGCTCGGAGATCGAGGTGTCGTCTTCGGCCAGCAAAACGCAGGTCATGCCCCTGATCGTAGGTTGGGCCGGAGGGTTTTCCCTATTATGCGCGCCGCTTGACTGAGGGTTGACCAAAAATGCGCAAGTCCCATAACCGGCATACTTCCCTTACTTCACACCCTGTCCGTGGTTTCGTGTCCGGTTGGATCGGACCTGGTGTGGCGGGGGTAGGGCACGGGCCCGTTCAGATCCGTCCCTCGCGCCGCGGGGTGGTCGGTTCGGGGAGGCCGGCGGGCTCCGCCTCGCGGAAGACCCACTTGCGGTAGGACCAGAAGCGGAACAGGGACCCCAGGCCGACGCCGACGACGTTGCCCGCGATGTTGCGGGCGAGCGGGCCGTCCAGGCCGAGCACCGACACGGTGAATTCCAGGCAGAGCAGCTGGATCACCAGACCGACGGCGTTCAACAGGAAGAACAGCGCGTACTCGCGCCCCAGGCCGCTGCGCGCACGGTGGCCGAACGTCCAGAACCGGTTGCCCAGGAAGGCGACCACGGTGGCGATGAGCGTGCCCAGCGCCTGCCCGGCCAGCTCGGACATGCCCAGGAACCACCAGAACGTGTTCGTGGCCGTCAGCTGCACCACGTAGGCCACGGCGCCCACGGTGCCGAACTTGGCGACCTCGTGGATCAGGTGGGAGAAGCGCTGGTAGAGCGCCCGGACGATACTCAAGAGCCGTTCCGATCCTCTCGCAGGTGGGTCACTAGAATTCCATGAGAGCCACGCCTGGCGACGTCGAAACCCACATCCCGTCAAGAGTTGAGGCAGTGTGAGTGAGCGTAATCGGTCCGTCCCCTCCGTTGGCATGGTGGGAGGCGGGCAACTGGCCCGGATGACGCACCAGGCCGCGATCGCCCTCGGGGTGGGATTCCGGGTTCTGGCCGACTCTCCCTCCGACAGTGCCGCACTGATCTGTGGCGACGTCCAGCTCGGTGACGACCGATCCCCATCCGACCTGTCGGCCTTCGCCAAGTCCTGCGACGTCATCACCTTCGACCACGAGCATGTGCCCGAACCGGTCCTGCGCGAGCTGGAGAAGGCCGGAACCGTCCTGCGCCCGGGCCCCGACGCGCTCCGCTACGCCCAGGACAAACTCCTCATGCGCGCTCGTATGACGGAGCTGGGTGCCCCCTGCCCGCGCTGGCGTGGCGTCGCGACCGCCGCCGACGTCGACGAGTTCGCCGCCGTCACCGGCTGGCCCGTCGTCCTCAAGGCCGCGCGCGGCGGCTACGACGGCAAGGGCGTATGGGTCGCCGGAAGCGGCGAGGAGGCGCGCGAGGTCCTCGACGGCGCGGCGCGGGCGGGCGTCCCGATGCTCGTGGAGGAGAAGGTCGTGTTCACCCGCGAGCTCGCCGTCCAGGTCGCGCGCTCCCCCTACGGACAGGTCGCCGCCTACCCCGTGGTCGAGACGGTGCAGCGCGACGGCATCTGCCACGAGGTCATCGCACCGGCCCCGGGCCTCGACGAGGAGCGGGCGGTGCGGATCCAGGAGCTCGCCATCGAGATCGCCCACGCGCTGGGCGTGGTCGGAATGCTGGCCGTGGAGCTGTTCGAGACCGAGTCGGGCGTCGTCGTCAACGAGCTGGCGATGCGTCCGCACAACTCCGGCCACTGGACCATCGAGGGCGCCCGGACCTCCCAGTTCGAGCAGCACCTGCGCGCGGTGCTGGACCTGCCGCTGGGTGCCCCCGGCGCCACCGCCCCCTACACCGTGATGGCCAACCTGCTGGGCGGCGCCGACCCCGACGTCTACCGGCGCTACGTCCATGTCATGGCCAAGGACCCCGGGGTGAAGATCCACTTCTACGGTAAGGAGGTCCGACCCGGTCGCAAGATCGGGCACGTCACGGTGCTCGGCGACGACTACGAGGACCTCCTCGCCCGTGCCCGTGACGCGGCCAGCTACCTCAAGGGAGACCAACAGTGACCCAGACAGCCCCGATCGTCGGCATCGTGATGGGCAGTGATTCCGACTGGCCGTTCATGCAGGAGGCGGCGAAGGCACTGGAGGAGTTCGACGTTCCCTACGAGGCCGACGTCGTCTCCGCCCACCGGATGCCCCACGAGATGATCGACTACGGGACCCGGGCCGCCGAGCGGGGGCTCAAGGTGGTCATCGCCGGGGCCGGGGGCGCCGCGCACCTGCCCGGGATGCTGGCCTCGGTGACCCCGCTGCCGGTCATCGGCGTCCCGGTCCCCCTGAAGTACCTGGACGGCATGGACTCGCTCCTGTCGATCGTGCAGATGCCGGCGGGGGTTCCGGTGGCCACCGTCGCGGTCGGCGCGGCCCGTAACGCCGGGCTGCTCGCCGTCCGCATGCTCGCCGCCCACGACGACGCGCTGCGCGCCAGGATGGAGGAGTTCCAGGCCGATCTGAAGAAGCAGGCCCAGGCGAAGGGGGAGCGTCTGCGCCGCCAGGTCGCCGAGGGGACCTCTTCCGCCATCGGGTTCGGCGTCGCCCGCTGACGGTTCCGCCGCCCGCCTCCGTGAGGCGGGCGGCGGGCTCAACGGGCCGGCACGCCGTCCCAGCGGGTCCACAGGTCACCGGAGACCTCGCTGAGCAGGTCGGCCATCGCGTCGAGTTTCGCCTCGACGTCTTCGGGGCCGCCGCCCGACGAGGTGCAGATCAGCAGGTCACCGTCGAGGACGAAGGCGGTGAAGGCGTGCCTGCGGATCGTCTCGCGCACCTCGTCGGAGAGCAGTTCCACGGGGAAGCGCGGTTCGGGGCTTTGGGCGTAGAGGTCGTGCGCGCCGCCTTCGGGATCGCTGATCTCGACGTAGGGGACCTCCGCCGGCAGCGCCATCGTGTGGACCGTGAGCGTCTCCCACTGGTGCGTTCCCGAGGGAACATGGAAGTAGTCGAACACGGTGAACTCCGAGCCCCGGTAGGAGCCCGACAGGACGTTGCGGACCCCGCCGATGCGGCCGGGAGGCAGCACCGGCCGCGGCCAGCCGTGGATGATCCGCTGGTCGTGCTCCGTGTAGAGCCAGCCGTTGCGGTCGGCCAACCTCCGGCGGTCGGCCGCCAGCCCGAGGTCGTCGGGCATGGGCCCCGGCCCACCGGCATCCCGTGTCTTCTGGGTCCGGCCGCGCAGCAGGGCCAGTCGTGGACGTCGCATACGCCTCCCCTACCCCCGAGGGGGGTGAGGGAATCGGTGTCGACCGGCGTTACCTCAGCTCAGCAGGCGGGGCCATTCGATGGCGGGACAGCGGTCCATGACCATGACCCGGCCGGCCGCGCGGACCTGCTGCGCGGCGTCCTCGTCGACCACACCGAGCTGGAACCACACGGCACGCACGTCGTCGCGGAGCAGCGCCTCGTCGGCGACCGCCCCGGCGTCCTCGGAACGGCGGAACACGTCCACCACGTCCACGGGGAAGGGGATGTCGGCGAGAGAGCGGTAGACCGTCTCCCCGTGCACGGTCTGCGCCGTGGGGTGGACCGGGACGATGCGCTTGCCCTGGTCCTGGAGGAAGCGGGCGACCCGGTAGGCCGGGCGGTCGGGGTTGGCGCCCAACCCGACGACCGCCCAGACCCTGGACTGCTCCAGCAGGCGGCGGATGACCTCGTCGTCGATGTCGTGCATGTGCGCACCCTACTCGTCGCCGTGGTGGTCCCGCCGCGCCGGGAGGGGAGGCCGGAGAACCTAGGGGCGGCCCAGGGCGCGGTAGGTCCAGCCGCGTTCCCGCCACTGTTCGGGGTCCAGCGCGTTGCGGCCGTCCACGATCCGGGGCTGGGCGACGACCTTCGCCAGCTCGTCGGGGTCGGCGTCGCGGAACTCCGCCCACTCGGTCAGCAGGAGGACGACCTCGGCGTCGCGCACGGCCTCCAGCATCGAGGTGGCGTAGCCGAGGCCGGGGTGGGCGCGGCGGGCGTTCTCCAGGGCCTCGGGGTCATAGACCGTGACGCGCGCGCCCAGCGAACTGATGGTCGCGGCGACGTCGAGCGCGGGAGAGTCGCGGATGTCGTCGGAGTTGGGTTTGAAGGCGGCGCCCAGCACCCCCACGGTCCGTCCGCTGAAGCTGCCGCCGATGAGACCGCGGGCGATGTCGATCGTGCGCGCCCGGCGACGCTGGTTGATGGCGTCGACCTCGCGCAGGAAGGACAGGGCCGGCTCCACCCCGAGCTCGTCGGCGCGCGCCATGAACGCGCGGATGTCCTTGGGGAGGCAGCCGCCTCCGAAGCCGAGGCCCGGACCGAGGAACTTGCCGCCGATGCGGTCGTCGTGGGACAGCGCCTCGGCGAGCTTGATG
The DNA here is from genome assembly GCF_054780875.1 of Marinactinospora endophytica. Lineage (NCBI taxonomy): Bacteria > Bacillati > Actinomycetota > Actinomycetes > Streptosporangiales > Nocardiopsidaceae > Marinactinospora > Marinactinospora endophytica. The sequence continues at coordinate 374,982 of NZ_BAAGVM010000004.1, read as the reverse complement.
ACGTCGGCGCCCGCGACCTCGCAGACCTCGGCCATCGCGTTGATGAAGGAGATCTTGGTGGCGAGGAAGGCGTTGGCCGACACCTTGACCAGCTCGGCGGTCTCCAGGTCGGTGGTGAGGAACGGGATCCCCGCGGCGATCTGCTCGGCGCAGACCTCGCGCATCACGGCCTCGGCCCGCCGTGATCCGGGGGCGGTGCCGATGACGATGCGGTTGGGACGCAGGGTGTCCTCGACGCCGTAGCCCTCCCGGAGGAATTCCGGGCTCCAGGCGAGCTCGACGTCGGCACCCGCGGGGGCGGTGCCGGCCAGGCGGGCGGCCAGCCGCGCGGCGGTCCCGACGGGAACGGTGGACTTGCCGATGACGACGGTCGGGCGCGACAGCAACGGCGCGAGCGCGTCGACGGCGGCGTCGAGGTAGGACAGGTCGGCGGCGTTGGAGTCGGCGCGCTGAGGGGTGCCCACGCAGATGAAGTGGACGTCGGCGAATTCGGCGACCTCGGCGTAGTCGGTGGTGAAGCGCAGCCGCCCGGCGGCCAGGTTGCGAGCCAGCACCTCCTCCAGCCCCGGCTCGAAGAAGGGGAGCCGGCCAGACGACAGGGAGTCGACCTTGGCCTGGTCGACGTCGATGCCGAGCACGTCGAAACCCAGTTCGGCCATACACGCGGCGTGCGTGGCGCCCAGGTAACCGGTACCGATCACCGAGATCTTCAGGCGCTGTTGTCCGACCAATGGTTTGTCCTTCCTACAGTCGGCCAAGACGTGTCACAGTGTGCTTCCCGGCCGACACGGGCGGTGAGATGCGCGGGAGGTCATCGACGCCGGACGACCATGGCGCGATGTGGCGGAACGTGGCGACACGCACCCGTCTGTTCTTGCCGTCCATGGTGCGGTAGGGGAAGGGACCCGAACCAGCGTTCCTCAATGAGACATTGCCGAACTCGGCCCTAACACCACCTCAACCCTGCCCTAAAGCAGAACGGCCGCATCTTATGTGACTTTTTGAGATGGTACGTATGCGGGGGGCCGTTACACGGTTCCCTCTTCCCTCGCATTCCCTCGCAGTTCAGCACGACGCCCACCCGCGCCGAGTGCGGATGGGCGTCGTGGAAGCCGCGGTGGAGCCGGTCACCAACGCGATGGCGGACCGCTGTAGGGGTAGTCCTCCTCATCGGGTTCCCGGGGCGGCGGCCACTGCACGGGCTCGGTCATCCGGGGAGCCGGGCCTCCGTAACGGTGCTGGAACTCGCGGGGCGCCGAAGGCGGCCCCGCGGGCGGCGGCGCGGTCTGCGGCGCGCGGGGCGCGGGCCCGGTGTTGTGGAAGTGGGGCGTCTCACGGGGCGCGGGCGCCGTGGCGGGCGTCATCCGCGGAGCCGGTTGCGGGATGGTCGGCGCGGCCTGCGCGAACGGCTCGGTGCCGGCGAAGTGCCGTGGCCTCTGCGGAGCCGGCGCGGCGTTCGCGGGCAGCGGCCCGGTCCCGTACAGGTGCGGGACGTCAGGCGGACGCCGGTGCGTCGGTTCGTGCGAGGTGGCCGGACGCTGCCCCCACGCAGGCGGCGTGTCGTGGCCGCCGTGCCGAGGGTGCGGTGGCTGCCGCATTTCCCGGGGACGTGCCGCGCGGGGCTCCGGCCCCGCCGGTGGACGTGGCCCGGTGTGCGGCGAGGGCGGGATCACCCGGACCCCCTCGTCCGTCTCCCAGCGGTCCCAGGTGGGGGGCGGGGGCGTCCACGGGTCGGCGGGACGCTCGGCGGGACGCTCCATGACGGTCTCGGGAACGGCCTCGGCCGTCCGGCGCGCCGCCGGCCGCCACCGCGATGCGGGAACCGAGGCGGCGATCAGCAGTCCGCCCAGCAGCAGGTAGACCACCGCGCCGCCGCCCAGCCGCCCCAGCGGGGTGAGGCCGGTCGCCAGCTCGGCGAACACCGGTGAGAGCGCGAACAGCCCCAGCGCCGTCAGCGTGACACCGGGAAGCAGCGAGGCCAGCGGTGACATTCTCGACCCCGCGAGAGGTCCGAGGAGCAGTCCCAGGATGAACACCGAGGCCAGTCCGGGCAGGTAAAGCCCGGGATCCACGTGGAGCGCCATCATCGCCGCGCGCAGAGAGTCAGCCCCCCAGCCCAGCGCGAACACCGAGACCGGTGCAGCGACCAGACCGACCCCTGCTCCGATGAGGTGCCGTAGCCCGTCCGACATGCCAAACCCCCTTCGTCGTCCCTGTTGGGAGGACGCGATCCGACTCTAGTCGCAGGACGCCTACCTGCGACGGAACCCGCGCCAGAGGCGTGTTCCAGTGGTCGGACAACGGTGGGAGGGCTCGGAGACGGCGGGGAGTCCGACCACCGCGCCCCGGGGCGCGGTGGGCCCCTCGTCTGCCCGGGTTGTCCGGGTGGGAGGGGGTGGGGAACCCGGTGGGAGAGGACGCCGCCCGGACACGTGGTGCTCCACGACGGGCGCGCCGATCCCCGTGTCGGACGCCGCGGCACGGAACTCACCGCCGCCGACGCGGATCAGCGGTCGTCGCGCAACACCCGGGTCTGGTCCCCGGGATCGGGAGAACCCCAGGTCGTGGTCTCGAAGCCGTTCTCACCCCGCCGGAAGGGGGTGGTGGTGCGGCTGGAGTCGTCGTCCGCGGGAAGCGGGCCGGCCACGGGCGGCGCGGCGGCGATCCGGGGCTCCGCCCCGGGACGGGGCCCGTCGGCGCGCGGACGCGAACGCCAGCGCGACGGCGTGAGCGAGGAGATGAACAGCAGCGTCCCCAGGGCGAGGTTCAGCGGCAGGGCGGGACCCAGGGGGTGGAACAGCGAACCGGGCGCGATCCACGAGGGCAGGGCCGACGCCAACGAACCGGGATCGAGCAGCGGCCACAGCCCCACGGCCAGCAGTGCGCCGCCCGAGACGAAGGCCGCCAGGGGGGAGACCCGGGAACCGGCCAGGACCCCGCAGACCAGGCCGATCGCCATCACGGCGGCGACCGCGGTGAGCAGCGTGGGGTCCCCGGGGTCGATGTCCCCCATGCGTGCCTCGATCGTCGCGGCCGACCACGCGGTGCCGGCCCACAGCAGTGGGGTGACAAGGAGCCCGATCGGCAGACCGAGCAGATGGCGCAACACGGCGTCCTCCCGGAACAAGCGGTTGCCCGTGGTATTACCACTCGGACCACGGGGCTAACGTGGGCCGTCCCTCACGCTCCCTCAGGCACAGATGTTCTCCTGCGCGGTCGAGGTGTGCACCATGTCACGTCCGCCCGCCCCGACACCGCTTGCGGCCGCGGGCTCCGCGACGGCGGTGTCGGCCGGCGCGTCGACGCCGCCGTAGCCGGAGCCGACCACGACCTGGACCCGTTCGGACAGCGACGTGTCCTCCTCCAGGACGGCCCCGGGGATCGCCGCGGCGACGAGGGCCGCGGCGTCGGCCTGCTCCGGCGCGTGGCGGACCAGGGTCTGGGTGACCCCCAACGAGGGCCAGTTGCTCGCCTGCTCCGGTACCTGGAAGCCGGCCCCGGCCAGGTCGGCGGCCGCCCGCGCGCCCAGACCGGGGGCGCCGGCCCCGTTGAACACCTCAAGAGTGACCTCCTGCGGAGTCGGTCCCGGCCGGGACTCGGAGCGCGCGGGCTCCTCCTCACCGTCCTTGCCGGTCAGCGGCTCATCCGCCGCGACCTTGTCGAACAGCTCCTCGGCGGCCTCGCTGTTCCAGGTCACCGCGGTCTCGCCGTTGGGCGTCCGAAAGTCCATGGAGGAGACCGGGACCTGGGTGAAGGCGACGTCGTCCAGTTTGATCGAGCGCAGCTGGGCGGCCAGCTGGTTGATGGCCGCGGTGTCCAGTCCCTCGTCAACGGTGACCGACCCGAGCGCGGTGTCCAGGAAGCGGGTGAGCTTGTCGGGGTTGCCGAGGGTGTCGGAGTCGAGCGCCTTGTCGAGAAGCGCGGCCATCACCTGCTGCTGCCGGTCGATGCGGTCGAGGTCGCCGTCCACGGTCTTGCGGGTCCGGGCGAACGCCAGGGCCTCGGTGCCGTCCACGTGGTGGGTTCCCGCGCCCATGTTCAGGTGGGCCTTTTCGTCGTAGATGGGCTCCTCCAGGCACACCTCGATGCCCCCGAGCGCGTCCACGACATCGACGAAGCCGGCGAAGTCGACCTCGACGTAGTGGTCGATGCGCACGCCCGTGGTCGACTCCACGGTCTGGATGGCGAGCTGGGGGCCGCCGTAGGCGTAGGCCGCGTTGATCTTGGCCTCCCCGTGTCCGGGGACGCGCACCCACGAGTCGCGCGGAATGCCGATGACGGTGATCTGGTCCCGGTCCTCGTTGACGTGCACCAGCATCATCGTGTCGGAACGCTGTCCGGCCGCGTTGCCGACCCCGAGTTCGGCCTGTGCCCCGCGGTCGAGCTCGCCACGGCTGTCGGAGCCGATGACGAGGAAGTCCAGCGCGCCGGTGGCCCCCGCGGCCGGACGGTCGCCCCCGAGGCCCGCGAACACGTCGAACCGGTTGAGTCGCCCCGAGACCCAACTGGTGAGGGCCCACGCGGTCCCCGAGGCGAGCAGCACGACGACGGACATGGTGCCCGCCAGCAGCAGCCCGGCCCGTTTACGCCGGGCCCGCCTGCTCGGAAGGGCGAAGGGGCGCCGCGGGGACGCGCCGGACGTTCCGCCCGGCGGGGTCGGGCCCGACCGGACACGGCGGAACTCCGGAGAGGAGCCCCGCCCGTTTCTCCCTGTGTCGCCGTTCACCGGATGAGCCCCCGTCCCATCGACCGTCCCCCTTCCACCTGAATGTCCCCTAGGGTGTCAGGAATCCACCCACCGGTCCCGGGACGCCACGCCCGGGCGTGGCGTCCGTACCCCTCCGACGGTTCAAGGGCCGGCGTGGTGGCCGCGATGGCCGGACACGGACGAGCGACGGGGGACCGTGGCCCCGCGCCCCGGTTCCCGATTGGTCAATCCAGGCCGGGCGGCGCACAATGGAGGGGCGCGGCGCCGCCGCACAACGGCCGTGTCCCTTGGCGTGACGCGGCTTTCGACCCGTGCAGTAGCGTTGCCCACGCGCGCCATCGCGCGGTCCCCCGATTCGTTCTCCACCACCTTTTCTTGGACATGCCCGTGACCTGGCCGGCCGTATCGGTTGTAATGCCCATCCTCAACGAGGAACGCCACCTCGCCGCCGCCGTGCGCCACGTCCTCAGCCAGGACTATCCCGGCGACATGGAGGTCGTGCTCGCGGTGGGACCGTCGAAGGACCGCACCCAGGAGGTCGCCGACGCCCTCGCGGCGGAGGACCCCAGGGTCAAGGTGGTCCCCAACCCCACCGGGCGCACCCCGGCCGGCCTCAATGCCGCGATCGCCGCCTCCTCGCACGGGATCGTGGCACGTGTGGACGGCCACGCCATGATGCCCGCGGACTACCTGCGCGTGGCCGTGGAGACCCTGGAGCAGACCGGGGCCGACAACGTCGGCGGGATCATGGCGGCCGAGGGGGAGACCCCTTGGGAGCAGGCCGTCGCCAAGGCCATGACCTCCAAGGTCGGTGTCGGCAACGCGCGCTTCCACACGGGGGGCGAGGGGGGCCCCGCCGACACCGTCTACCTCGGGGTGTTCCGCCGTTCCGCCCTGGACCGGGTCGGCGGCTACGACGAGGCGTTCCTGCGCGCCCAGGACTGGGAGATGAACCACCGCATCCGCCAGACCGGCGGAACCGTGTGGTTCCAGCCGCGCATGCGGGTGTCCTACCGGCCGCGCCCCAACGCCAAGGCCCTGGCCAAGCAGTACTTCCACTACGGTCGCTGGCGGCGTGTGGTGGCCCGGCAGCACAAGGGCACGATCAACCTGCGCTATCTCGCCCCGCCGACGGCGGTCGTGGCCTTCGCCGCGGGCCTGCTCGGGGGTTTCCTGTTCTGGCCGGCCTGGCTCGTCCCGGCCGCCTACCTGGTCGCCATCGCCGCGGTCTCCGTCCCGCTCGGGTCGGGGCTGGGCCTCAAGGGGCGCCTGTGCGTCCCCGTGGCGCTGGTCACCATGCACATGTCCTGGGGAAGCGGCTTCCTGACCAGCCCGCGGGGGCTCGGCTCCGACTCCCGCACGGCCCGGGCACAGCACCAGGACGCCTGACCGGCCCCGCTCCGCTGAGGGGAGCGGGCTAGCGTCCGTCCAGCGCCGCGACCACGCCCGCGACGTCGTCGACGACGACCGCGTCGACGCCGGCCGCGGCGAAGCGGGCGGCGTCGGCCGGACCGGGGCACCACGAGACGACCTCCAGGCCCGCCCGATGCGCGACCTCCACGGTGTAGTCCACCGTCCGGCGGCCGGGCCGGGGTGGATCGCCGGCCAGCCCGAACGAGCGCGCGTCGATCGCCACGATCTGGCAGCCCAGCCCCGCTGCTCCGGCCACGGCCTGGTCGAGCGGATTGCGCACGAACGGCATCCAGGCGGTGGGGATCCCCGGTGCCTCCGCCTGGACGGCCAGCAGGACGGCCGGGTCGAAGGAGCATACGAACAGGCGGCGCCGCCGCGCCTCGCGCCGCAGGTGGGGGAGGAGCAGCGTCATGGTGCGCCGTTCCCTCGGGTCGGAGGCGTCCTCCATCACGGTCTTGACGTCGACGTCCAGCCCGATGTCGGCGGGGATCGCCTCCAGCGCCTCCTCCAGGGTGAGCAGGCCGGCCCTGCGCCCCTCGGCGGCGGGCAGGTCCACGATGGCCTGTCCGTCCGCCAGGGCCGCGTCGTGGTGGATCAGCAGGACGCCGTCGGCGCTGCGCCGCACGTCGATCTCGACCCAGGTCGCCCCCGCGGCGACCGCGGCGGCGAACGACTCGGCGCTGTTCTCCCGCAGGCCGTCCACGGTGCCGCGTCCGGCGCCGCGGTGCCCGATCACCTCGGGCGCGGTGAAGGTCACGCCGGCTCCCCGCGCTCGCGCAACAGGGCCTCGGCGACGGCCAGGTCACCCGGGTGGGTCACCTTGATGTTGGCCTCCTCGCCCTGCACCAGCCGGATCTCCTCGTCCGGCAGGTAGCGCAGCACCACGCCGCAGTCGTCGGTGGCGACCAGGCCCGGATCGGCCAGCGCCCGCTCGTAGGCGCGCCGGATCACGTCGAGGCGGAACCCCTGGGGCGTCTGCATGCGCCGCAGCGACGCGCGCGGGGGGACACCGCGCAGGACCTCACGGCCGTCCGGTCCCAGCTCGGCCTCCACCACGGTGTCGGTCGAGGGCACCGCCACGCCCACCGCGCCGGCCTCGCCGAGCGCCGCCACGCAGCGCGCGATGGTCCGCCCGCTCACCAGCGGCCGGACCGCGTCGTGCAGGAGCACCAGCTCCTCCCCGGGCCGTCCCTCCAGCGCGCGCAGTGCCGCGCAGGAGGTGTCGGTGCGCGTGGCGCCGCCGGGAAGGATCCGGGACACCTTGCCGTAGCCGCCCTCGGCGACGATCTTCTCCACCTCGGCCAGATGGTCGTCGACCATCAACACGATCACGTCGTCCACCTCGGGGGCGGAGCAGAACGCCGCGATGGAGTGCTCGATGATCGGCCTGCCGGCCAGCGACAGGAGCTGCTTGGGGCGGTCCCCGCCCATGCGCGTACCGACCCCGCCGGCGAGCACCGCGGCCGTCACCCGAGGACGCGCCTGGCGTGCCGGAACCGACTCCGTCGACATGGGATCCTCTCTTCCACGGTCGAAGGCCGAGGGTAGCCCACCTCGCCGCGGGAGAGGGGACACACCAGGGCAACGATGCTCGAACAATCCCCCCTGGGGGGTCCGCCCGGCCCCGCCGACCGGTACGCTGAGGACGCCTGGATGGGTGTTCGGTCCGCGAATGTGGAAAGATCGGACGTCGAGTTCCGGCCGCCCCGGCCGCACCGAGGCCGGTGATCCGAGGCTCACCCGTTCCCCCATGACACCCTTTCACCCCTGAACCGCGCCGTACCGCGGCCTGTGTGGCCCAATGGCGCGCTGGTGCCCCGTGACACGGGCGCACCAAGGTTCGTCTCAGGCCCGTCGCCGGTGGCCCCGCTTCCCGCGGTGCCGCGTCCGTCCCGGATCCCGCGGTGACGTCCCCCAGCCGTGCGACCGCTTAGTTACGACTGCATCCCGGAGGAGGTGGCGGTGGCGTCGAGGGCGCTTGCCGTCTGGCAGAACCGGCAGGTAGTTAACCTCCTGGTTAGGCGAGAACTGAAGGTCAAGTACCAGAAGTCGATCCTCGGCTACGCCTGGTCGCTTCTGGACCCGCTCGCCCAGGCGGCGATCTACTTCTTCGTCTTCGGCGTGTTGTTCAACGCCAGGGTGGCGCCGGGAGGCGAGGACGCGCCGGGCGGGTACGCGTTGTTCCTGCTGTCGGGCATCCTGCCGTGGATGTGGATGAGCACGGCGCTCAACGACGCCAGCCGCGCGCTGATCACCCACGCCAAGCTCATCACCACGATGAAGGTGCCGCGGGAGATCTTCCCGCTCGCCGTGGTGCAGACGAAGTTCATCGAGTACCTGCTGACCTGGCCGGTGCTCCTGCTCTTCGTCATCGTCTTGGGCGGACAGACCGGCTGGACCCTGCTGTGGCTGCCCGTGGCCATCGCGGTCCAGTTCGTGTTCACCCTGGGGATCACGCTCTTCCTGGCGTCGCTCAACGTGCTCCTGCGCGACGTGCAGCGAATCGTTCGTATCCTGAACCGCGTACTGTTCTACTCTTCGCCGATCATCTATCCGATGTTCCAAGTCATGGAATCCGAACGGATCCCTGGTTGGTTCAAGACCTTGTACGAGATGAACCCCCTCGTGGGCATCTTCCAGATGCACCACGCGGTGTGGTTCCCCACGGAGCAGCCGACCCAGTTCATCCTGTGGTCGACGGTCGCGGGGGCGCTCATCATGTTCGTGATCGGATACCTGACGTTCCGGCGTCTTGAGACGGCCGTCCTGAAGGAGTTGTAATGGCGGAGCCGGTGATCGAGGCCAAAGGGCTCGGCGTCAAGTTCGCCATGAACCGGCGGCGCAGGCTCAGCCTGCGGGAGATGTTCATCCACGGCAGCAAGCGCGACCCCAACAAGGGGGGGGACTTCTGGCCCCTGCGCAACGTCTCCTTCGAGGTCGCCAAGGGCGACTGTGTCGGGATCGTGGGCAAGAACGGCACCGGGAAGTCGACGCTGCTCAAGCTCATCGCCGGTGTGCTCATCCCCGACGAGGGCGAGGTCACGGTCCGGGGCAAGATCGCCCCCCTGCTGGAGCTGCGGGCGGGCTTCTCCGACGACCTGACCGGGCGCGAGAACGTCAACCTGGTCGGCTCCCTGCACGGCATGACGCCGAAGATGCTGGAGGAGAAGTTCCAGGAGATCGTCGACTTCGCCGAGCTGCGTTCCGGCTACATCGACATGCCGGTGCGGCACTACTCCAGCGGCATGAAGGTGCGCTTGGGCTTCGCCCTCATCTCCCAGTTGCAGCACCCCATCATGCTGGTCGACGAGGTGCTGGCGGTCGGGGACAAGGCGTTCCGCCGCAAGTGCTACGACACGATCGAGAAGATGCTGGAGAACGACCGCACCATGGTGCTGGTCTCCCACAACGAGGGTGACCTCAAGCGGTTCTGCAACCGCGGCCTCTACATCAAGGACGGCTCGCTGGTGGCCGACACCGACATCACCTCGGCCCTCGCCGCCTACAACGCCGACACCCAGGCCGAGATCGAGGCCCGCAAGAAGAAGTCCGGCGGCGACGGCAAGGCCGCCTGACCCCCTCCCCAGCGCTTACCGCGCCGGCCCGCGTGGAGACCTCTCCACGCGGGCCGGCGTCGTTTCGGGCACCCTCCTGCGGGGGCGGAGGGCCTTCGGCGCCCGCGGCGGCGAATGGGCCCCTTCCGGCCGGTACGGGTCGGCGCGTCGGACTTGCCAACCGGCGCGCCCTGGGTAACGGTTACGGCACGAGGAGTACGGGAGAGGGGACCGCCGTGACGCAGACCGCCGCGGATGACGTGTCCCTGCTGCGTCCCGTGACCCGCGGCGCCGCCGGTTGGGTGGCCCGCCGCTCGCTCGCGCCGGCCCGCCTGGCCTGGATCGGGTTACTGCTGTGCGGGCTCTCCGCGGTGTGGTTCAGCGAACCGGGGCCGCGCGGCGCGCTGTTCGGCTCCCTCCTGCTCGCCGCCGCGTGGTTCGCCGACGCGGTCGGGGCGGAGTTGGGCCGCGCCCGTCGTGACGCCTTCACCGCCTGGTTCCGCGCGGTGCTGCGCGTCCTGCGCGAGTACGTCGTCTACGCGGGGGTCGCGGCCGGTGCCGTGGCGGCCGGGATCCCCGGGGCCTGGACGTGGGCGGCGGGGGCGCTGATCGCGCACGCGCTGCGCGAATCGGTCGTCATGTCCTCCACCGCGTCGCCAGATGGGCCGGTCCTCCCCTCGCGGAACTCCGAGCACGCCGTGCGCCCGGCCACCCCGCTCGACGCCCTCGACCCCGGCCGGCCCGGTGGGCGTTCCCCCTCCGACCAGTCGCTGGCCAACGAGATCCTGGGGGCGCCCCGGCCGGCTCCGCCGGGACGCAACGACCGCGAGACCGGGCCCGGCCGGGCCCGGTCCGCCCGGCCACGGGAGCGGATCAGGACGGCGCGCGCGCGTAGGGCCATCGCCACCCTCCCCCAGGCCCCCGTGTCCGCCGACAACGCCGGAGAGGAGCGGCCCAGGCCCCGCCGGGCGGCCCCCGCGTCCTCAGGGCTGCTGCGCCGGATCGTCGCGTTCCCCCAGACGCACCGATTCGTGGTCATCGCCGTCACCGTGACAGTGTGGGACGGGCGGGTGACCTTCATCGCATTGATCGCCGGATGCGTCCTGGCGGTGGTGGGGGACCTCGCCGGGACGTCCGGCCACGACCGTACGAGGTGACCCATGCCCCCGGTGGCGCCGCCGTCCGCTCCCAACCGGCTCGACCTGCGACTTCTCCGTGATGATGGTCACCTCAGCGACGGTTTCGGTCGGCTGGTGGCCGGTTCCCTGCCGCCGCTGCTGCCGGCTCTGGCCGGCGCGCTCGTCACCCTCGTGCTCCTCCTGGCCGGCCCCGGCGAACTGCAAGGCATTACCCTGTTCGCACCGGTGGCCGCGCTGCTGCTCTCGGGAGTGGCCTCGGCGCATCCGCACGACGGACGGTTTGATTGGATGGTCCCGCCGGTCCTGCGCGGAACGGAGTATCTTTACCTGCTCGCGCTCGGCCTAGGATCCGGTGTACCGGGACCGCTGGTGTTCGTACTCTTGACAGCGATCGTCCTCCACCATTGCGACGTCGCGCACCGCACACGCTGCGGAGTCCGCCCCCCTTCCTGGATCACGCGCGCGATGCTCGGATGGGACGGGCGGATGCTGCTCATCGCCGCCGGCGGGACGCTCGGCTGGCTGCCGTTCGCCTATGGTCTGCTGGCGGGGTACCTGCTGGTACTGCTCGTACGAGAGAGCGCGGCGACCTGGCTCGCCACCCCGGTCACCCGAACGGCGGACGAGCCGCCAAACGATTGAGGAGGCATGGACGCCTCCGGAACATAAGGAGGAAGGCGCCTACATGCTCGGTATGGTTCTTGCCGCGGGAGCGGGCCGCCGGCTGCGCCCCTACACCGACACCCTGCCCAAGGCGTTGGTGCCGGTCGACGGTGACACCACCATCATGGACATCTCGCTGCGCAACCTCGCCGCCGTCGGCCTCACCGACGTCGTGGTCGTCGTGGGCTACTGCGCCGGCGCGGTCGAGGAGCGCAAGGAGACGCTGGAGCGTCGCCACGGTGTCAAGTTGACCCTGGTCCACAACGACAAGGCCGAGGAGTGGAACAACGCCTACTCCCTGTGGACCGCTCGCGAGTACTTCTCCGAGGGGGTCCTCCTGGTCAACGGGGACACCGTCCACCCGGTGTCCGTCGAGGAGACGCTACTCGCCGCCAGGGGACCGGAACTCCTCCTCGCGGTGGACAATGTGAAAAGCCTTGCCGACGAGGAGATGAAGGTGACGCTGGACGACAGCGGTCACCTCAAGCGCATCACCAAGCTGATGGACCCGGCCACCGCGGCCGGAGAGTACATCGGCGCGACCCTCATCGAGTCCACCCTGGCCGACCGTCTCGCCGACGCTTTGCGGGCCACCTGGGAGCGGGACCCGCAGCTCTACTACGAGGACGGGTACCAGGAGCTGGTCGACCGCGGCGCCAAGATCGCGGTGGCCCCCATCGGCAAGGTCGAGTGGGTCGAGGTGGACAACCACGACGACCTGGCCCGGGCTCGGGAGATCGCATGCCGCTACTAGCCCGAATGGTCGCCTCCCCCCTCGCGATCGACGTGCGCCGGGGCGCCATCGCCGACCTCGGCACGGTGCTGGCCGACCGCCGGATCGCGACCGAGGGCCGCATCGCCGTCGCCGTGGGCCCGGGTCAGGGCGCCCAGATCGCGGCCGACCTCGACCTGCCCAACTGCGAGGTCTTCCGGGTCGACGGCGGCAGCGTGGACGCGGCGACCGAGCTCGGCAAGAAACTGCGGGCCGGCGCCTACGAGGCCGTCGCCGGGATCGGCGGCGGCAAGACGATCGACGTCACCAAGTACGCGGCGACGATGGCGGGCATCCCCATGGTCGCCGTGGCGACCAACCTGTCCCACGACGGCATCGCCTCACCGGTCAGCTCCCTGGAGCACGAGGGGGGCAAACCCTCGATCGGCGTGACCATGCCCATCGCGGTGGTCGTCGACATCGACTACGTGCGCGCCGCGCCCCAGCGGCTGGTCCGCTCGGGGATCGGCGACGCCATCAGCAACCTCTCGGCCATCGCCGACTGGGAGCTGGCCGGCCGTGAGCTGGGCGAGCCGGTGGACGGCATCGCGGTCACCTTCGCGCGGGTCGCCGCCGAGGCGATCGTGCACCGCACCGACTCGGTGGACTCCCAGGAGTTCCTGACCGCGTTGGCGGAGGCGCTGGTGCTCTCGGGCATGGCGATGTCGGTGGCGGGTTCCAGCCGTCCCGCCAGTGGCGCCTGCCACGAGATCCTGCACTCGATCACCCAGCTCTACCCGGGGACGAGCAACCACGGCGAGCTCGCCGGGATCGGCGCGCTCTACGCCTACTTCCTGCGCAACCGCCACCAGGGGCAGGGGGAGACGCGGATGTGGGACATCCACGCCTGCCTGCGCCGTCACGACCTGCCCGTCCTCCCCTCGGACATCGGTCTGGACGAGGAGCAGTTCGTCCGCGCGGTGGCCTACGCCCCCGAGACGCGGCCGGGCCGCTACACCATCCTGGAACACCTGGACCTGTCCGAGGCGGACATCCGCGCGAGTGTGGGTGAGTATGTCGAAGCCTTCGGTCGCTGAGGTCCGCGCCGGGGGGCAGCCCCCCGGGATCAAGGAGCGTCGCAACGAGGAGCACTGGGCCGGCCGGCTCTACATGCGGGACATCTCGCCGTACGTGAGCACCGTCTTCGTCCGGATGGGCACGTCCCCCAACTCCATCACCTACCTGATGATGGCCTGCGGTGTGCTCGCCGGTGTGGTGCTCGCGTTCGGCGGGCTGTGGACGGCGCTCCTGGCCGCCGTGCTCGTGCAGGTCTACCTCCTGCTCGACTGTTCCGACGGCGAGGTGGCCCGCTTCACCGGACGGACGAGCGTGGCGGGGATCTACCTGGACCGCATCGGTCACTACCTCGCCGAGATCGCGCTGCTCATCGGCCTGGGCATCCGGGCCCAGGGCGGGTTCGACGCGGGCGGCTGGGTGATCGCGGGCATGGCCGCGGCGCTCGGCGCGGCGTTGATCAAGGCCGAGACGGACAACGTCGTGGTCGCCCGGGCCAAGGCCGGGCTCAGCGAGCAGGTCTCCGAGGCGGCCCTCCAGCCGCGTTCGTCCGGGCTGAGCCTGGCGCGCAAGTTCGCCTCGGCGCTGCGTTTCCACCGCATCATCCAGGCGGTGGAGCTGTCGCTGATCGTGGTCGTCGTCGCCGTCGTCGACGTGGTGCGCGGTGACCTGCTGGCCACACAGGTGCTCATGGCGCTGTGCGTCGCCGTGGCGGCGCTCCAGTCGGTGCTGCACCTGATCAGCGTGCTGGCGTCGCGCCGGTTGCACTGACGGAAGGGGGCGGCCCCGGCGGGCCGGCCCCTTCCCACCCGGAGGCCACCGGGAAACCTTCCCTTATCTTTTCGTTACCCGATTCGTGGAATGGTTGACTGTCGTCAACCAGATGTCCACCTGGATGAACGGTTCCCATGACCACTCCCGCTCCCTCGCACACCCGTCCGCAGGACGGCGGCACCGATCCCTCCGCGCAGTCCGCCCTTCGCCCGCGTGGGGCGGATGACGGGCTAGGCTCCAGTGCGGGTGAACAGAGCCGGACGCGCGCGGGTCGGGAGGGTGGACAACGGGTGAAGATCTCCTGTGTCCTGTTGACGATGGGCAACCGTCCCGCGGAACTACGGCGCGCGATCGACAGTGTCCTCCAACAGGAGGGGGCCGATGTCGAGGTCGTCGTCGTCGGCAACGGCGCCGACCTCCCCGAACTCCCCGAGGGCGTCGTCACGCTACGCCTGCCCGAGAACGTCGGCATCCCCGCCGGGCGCAACGAGGGCGTCAAGGCCAGCGCGGGCGACATCATCCTGTTCCTCGACGACGACGGGTGGTACCGTTCCCGCGACCTGGCCCGGCACGTCCACGACCGCTTCGCCGCCGACCCCGGGCTCGGTGCCATCTCCTTCCGTATCGCCGACCCCGACGGCGGCCCCGACCAGCGCAGGCACGTTCCGCGGCTGCGGGCGGGGGACCCCCAGCGCTCCAGCGCGGTCACGACCTTCCTCGGGGGTGCCTGCGCGATCCGCCGCACCGCCTTCGAACAGGGCGGGGGCCTGCCCGGGGAGTTCTTCTACGCCCACGAGGAGACCGACCTCGCCTGGCGGATCCTCGACGCGGGTTACGACATCGTCTACGACGCCGAGGCGGTCATGTACCACCCGGCGGTGGCCCCGACCCGCCACGAGGACTTCTACCGGCTCAACGCCCGCAACCGGGTCTGGCTGGCCCGGCGTAACCTTCCCTGGCCCCTGGCGCTGTGCTACCTGGGAACCTGGGTGGCCATCACGCTGCTGCGCGAACGTTCCCGTCCGGCGCTGCGGGCCTGGTTCGCGGGCTTCCGCGAGGGATGGCGCGAGGACGCGGGTCCGCGCACGCCCATCAAGTGGTCCACGGCCTGGCGGATGACCCGTGTGGGGCGCCCGCCGATCATCTGATCGGGATGTCCCGCGGAAAGGGGCCTCCCGCCGATCGGCGGGAGGCCCCTTTCCGCCATGACGGCGGGAGGCGAGCGCGTCCTACAGCTCGGTCACGACATCCTCGTAGCGCAGACGCGGCAGACGCGGGAAGTTCTCACCCGCGGGGCGGCCGATGTTCACCACGACCAGCGTCTTGCGGGCGGACCCGGAGAAGAACTCCGCGTCGATCGCCGCCGCGTCGAAACCGGTCATCGGGCCGGCGGCCAGACCGGCGGCCCGCACGCCGATGATGAAGTAGCCGATCTGCAACGCCGCGTTGAGCTGGGCGGTGCTCAGGCGCATGGCCTCGTCCGAGCCGAACAGCCCCTTGATCATCTCCTCGCGGTCGGGGAAGAACTCGCCGGCCCGCTCGTGGAAGTCGCCGTCGAGGGAGAGGATCGCGGTGAGCGGCGCGTTCAGCGTCTTGGCCTGGTTGCCCTCGGCCATGTGCTGGACGAGACGCTCGCGGCTCTCGCGCGAACGCAGCAGCGTCACCCGCAGCGGCTGGATGTTCATCGAGGTCGGGGCGTACTTCACGAGGTCGTGAATCGCGCGCACCTGGTCT
This sequence comes from Marinactinospora endophytica, assembly GCF_054780875.1. NCBI lineage: Bacteria > Bacillati > Actinomycetota > Actinomycetes > Streptosporangiales > Nocardiopsidaceae > Marinactinospora > Marinactinospora endophytica. The sequence goes on along the minus strand of NZ_BAAGVM010000004.1, from coordinate 359,211 downwards.
TCGGTGACCGGCTCGTCGGTGAACGCGTTGGCCGTGCGCGCGCTGCGGAACAGCAGGTCCTGGGCGTCCTTGGACAGCGCGAGCGGCTCGATGATGTCGGTCATGCTTCCCACCTCGTGAAGAAAAAGTTCCATGTCCCAGAGAGGGACATGGAACATCAACTCATCTTCCCGGGAAACAATTCCGGTTGCCGATCGTGGTGGGAACCACACTTCCTCACCTTCGGGAGGGAGCGGCCGTCCCCGTGGCGATGGGGGAGCCCACCAGCGCCGCCGGATCGGGCCCTCCCTGGACGGGAAGCCCGTCGGGAGGGAAGGCGCCGGAGGCGGACGGGGCGACGCCCGCCCACTCCTCCAACCGCCGGACGAAGGAGGCCGCCTGCACCGGCCAGTGGAACCGGGCGCGGGCGATCTGGTGTCCGGTCCGGGCCATGCGCTCACGCAGAGCGGCGTCCTCACGCAGCCGCAGCACCGCCCCGGCCGCCGCGGAGGGGTCCTCGAAGGGGACGACGATCCCGCACTCGCCCTGAGGCTGGCCGGTCACCAGGGCCTCGGCCGAGGGATTCGGGGAGGTCACCACCGGCAGCCCGTGCGCCATGTACTCGATGACCTTGGTCGGCACCGAGTGACGGTAGTTCGGGGTGTCGTGCAGCAGGCAGATCCCGGCCAGGGCGCCGCTGACCATCCGCAGGGCCTGGTCGTTGGGGACGAACCCGTACCAGCGGATCGCCCCCTCCTGCTGCGCCTCCCGCAGCAGGGTGCGGACCTGGGGATCGGCGGCGCCGATCACCTCGACGCTGACACCGTGCGGGCGCAGGAGGCGTCCCAGTTCCACCAGTTCGCGCGCGCCGCGCGCGGCCGAAACCTGGCCCAGGTAGACGACGCGGTCCCGGCCGGGTTCGCGGGCCGGCCGCTCGGGGACGTAGGTGGTGTTGGGGACGACCGGGTGCGCGACACGGAAACGGTCGCGGTAGCCCTCCTCGGCCAGCAGCAGGCGCATCCGCCGCTCGGCCCGGCGCTCGAAGCCGCGCACGATCGGGGCGAGGGGACGGCGCAGCGGCTTGGGCACCCACGGCTTGGTCAGGAGCGCGGCGGCGGCGTCCTCGTGGACGTCCCACACCGTCACCGGGCGCTTGCGGGGGAGCGCGAGCAGCAGCTCCGGGTCGTGGAACAGCAGCAGGTCGGCGTCTGGCGCGTGTTCGGCCAGCGCCCGGCGCGCCGCCCGCAGCGCCTTCAACCGGTTGCGGCCGGCGGCGCGGGGAACGTCCACCGCCGTCAGCTCCCGCCAGGGGGTGACGCCGCGCTCGCGAAACGGCGCGACGTAGGTGACATCGTGCCCGGCGTCGAGCAGTGCGCGGATCTGCCGGTGCAGGATGCGCGCGTCCTCGGGGTGGTGGACCACGGTGGCCACGAGTGCGTGCATTGCCGCCTCACCTGCCTCTTCCCACCGTGTGGGAGTGCCTGGGTCGGTTCGCCCGGAACGGCGGAACCTTGACGAGCGCCACGATAGGGAGTCAGGGAAACAGCGGGTGAAAAGCCGGGTTACGGGCTGGGGTGGGACGAATGAATCCCCTTTCGGTCCTCCACGGCGAAGCGCCCGCCGTGGACACGGCGGGCGCTCCCGGACGAACCGGCGGGGCTACAGGACCTGCACGCCCTCGCGCTCGATCTGCGCGGTCGTGCGCTGGGCGGCCACCCCCGACGGGGGCAGCCGGCGCAGGACGCCACGGGTGTCCAGCAGGAGCCGGGCGTGCTCGACGAGCAGGTCGGCCTGGTACTCGCTGTGGTCGGTCACCAAGATGGTGAGGTCGGCCTCGCGCAGCGCCTCGACCAGGTCCTCGCGGCGGGGCACGCTGCGCCCGTTGACCGTCCACTCGGCGACGTGGGGGTCGTGGTAGGTCAGCGTCGCCCCCTTGTCGGCCAGCTTGCGCGCCACCGGCCGCGCCGGGGACTCACGCTGGTCGGCGATGTCGGCCTTGTAGGTGACGCCGAGCAGGAGCACCTTCGAGCGCGACAGCGCCAGTCCGGCGTCGTTGAGCAGCTCCTGCGCCCGCTGGAGCACGTAGGCGGGCATGCGGGCGTTGATCTCCTGGGCCAGCTCCACGAAGCGGAAGGGATAGCCCAGCGTCTTCACCTTGTAGGACAGGTAGTTGGGGTCGATGGGAATGCAGTGGCCGCCCACACCGGGACCCGGGTAGAACGCCTGGAAGCCGAACGGCTTGGTCGAGGCGCAGGCGATCGAGTCCCACAGGTCGACGCCGAGCTCCTGGCAGAAGATCGCCATCTCGTTGACCAGCGCGATGTTGACGTGCCGGTAGGTGTTCTCCAGGAGCTTGGCCATCTCGGCCTCGCGAGTGCCGCGGGCCTGGACGACGGTCTGGACGAACTTGCCGTAGAAGGACGCGGCGAGTTCGCCGCAGCGCTCGGTCAGCCCGCCGACGACCTTGGGCGTGTTGGCGACGCCGAAGGACGGGTTGCCCGGGTCGATGCGCTCGGGCGAGAAGGCGAGGTGGAAGTCCTCGCCGGCGACCAGCCCCGACTCCTCCAGGATCGGGCGGACGACCTCCTCGGTGGTCCCCGGGTAGGTGGTCGACTCCAAGACGACCAGCGTTCCGGGACGCAGGTGGGCCGCGATCGACTTCGCCGCGGAGGTGACGGCACCGAGGTCGGGACCGCCTTCGTCGGACAGCGGGGTCGGGACGCAGATCACGATGGTCCTGGCCTCGGCCAGCAGGCTCGCGTCGGTGGTGGCCCGAAAACCCGCGGCCAGCATGCCGGCCACGTCACGGTCGGACAGGTCGTCAACGTGGGACTTCCCGGCGGCCAGACCGTCGACCACGCGCGTGTTGACGTCGAGTCCGATGACCTTGAGCCCGATCCGGGTCGCCTCATGGGCCAGGGGAAGTCCCACGTACCCCAGGCCGATGACGGCAAGATCGGAAGTGGAGGTGTCGACGTCCACAGATGGTCCCCCTCGCGGTGAAAGGTGTGGGATGTCGAGGAATGTTTCCGTCGCTAGACGTCCGAGATTAGTTCCGCGTTGGCCACCATTACACAAAGTGGCCTGCTTCGGACAATCTTCGCCTCAGCTCAGAATATGCCTCGTGATAGCGGTATGCGGCGGCGTTCCATGTACGGTCCCGACCCACCCGCTGACGTGCGGCGAGAGCGTAAGAATCTCGCGTTCTCTGACTGTAAAACAGACTTTCCAGGCAATTGGCCAGAGTTTCGGAGTCGTTTGGAGGAATTAACTCCCCCGTCACTCCCGGTTCCACGATTTCCGCGAGCGCCTCCAAATCACTGGCGACAACCGGAATGCCTCCGGCCATTGCCTCCACCGGCTTCAACGGGGTCACCAACCGTCCCACCCGCTCGTCGCGCCGCGGCACCGCGAACACGTCCAGCACCGCGTGGTAGCGGCGGACCTCGCCCGCCGGAACCCGGCCGGGGAAGTGCGCGGCCCCCTCGAGCCCGGCGCGCGCGGCGCGCTCGCGCAGCGCCCCCAGTTCGGGGCCGTCCCCGACGACCAGCGCGTGCGCCGCCACACCGCGACGGCGCAGCGCCGCCACCGCGTCGACCAGCGTGTCCAACCCCTCGTAGCCGTAGCAGCTCGTCGTGGTCCCCACCACGAACTCCTCGGGACCGATGCCGAGCTCGGCACGCAACCCGGCGCCGTCCGGCAGCGGCTCCAGGAAGCTCTCGTCCACGGCGTTGGGCACCACGATGACCTTCTCGGGCTCCACGCCGCGCGCGATGATGTCGGCCCGCATCGTCGCGCCGAGCGTGACCACCAGGTCCGCCGCCTTCATGCACGCGGTCTCCTGGGCGCGCTCACTTCGGTAGAAGGCGTCGTCGGTGCTGCGCGAGGGGTCGCGGGAGAGCCATGACTCCTCAAGGAACCCCCGCACCTCATAGACCACCGGAAGGCCGTAGCGCCGTCCCAGTTCCAGTGCCAGCCGCCCGTTGTGGTGGTTGCTCGCCGCGTGCAGCACCTCGGGGCGCAGGCGCTCCACCAGCGGCGCGGCCATGCGCAGTGCGACCCGCAGCTCCTCCTCGGCGTCGCGCGGCGCGGTCCACGGCAGCAACCGGTGGTAGGGGATGCCGTCCACCTCCACCCGGGGGCGGGTGTCGGGAATCCCCTTGGTCAGCGGGTAGCCCACGCGGGTGAGCACGTGCGGGTCCAGCCCCACGGAGCGCTGCCCCAGGGCGATGCGGTGGGTCCGCTGGGTGTAACCCGCGTTGGTGTGCGGGAGCGCGTTGGTGACCACGTGCAGTACCCGACCGTTCATCGCGGCGTAGCTCGGAGTTCTCCGCCCCGGGGTTACGCTGACGGCGTCCCACTGTCCCGGGGCTCTGGTGCGGACGGCGCGTCCGGTCTTGAGCTCCAGGCGGTGCGTCAGCTCGGCACGGTTCCGGCCCTCGGGAAGCCGCGCGATCAGCTCCCCGGCCAGGTCGGGGCGCTCGATGGCGACGGCGAACGAGGCCAGTCTGGCCAGGCGTCGGGGGGAGGTGTCGCGGCCGGCGTCGCGGATCGTCTCGACGGCCTCCGCTCGGCGACCCGCGTCCCACAGCGCGTAGGCCGCGGGCAGGGTGCCGAGCCGGGAGCCGAGGCCGCGGGCGCCCCGCCGGACGGGGCCGGGCAGCAGCCGCAGGCCGAGCAGCGGCAGACGGGCGGGCTCCTCCCGCAGGTGCCGCAGGGTCAGGGTCGCGGTGAAGGTACCCGCTTTCACGATGTTGCGCACAGCCGGGAATGCAACCACGCCGGAGTGACCTCCCGGTGACGTCGCGGCGTCGCGCACGGGACCGAACAGTATGTTTCGCGAAGGGAACGCAATGTCGTCTGCACCGAACAGCACCGTCGAGCCGGGCGCCGAGGTCGTCCACATCGTCGGCGCGCGGCCCAACTTCGTCAAGGCGGCACCCGTGGTCGCGGCCTTGGAGTCCCGTGGGATCCGGCAGGCTGTCGTGCACACCGGGCAGCACTACGACGACCGGATGTCGGCGGTCTTCTTCCGTGAACTGGGCCTGCCCCGTCCCGACGTCGACCTGGGCGTGGGGTCGGGATCGCACGCCGCGCAGACCGCGGCGCTGCTGGTCGGTCTCGAACAGGAGTTCACCAACCGTTCACCCGCGTTCGTCATCGTGTACGGCGACGTGAACTCGACCCTCGCCGCCGCGCTCGTCGCGGCCAAGCTGCACATACCCGTCGCCCACGTGGAGGCAGGGCTGCGGTCGTTCGACTGGTCGATGCCCGAGGAGGTCAACCGCCGGGTCACCGACCAGCTCTCCGACCTGTGCTTTGCGACCAGCCCCGAGGCCGTCGCCCACCTCGCCAACGAGGGGATCGCCCCCGAGTCGGTCCACCTCGTCGGCAACCCGATGATCGACACCCTGCTCGCCAACCTCGACCGCTTCGACGTCGCGGCCCTGCGCGGCACCCGGGACCTGCCCGACACCTACGTCGCCGCGACGCTGCACCGTCCCGCCAACGTCGACGACCCCGCCACGGTGGCCCGCCTGGTCGCGCGGCTGCACGAGGTCGCCGACTCCGTGGACGTGGTGATGCCGGTCCACCCGCGCGGCCGGGCCGCGTTCGAGGCGGCCGGCCTCGGCGACCACCCGCGGGTCCACCTGCTGGAACCGCTGGGCTACGTCGAGTTCGTGACGCTGGTGCGCGGCTCCACCGCGGTCGTCACCGACTCCGGCGGAGTGCAGGAGGAGACCACGATCCTCGGCGTTCCCTGCCTCACGCTGCGTCCCAACACCGAACGGCCCATCACCATCACCCACGGCACCAACCGCCTCGTCGTGGAGTCGGAACTGCCCGGCCTGGTCGCCAAGATCCTCGCCGGCGACGCGCTCGGCGGCACCACCCTCGCCGAGGTCCCCCCGCTGTGGGACGGCCGGGCGGGCGAGCGCATCGCCGCCGTGCTCGCCGGGGAACTGGGATGATGCCGGTTGACCGGGACCCGATCCCAGCCCCGCCCCGCCGGACCGTGGGGGCGGCCCTCGCCTGCCCCCCGCCCCACCTCGCGCAGGAGGACCGCCGATGAAGCGGCGTGAACAGAGCCAGACCGAACAACTCCGCCGAGCGCTCACCGAACGGGAGGCCCAGCTCCACGAGGCCCAAGCGCGCCTGGCGGCCCTGGAGGGGTCCACCTCGCTTCAGGTGGGCCGGGCCCTGACGGCCGCGGCGAAGCGGCCGGCCCGTGGTCTCGTCCGGCTGCCGCGTGACCTGTACCGGCTGTGGCGCGGCAGCACGCGCACCAGACAGGCCGCGGGACGACGGCGTCCCGCCCAGCCGGTGCGCTCCTACGAGGCCGAGCGCCAGGAGTCGCGGCTGCTGGCCGGCACGGTCGGGCCGCTCGACGGCCGTCTCGTCGTCGCGGGGGTGCTCTCCCCCGAGGCCCGCGCCGCGGTCGACCCCTACATCCGGGTCGTGCCGTTGCGTCCGTACGACGCCCAGGCCGTGTTCGACTCCGTCGACGTCGACGCGGTCCTGGTGACCGCGTCGGCCACCGCGCCGGGTACGGCGTGGGCGCACGCCGGCGATCCGGCCGCCTCCGACCGCACCCGCGCGCTGCGCTGGGTCGTCGAGGCGGCCGCGGCCCGCGGGGTCCCCTCGATCCTGGTCGCCGACGCTCCCGCTCCGCCGGCCCTGGCCTGGTTGGGGTTCGACCACGTCCACGAGGGGGATCTCGGCGTCCCCCTGCACCGCTTCAACCCGGTCGCCGTCGAGCCCGACCGCGACCCGGTTCCCGTCCACGTCCCCGCGGCGACGCCCGAGCGCGGCCGGACCGCCGCGGCCCTGGAGGCGCTCACCGGCGCGGGACTGCGCAGCGCCCAGCCGCACTGGAGCGGGCTGCCCGACGTGCTGCGCGGGAGCGACGCGGCGGTCGTCACCGACCCGTCACTCGCCGAGCGCGCGTTGGCCTGCGGGACGCGGGTCCTGCTCCTGGCCCCCTCCCCCACCGGGCGGGGCGGGCTCGACGACGGGGCGCACGTGGTCGACCCCGGTCCGCGCGGCCCGGGCGCCGAGGGGATCGCCATGGGCATCGCCCAGGTGCGCGAGGCCGGCCCGCTCGGGGCCGAGGAGCTGCGTCTCGCGCTGCGCCGGCTGTACCTGTCGGCCGCCACGCCGGTGCGGCTCGCCGAGATCTTCGGTCAGGTGACACTCGCCCCCGGTTCGGGAGGGTCGGACCTGCCCCTGCGGGAACGGCGCGTCACGCTGCTGGCGCTGCCCGCCGACGACGGCACCTCGCTGGCCCTCGCGGAGGACGCCCTCAAACAGGAGTGGCCTCCCGCCGAGGTCGTCGTCCCCGAGGAGTCCGCGCACCTGACCGGTGTGGAGCGGCTGCGGGCGCACGGCCTTCCGGTGCGCACCGTCCCCGGGGTCGGCACCGATTCCGCGTCCCCCGCGGCCTGGGCGCGCCTGGCCGAGGCCGCGGACACCCCGTGGGTGGCGCTGTGGCGGGAACCGCGCGGCGCGGCGTTCCTCGCCGACGCCGTGTGCGCGGCCGAGTGCTCGGGGGCCGACGCGGTCGGCCCCGTCGCCGCGGCCTGGGGGACGCCCGGTGAGAGGACGCCCGCCGACGCCGACGCGGTCGACTGGGCCGGTGCCGACCGCGACTACGTGTTCGTCGGCGCGATCCAGCCGGAACTCGCCCGCCGCGGACTCCTCGTCCGCGCCCTGCACCCCGGGGTGTGGAACCGGCACGGCGCCCGGCTGCTCGCGTTGGGGCCGCTGTCCGGTCGGTCCTCCGGCGGCGCGGACTGACCACGTCGCGAGCCGTCCCGGGACGCCGGCGCGCCGGCCGGCCCCGCGACGGCAAGCTCAAGGCAAGCACCCCAGTCCGCCGGACGCGCCCGGCGGACAGGTTCTCGAAGGGAAACACGTGACCATTCGCGCACTCGTCTACGGCGACGTCGACCTCAACATCATTGACGGCTCGGCGATCTGGGCGCAGTCGATGACCCAGGCCCTGGCGGCCGCCGGGTGCGAGGTCACCCTGCTGCTGAAGGCCCAGGTGAAGACGGACCGCCTGGTGGCGCCGCTCACCGAGGTGCCCGGCGTGACCCTGCGCCGCCCCTACGAGGAGCGCCTCCTCGCCGACCTCGGGCCGCGCGGTCTCACGCCGGAGCAGGCGGTCTCCCTCATCACCAGGCTCGACGCCGAACGCCGCTTCGACCTCGTCGTCGTGCGCGGTCGCAGGCTGGCCGCCATCGCGGCGCACACCGAGGCGCTGGCCGGCCGGCTGTGGACCTACCTCACCGACGTCCCCCAGACGGTGGCCGACCTCACCTCCACGGCCGTCGCCGAGCTCACCGACATCGCCGTCGCCTCGCGCTTCCTGCTCTGCCAGACCGAGGAGCTGCGCGGCTTCCTGGAGTCGGCGGTCCCGGCCGCCTGCGGCAAGAGCGTGCTGTTCCCGCCCGTCGTGGTCCTGCCGGAGGGGGTCGCCGGTGCGGGAGAGCCGCACACCCCCCTCAAACTCGTCTACACCGGCAAGTTCGCGCCCCGCTGGAACACCCTGGAGATGACGGAGCTGCCGAGCGCGCTGGAGCAGCGCGGCGTCGCGGCCGAGCTCCACATGATCGGCGACAAGATCCACCGCGACTCCCCGGACTGGGCCAAGCGGATGGCCAAGGCCCTGGAGGACACCCCCGGGGTGACCTGGCACGGGGGGCGTCCGCGGGCCGAGGCGCTGAGCCTGTCCGCGGGGTGCGATGTCGGGCTGTCCTGGCGGGACCCGGAGATGGACGCGAGCCTGGAGCTGTCCACGAAGGTGCTGGAGCTCGGCGGGCTCGGCCTCCCGGTCGTGCTCAACCGCACGCCGATGCACGAGGAGCTGCTCGGCGCCGACTACCCGCTCTACGCGGGGGAGGACCTCGACTCCGCGGCCGACGCGATCGCCCTGGCCGCCGACCCCGAGGTCTACCGCTTCGCCGCGCGGCGCTGCGCCCAGGCGTCGGCCCGCTTCACGCTGGAGCGCGCCGCCGAGCGGCTGCGCGGCTACCTGGACCTGGCCTTCCCGCAGGCGCCGGCCGGAACCGATCCGGCCCGCCCCCTGAAGGTCGTCGTCGCGGGCCACGACCTGAAGTTCTTCACCCGTCTGGCCGACCACCTGACCTCCCTGCCCGGGCTGGAGGTCCGCATGGACGAGTGGGAGTCGCTGCGCGCCCACGACCAGTACCGCAGCAAGGAGCTGGCGGCCTGGGCCGACGTGGTCATCTGCGAGTGGTGCGGTCCCAACGCGCTGTTCTACGCCGAGCACAAGCGCCCCGGGCAGCGGCTGCTCGTCCGCCTGCACCGGTTCGAGTTGTACGCGGAGTGGCCGCGCAAGCTCGACATCGACAAGGTCGACGCCATCATCTGCGTGAGCCCCTACTACGCCGACCTCACCAGGGAACGCGCCGGGTGGCCCGCCGACAAGGTGATCGTCCTGCCCAACTGGGTGGACGTCGAGCAGCTCGACCGGCCCAAGCTGCCGGGAGCCGAGTACACGCTGGGCATGATCGGCATCGCGCCGTCACGCAAGCGGCTGGACCGCGGCCTGGACGTACTCGACGAGCTGCGCCGCAGGGACCCGCGTTACACCCTCGCGGTCAAGACCAAGCAGCCCTGGGACTACTGGTGGATCTGGAACCGCACGGAGGAGCGGGACTACTACGAGCGGACCTACCGGCGCATCCAGCGCTCGGAACGGCTCTCCGAGGGCGTGGTCTTCGACCCGTTCGGCCCGGACGTGGCGGTGTGGCTGCGCCGTGTCGGGTTCATGCTGTCCACCAGTGACGACGAGAGTTTCCACCTGGCGCCGGCCGAGTGCGCGGCCTCGGGGGGAGTGCCGTCGGTGCTCGCCTGGCCCGGGGCCGACACGATCTACTCGAAGCGCTGGGTGCACCAGGACACCTCGGCGATGGCCGACGCGATCCACGCCATCGTGTCGGAGGGGCGCTTCGACGCCGCGCGCAGGGCGGCGCAGGCCGAGATCTCCGAGAACTACGCGCTGCGCCGGGTCTGCGCGATGTGGACCGACCTCATCGTGTCCGGGACCGTGCCCCGGCCACTGGACCTGGACCGTTTCGCGCCGCTCACCGCGCAGTAGCCCGGGTCCGGGGCCGGCGACGCGTTCCGCGCGTCGCCGGCCCCGTCCGTCATCCGCAGGCGTTCTGCTTCGCGGTGGCGTCGACCGCCTCGACCGAGGAGGGCAGCGCCGCGGTGTCCTCGCCCCCGGGGCCGTGCTGGTCGCCGGCGAGGACGAGTCGCACGGTCGTGCCGATCCCCGGGAGCTCTTCGACCGTGGCGTCGGGCAGGGCCTCGGCGACGGCCTGGGCGTGGGATCGCAGACCGGTGTCGTGATAGACCGTGGTCCGCTCGGGCGGTGCGCCCTCGGGGTTGCCGGTCCCGGCGATGACGAACCCCTCGGCCTGCAACGTGGCGGCGATCTCGGCGGCCAGGCCGGAGACGTCGGTCCCGTTGTGGACCGTGACGGAGACCTCGGCGGGAGCGGCGGGGGCGACGTCCGCTTCGGCGGGTTCCGGCTCCTCTTCCTTCTCCTCCTCGTCCTTCTCGGGCGCGTCGGTGTCCAACCCGGTGTCGCTCGCGATGGCCTGGAAGAGCTGGGAGGCGTCCGGCTCACGCCAGGCGATGCGGTTGGGATCGTCGGGGGCCTGCCCGTTGGGCACGGTGACGAACTTGATGTTGCCCAGATCGACCTCGCGCATGGTGATGGCGATGTCGGCCATGCTGTCCACCGTGAACTCGTCGTCGGTGGTGATGGATTCGGTGACGGAGCCGAGGAAGTCGTAGAGGGTGGTGGGGCTGGACAGGGTGTCGCCGCTGGTGACCTTGCGCAGCATGGCGCCCATGAATTCTTGTTGGCGTTCGATGCGGCCGAGGTCGCTGCCGTCGCCTTGGGCGTAGCGGGAGCGGACGTAGGCGAGGGATTGTTCGCCGTTGAGGGTCTGCTGGCCGGCCTTGAGGTCGAGTTTGGCTTTCTCGTCTTTGAGGTCGGTGGGGATGCACATGTCGACGCCGCCGAGGGAGTCGACCATGCCCTTGAAGCCGGTGAAGTCGACGCTGACGAAGTGGTCGATGTGCACGCCGGTGAGTTCCTGAACGGTCTTCCACAGGCATTGGACGCCGCCGTTGTTCATCGCCTCGCCGATCATCGCCCGATGCGCGGCCTGGCCGGGCTTGGTCTCGGTGGCGGGGCAATCCGGCAGGTCCACGAGTGAGTCGCGGGGAAGGTTGACCAGTGTGGCGCTTCCCCGTGAAGGGGACAGGTGGGCGATGACGAGGGTGTCGGGGCGTTCGCCTTCGGCCGTGCCGTAGTTGGCGTTGTCGCCCGTGCGCACATCGGAGCCGATGACCATGATGTTGACCACGCCCTCGACCTTGGCCGGGCTGTCGCCGAGCGCGTCGCGGTCGATGTTCTCCTGGCTGATGTTGCCGTAGATGTCGTAGTAGGCGCCGTAAGCGGTCAGGCTGCCGCCGATCACCATGGCCGTGGTGGCCACGGCCACCCAGCCGCCAGAGGTGAGGGAACGGCCGACGCTACGCCGTCTGGACGCCCGGGCGGGGGAACGTTTTCTGGACATGGGAAACCCAACGGTCAGTGGAGGGGATGGCCGTGGAGACCCGAGCCGGGGGAGTTCGGATGACCCTAAAAGTCCCGTGGGGTTGTCCGTAACAGCCATGAGTGACCCTAGCCCACGGGGAGGATCCTTGTACGTATTTTGATGACAAAGACCCCGAACCGTACCGGTTCGGGGTCTTTGTCGTTAAGAGGGGGAATGGCGGGAGGATCAACCGCAGGCGTTGGCCGGCTTCTCCGCGGTCGTCCCCTTCGCCGACTCGGGCAGCTCCCCGGAGCTCGCGCCCTTCACGCCGTTCCAGTCGCCGGCCAGCACGAGCTGCACGGTCGTGCCGAGCGCCGGGTTCTCCGTGATGGTGGCGGTCTGCAGGGCGTCGGCGAGGGTCTGGGCGTGGGCCTCCTGACCGGTCCCGTAGTAGACCGTGGTCTGCTCCGGCACGGCGTCCATCGGGTTGCCGGTCCCGACCACCTGGAAGCCCTCCGCGCCCAACGCGGTGGCGACCTCGCTGGCCAGGCCGGACACCCCGGTGCCGTTGACGACCTCGACCGCCACCTGCGACGGCTCGACGGCGGGAGCGGACTCCTCGGGCTCCTCCTCCTTCTTGGCGGAACCGCCGGAGGACTCCTCCTCGCCACCGGACAGGTCGGCGTCCTCGGCGATGGCCTGGAAGAGCTGGGAGGCGTCCGGCTCGGTCCAGGCGATCCGGTTCGGGTCCTGCGGCGCCGGGCCGTTGGGCACCGTGATGAAGCGGATGTTGCTCATGTCGGCCTCACGCATGGCGATGGCGATGTCGGCCATGGTGTCCACGGTCAACCCGTCGTCGGTGGTGATGGAATTGGTGACGGAGCCGAGGAAGTCGTAGAGGGTGGTGGGGCTGGAGAGGATGTCGCCGCTGGTGACCTTGCGCAGCATGGCGCCCATGAATTCTTGTTGGCGTTCGATGCGGCCGAGGTCGCTGCCGTCGCCTTGGGCGTAGCGGGAGCGGACGTAGGCGAGGGATTGTTCGCCGTTGAGGGTCTGCTGGCCGGCCTTGAGGTCGAGTTTGGCTTTCTCGTCTTTGAGGTCGGTGGGGATGCACATGTCGACGCCGCCGAGGGAGTCGACCATGCCCTTGAAGCCGGTGAAGTCGACGCTGACGAAGTGGTCGATGTGCACCCCGGTGAGCTGCTCCACCGTCTTCCACAGACACTGGACGCCGCCGTTGTTCATCGCCTCGCCGATCATGCCGGTGTGGGCCGACTGGCCGGGCTTGGTCTCGGTGGCGGGGCAATCCGGCAGCGCGACGAGCGAGTCGCGGGGGAGGTTGACCAGCGTCGCCCCGTTGCGCTCGGGCGACAGGTGGGCGATGACGAGGGTGTCGGGGCGTTCGCCTTCGGCCGTGCCGTAGTTGGCGTTGTCGCCCGTGCGCACATCGGAGCCGATGACCATGATGTTCACGGCGCCATCGACCTTGGTGGGGCGATCCCCGAAGGCATCGGTGTCGATGTTCTCCTGGCTGATGTTGCCGTAGATGTCGTAGTAGGCGCCGTAAGCGGTCAGGCTGCTGCCGATCACCATGGCCGTGGTGGCCACGGCCACCCAGCCGCCAGAGGTCAGCCTGCGGCGCACGGCGCCGCGGGCCCTGGTGGCCCTACGCGAGGAGGAACGGTTTCTGGGCATCGCGCACCAAAGGGATAGGCGTCAGTTCAACGACTTGAGGGCGCCCATGGGGGAGGAGGGGGCGGGCCGAGCGCCGGTGATGGCCGTAGCGCGCTCCATGGCAAGCCGTGCTTGCAGGGTAGCCGAATCGATATCAGAGGTCAGAATCAGCGCCGCGGAACCCCCGATCACTCCCAGGAAACGGGACAGGTCATGTCCCAGAACGCCGAGCGAGCCGGCGGGGGGAGTGACGAGCGCCACTCTGTCGGCGGCCGACAGCCCCCATTCCACGGCGTGCCGCTCGGCCACCTCCACGAGCTCCGCGCCGGTGTAGGCACGGTCGCCCTCGAAGGCGACCGCCGAGGGATCCACCGGCGCCGGCGCGACGAAGCGATCCCCGTGGCCCCGGACCTCGACCCCGTAGTCGACCACGGCGGCAGGGCACTGCGCGAGGGGGAGGCCGAGCGGGTGCAGCGAGGCGCCCACGACCTCACGCGCGCCGGAGTCCAGGGCCGCCGTCAACCGGTCGGCGTCGGCGACCACGACCTCGCCCTCCGGCAGGACCGCGCCGTCCGCGGCCACCGCCGTCACCCCGGCGGACCAGCAGGCGAGCAACCACACCAGGCTCTGCCAGTGGGCGGGAAGGGCCAGCACGACCCGCTCGCCCGGCTGCGCGCCGAGCCCGTCGACGATCAGGTTGGCGGTCTTGGCCACCCAGTTGTCGAACGTCGCGTGGGACAGCTCCACCCGACCACCGGTCGCGTCATCGTAGGCGGTGACGAACGGCCGCGCCGGGTCCACGGCCAGGGAGGAATGCCACAGGTCCACAGGGGTTCGCGCTGACACGGCTGTTTCCTCACGGGTCGGTCGGAGTCGAGGACTTCGACATGTTACTCGCCGGTCCACGCCGCGGGACCGGGGAACGCCCCGCGAACGTCACCGGCCGTACCCGCCTCACTCCGCTTCACGTTGCGCATACACGTAGAGCTGGCATCGTTACCCCCATGGGCACGACCCCCGGACGCGTCCTCGCCCGCGTCACCGCAGTCCCCGTCCTCGCGCTCTCGGCATGGCTGATCGTCGCGTTCCCGCTCCTGCTCGTCGGGACGTTCACACCGCTGGCGGGGGTCCTCCTCGGCGTTCCGGCGGTCCTCGCGGCGGTGCTGTTCGTCCCGCGCCTGCTGCCCGACATCGAGGACGCCCCCTGGTGGCCGGTCGTCGCGGTGCTCGTGGTCAGCGTGGCCTTCGCGGTCGTGCAGCTCGCCTACCACTCCGAACAGCTCGTCATCCGGCGCGATCCCGCCTCCTACGCCCAGTTCACGATCTGGATCGCCCAGCACGGCTCCCTGCCGATCCCCCAGCACGAGGAGCTCATCGCCGGGGACGACCCCGCCCTCTCCTACGACAGCCTCGCCTACTACGAGGTGGGCGACGTCATCTGGCCCCAGTTCCTCGCCGGGACACCGCTCCTGCTGTCCATCGGCTACTGGATCGCCGGAGTGGAGGGGATGGTCCTGGTCCCGCCGATCCTCGGCGCGCTGGGCATCCTGTCCTTCGCGGGGCTGGCCGCGCGGCTGATCGGCGCGCGCTGGGCGCCCCTCGCCGCGCTGGTGCTCGCGATCAGCCTGCCGCAGCAGTGGGTCTCCCGCTCCACCTACAGCGAACCGGCCGCGCAGATCCTGCTCATCGGCGCACTTCTGCTGGCCGTCGACGCGCTGGCGTGGCGGGTGCCCGCGCGTGGCCGTCCGGGGGCTCCCCACGCGCTCGCCTTCGCCGCGGGCCTGGCCTTCGGGCTGGGGCTGGTGGTGCGCATCGACGCGCTGCGCGACATCCTCCCGGTGGTCGGCTTCCTCGGGCTGCTGTTGGTCGCCCGACGGGGGCAGGCCGTCCCGATGCTGGTGGGCCTGCTCCTCGGGCTCGGCTACGGTTTCACCGCCGGATACGGGCTGTCACGGCCCTACCTGGACTACCTGTCGGACTCGTTGCACCCGCTGCTCGCCCTCGGCGCGGGCGTCGTGGCGCTCACCGCGGCCGCGACCGCGATCCTGTGGCGCCACGGGATACCGCGGACGGACCGCCCGGCCTGGCTGCCCACGGCGGTCGCCGCGGTCTCGGTGCTGATCATGGCGGGATTCGCGCTACGGCCGCTCATCCGGGTGGAGTACGGCCACGGCGACGCCGCGACCGGCTACTACATCGGTCAGGTCCAGCAGATCGAGGGGCTGCCCATCGATCCCGACCGCACCTACGAGGAGATGAGCCTGTACTGGGTCGGCTGGTACGTCGGCCTGGGGGCGGTGGCGATGGCGACGGCCGGTGTGGCGCTGCTGCTGAACCGGATCCTGCGCCGGCGCGCGGGCGCCTGGGTGCTGCCGTTGATGGTCCTGTCCTGGTCGGTCGTCACCACGCTCCTGCGCCCCGCGATCACCCCCGACCACCCGTGGGCCGCGCGGCGGCTGGTGGTGCTGGTCATCCCGGCGTTCGTGCTCTTCGCGGTCTGGTTCGCCGCCTGGGCGGTGCGCCGGTTGCGCGGGGCCTCCCCGGCCGGGGGCACGACGTCGTGGTACACGGCTCCGGTGGCGGCGCTGGGCGTGTTCGCGCTGCTGGTCCCCACCACGATCACCGCCGCCGGCGTCATGGGGTACCGGACCGACGTCGGGTCGATCCAGGCCGCGCGGGACCTGTGCGAGGACATCCCCGACGACGGCAGCGTCATCGTGGTCGACGGCGGCACCATGAGCAACTTCGGTCAGCTCATCCGCGGCATGTGCGGGGTCCCGACCGCCCACCTGGAACAGCCCACGCCCGCCGAGGTCGAACGGGTCACGGCCGAGGTGCGGGAACGGGAGCGCGTCCCCGTCCTCGCCGGAGGCGAGGCCGAGCAGGTCGTCCCCTACCTCCCGCCCGGGGTTCCGGCCACACAGCCCTTCAACGTCAACACCGAGCAGGACATGAGCACGCTCATGCGTCCTCCGGACGGGGCGTGGCGGTTCGTCGGCAACGTGTGGCTGGCCGTCCTCCCGTGAACACGCTCGGTGCCGCGGTGGCGGCCCCGTCGCTATCCTGGAGCCCACCGTGAGCGAATTGTCCCAAGAACATCACAGGCCCCCCGGCGCGGACGCGCCCCGTGTCACGATCGTCCTCCCCTGCTACAACGAGCAGGACCACGTGGTCGCCGAGGTCGAGCGGATCTGCGCGGCCATGGACCGCGCCGGATACGGCTATGAGCTCCTGGCGATCGACGACGCCTCGACCGACGCGACGCTGGCGCGGCTGCGCGAGGCGGCACCCCGCTTCCCCCACATGCGGATCGTCGCCTTCGGGCACAACGGGGGGTCGGGCACCGTGCGGCGCATCGGCACCCAGCGCGCCCGCGGGGAGATCGTGGTGTGGACCGACGCCGACATGACCTATCCGAACGAGCGCATCCCCGAACTCGTCGCGATCTTGGACGCCGACCCCGGCATCGACCAGGTGGTCGGCGCGCGCAGTCAGGAGATGGGGACGCACCGGTTCCTGCGGATCCCCGCCAAGTGGCTCATCCGCAAGATCGCCGAACGCCTCACCAACACCCGCATCCCCGACCTCAACTCCGGGTTGCGCGCGTTCCGCCGCGAGGTGTCACTGCCCTACCTGCGGCTCCTCCCGCCGGGGTTCTCCTGCGTCACCACGATCACGCTGGCCTTCCTGTCCAACCAGCACGGTGTGCACTACGTGCCGATCGACTACGCCAAGCGCGCCGGCCACTCCAAGTTCCACTTCGTCCGCGACGCCTACCGCTACATCCTCCAGGTGCTGCGGATGGTGATGTACTTCAACCCGCTCAAGGTGTTGATGCCGCCCGCGCTGTGGCTGCTCGGCATCGGGATGGCCAAGGGCGTCTACGACGTCGTCAGCGACCCGATCTACATCCGCAACAACACGATCATGCTGGTGTTGACCGGGTTGATGATCGCCTCGATGGCCCTCCTGGCCGACCTGATCGTGCGCTCGCGCAACGGGACCTGAGGAACGCATGAGGATCGTGCTGGTCGGCCCCGCGCACCCCTACAAGGGAGGCGGCGCCCGCCATACCACGGAGCTGGCGCACCGGCTCGCGGCCGCGGGCCACGAGGTCGTCGTGGAGTCCTGGCACGCCCAGTACCCGGCGCTGTTGTATCCGGGCGCGCAGCGGGTCGAGGAGGCCGAGGGGGTTCCCTATCCGGCCACCCGTCACCGGCTCGCCTGGTACCGGCCGGACGGTTGGTGGGCCACCGGCCGGCGGTCGGGGCGCGCCGCCGACCTCGTCGTCGTGACCCTGTTCTCACCGGTCCAGGTCGTGCCCTACCTCGTCCTCCTGGCCGGGGTGGGCGACAGGGCGGCGACGGTGGCGCTGTGCCACAACGTGCTGCCGCACGAGCGTGGACGTGTGGACGCCCCCCTGGTCCGCGCGCTGTTGCGCCGGGTGGACGCGGTGCTGGTCCACTCCGCCGAACAGGCCCGGCTGGCGCGCCATCTCGCGGGGAGGCGGGCCGAGGTGCGCGTGGCCGGCCTGCCGCCGCACCTCCCCGGGACAGGTGGTGGGGGGAACGGCGCGGGGGAGGGCGACACCGGGGCGCGGGGCCGTCTGCTCTTCCTCGGCATCGTCCGGCCCTACAAGGGGGTGGACGTCCTGCTGCGGGCGCTGGCCGCGGGGCCGCCCGGCATCGCGCTGACCGTCGCGGGGGAGTTCTGGGGCGGCTCGGAGGGGTTGCGCCGGCTCGCCGCCGACCTCGGGGTCGCCGACCGGGTCGAGTTCCGCGAGGGCTACGTCCCGGTGGGGGAACTGCCGGCCCTGTTCGCCGCGGCCGACGCCCTCGTGCTGCCCTACCGGACGGCCACGGCGTCGCAGAACGTGTGGCTGGCCCACGAGCACGGGCTCCCCGTCATCGCCACGCGCGCCGGGACACTGCCCGACCACGTCCGCGACGGCGTGGACGGGGTGCTGTGCGACCCGGACGACGTCGGCGACCTGACGCGCGCGCTGCGGGCGTTCTACGCGCCGGGCGAGCCCGCCCGGTTGCGCTCGGGGGTCCGGCCGGTCGAACCCGCCCCCTACTGGGAGCGTTACCTGGCGGCGCTGCTCGGCCGACCGGGCTCGGCGCGGCCGGTCAGCGGGGGGCGGGACGGGCCACCGCCATGGCCAACCCCGCCCACAGCAGGTCGGTGAGCGTCATCACCAGCCGTGACAGCGCCGCCACGACCAGGGCGGGCCCCGGTTCGAGCACCGGTGCCAAAGCGGCCACGAGCACGACCTCGCGCACCCCGAACCCGGCCGGGGCGATGACCACGACGACCCCCAGTGTCCACGCCAGCGCGTAGGCGCCGGTGGCCACGGGAAACGCCGAGACGCCCGCGCCGCCCACCCCGTCCACCAGCAGCCAGACGTGCAGTCCCAGGGGCAGCCAGGCCAGCAGCGACCAGCCCACCGCGGTCGCCATGCCGGCCCCGCTCACCCGCTCCGCCTCCTCCCGCCGCGCGGCCGGCTCGCGACGCAGCGACCGGGGGACGGCCCGCAGGAGCCAGGTCACCACGCGCGGGTGCAGCGCCACGAGGAGGAGGGGGGCGCAGGCCAGCGCCCACCACCAGCGGCGGGCGGCCTCCTCGGCGGCGAACGGCAGCGTCAGCGCCGCCACCACCAGGTTCACCGTCAACGTCACCACCACGGCGAGCAGGGTCGCGAAGGCGCCGCGCCGGCGTCCCACCTCGTGGTCGCGGGCGAGTTCCACCTGCGCGGCGAAGGCCCACACCGACCCCGGCAGGTACTTGCCGAGCTGACCCACGAACATCACCCGCGCCGCGACGCCCACGGACAGTGGAGAGCCGAGATCGGCCAGCAGCGCGCGCCAGGCCAGCATCTGCGCCCCCAGTCCGGCCAGCGCGGCCGCCAGCGACCCGGCGACCACCCACGGGGAGAGCACGGCCAGCGCCGCGCGCGCCTGGTCCCAGCGGTCGTACAGCGTGTAACCGGCGCAGCACAGGACGACCAGGACGATCGCGGCGCGGATCCTGCGGTCGGCGCGCAGACGGCTGAACACCACGCCAGACTAGGGCCGTCCGGCTCCCCACGCCGCCGCCAGCCCGTCCCACGGCGGCGTTCGCGCCGTGGCCGGGGCGATCGCCCGGGGGATCTAGAGTGAGTCCCGTGCGCCTGCCTGATGTCGTGGCCTTCGCCGGTCACCAGATCCACGTCTGCCGTTACCGCGAGGCCGGGACCCTGCTGCGCTGGCTCGGTCGCGACCTGCGGGGCCAGGTCGTGCTCGACGTGGCCGGAGGGGACGGCTACTGGGCGGCCCAGGCGCGGCGGCGCGGGGCCCGGGCCGTGTCCCTCGACCTCGCCCGCCACAAGATGCTGCGGGGCCGGCGGCTGCGATCGGCCCCCGCGCTCGTCGAGGGGGACGCGCTGCGGCTGCCGATGCGCGACGAGTCGGTGGACAAGGTGATGTCCATCTGCGCCATCGAGCACTTCGACGACGGCCCGGCCGCGTTGCGCGAGATGGCGAGGGTGCTGCGGCCCGGCGGCGAGCTGGTGATGTCGGCCGACTGCCTGTCCCGCCGTGACCGGTGGCCCGGGCTGTTCGAGGCGCACCGCCGGCGCTACCACGTGCAGCGCACCTACACCCACGACAGCCTCGCCCGCATCCTGGACGAGTGCGGCCTGGACGTGCGCGAACACACCTACCAGTTCCGCGGCGCCCTCGCCGAGCGGGGGTATCTGACCCTGTCGGCCCGAGGTGGCCGGTTCGGGTTCAACGTCGCGGCGCCGCTCATCCCCCTGGTCGCGCTGGGGGACCGCCGCGCCCCCGACACGCGGGGCAGTATCGTGCTGGTGCGCGCCCGCAAACGTTGACCTCGAAGATCGGTCTGCGGCGCGCCGCGGGCGAGTCGCGCCGGACGCGTCCGGGAGGGGAGCGCGGTGGGGTGTCGTACCCGTCGCCTGGAGTGACGGGACGCCTTTTCTTAACTACCCTTTAACCGGGTGGTCGTATGGTGCGTGCTCACCAGGGGAACCGTGGCCGTTCCGACGAATGGGACGACGCCCGCCCCTGACCTTTCGAGGACCGTCCCGCTCACGGCCCAGTCCACTTGACGCCTTGGTGCGCCCGGCCGTGACACCGCGGTCCGCTGCGCGCCCATGGGCATGGCATGGGGGAACAGTGCAAACAGTGGTGAACCGGATCGACCCGGAGGACGTGCTCGACTTGCGTCTTCGCGCGGCGGACGGGCGTCCTTCGGACATCAGCCGCGCGCGCCTGGCGCTGCGTCTGCTGGGGGAGGAGCCCGAGACCGTCGAGGTCGGGGAACTGCCGGTCGACAACGGCCGGATCCGCGCCGACCTGGGCGGGATCGAGCTGCGCGACGGCACCTGGGAGGTGCTGTGGATCGATCCGGACGGCGCCGAGGTCCCGGTGCGGACCTCCGATCCCGGGTTCAGCCTCGCCGAGCGCGAGGCCTACATCGCCCGTCCGCGCGAGCGCGACCTGCGGGTCCTTCGATCTCCCGACGGGCGGCTTCGGGTGCGCGCCGCGGCGGTGAAGCCGCACGCCGAAGTCCAGTGGGTCGACGTCGAGGCGACCGAGGTGCGCCTGGCCGGCGTGCTCGCCTACGCCGCGCTGGGCGAGGGACGCCACGAGGCCCGGCTGGTCGCCCGGCAACGGGGCCTGTCGGGGGTGAGCGAGATCCCCACCGAGGTGGAGGGTGCGGCCTTCGACGTCCGGATGGCGCTGGAGCCCCTGGTCGAGGCGCACGACTTCGCGCGCAAGCACAACGAGTGGGATCTGTGGCTGGCCGTCCCCGCCCTGGACGCCGAGCTGCGCCTGGCCTCGCACGCCGACGACGTGGTCGGCAAGAAGAACCGGGTGAGGTTTCCCCGGACCCTGCTCGACAAGGGGGAGCGCAAGGTGGCGATCCGCCCCTACTACACGATCTACGACGGCCTCTCCCTGCTGGCCAAGGACGGCGGCACGGCCTCGGAAGGAGACCGCTGATGAAGATCGCCCTGATCATCGCCAACGGGTACGGCATGGGCGGCACCATCCGCACCGTGTTCAACATCGCGGGCGGTCTGTCCACCCGCCACGAGGTCGAGATCGTCAGCCTCGTCCAGCACCGCACCACCCCCTTCTTCGACCTGCCCGAAGGGGTTCCCATCCGGGCGCTGGCCCCCACCCCCGGGTGGACCGACCGTCCGCGTCAGGGGCTGATCGACCGTTGGCGGGAGTCCCGCCCCTGCCCCACGGTGGCCAAGACCGAGGCCGAGAAGAACGGCGCCTTCAACGCTCGCACCTCCCACGAACTGCGCAAGTTCCTGCGCACCACGGACGCCGACGTCGTCGTCGGCACCCGGCCGGGCGTCAACATGCTGTTGGCCAGGTGGGCGCCGCCCCGGCTGGTCACGATCGGCCAGGAGCACGTCCACCTCGACAACCACAAGGAGGACGTGCGCCGGGCGATCCAGCGGCTCTATCCCCGCCTCGACGGTCTGACCGTGCTCACCGAGGCCGACAAACGCGCCTACGAGGACTTCCTCCCGGTCAGCCCCGGCTGGCTCACCACGATGCCCAACGCGCTGCCCCCGGGCGAGTACCCGCGTTCCACGCTGGACAACCCCATCATCGCGGCGGCCGGCCGGCTCACCCCGATCAAGCAGTACCCCAAGCTGATCGACGCCTTCGCGATCGTCGCCCGCGAGCACCCCGAGTGGCGGCTGCGGATCTACGGGGGCGGGGGCAAGGAGTCCGCCCTCAAGTCCAAGATCGCCAAGATGGGCCTGCACAACCAGGTGATGATCATGGGCCGCACCAAGGACCTGACCGGCGAGCTCGCCAAGGCGTCGATCCTGGCCGTCAGCTCCAAGGCCGAGGGGTTCGGCATGACCATCATCGAGGGTTTCGCGGTGGGGGTGCCGGCGGTCAGCT
Organism: Marinactinospora endophytica; assembly: GCF_054780875.1. Classification (NCBI taxonomy): domain Bacteria; kingdom Bacillati; phylum Actinomycetota; class Actinomycetes; order Streptosporangiales; family Nocardiopsidaceae; genus Marinactinospora; species Marinactinospora endophytica. Next base: position 337,040 of record NZ_BAAGVM010000004.1, on the reverse strand, counting down.
TCGACTGCCCGCACGGTCCGCGCGAGATCATCACCCATGAGCGTGACGGTCTGCTGGTGCCGCACCAGGACGTGGACGCCCTCGCCCAGTCGCTGCTGCGGCTGGTCCGCGACCGGGAGGAGCGCAAGCGGATGGGCGAGGAGGCGCTGAAGTCGGCCGCCCGTTACGACCTGTCCCTGGTCACCGAGCGCTGGGAGTCCTTCCTGGACGAGCGGATCGCGGCCAAGCGCGCCCGTACGGCGGCCTGACCCCGCCGCGGACCGACCGACAGGCGGCCCTGCCACGGGCGGTGACCCCGGGCAGGGCTACCTGCGCGTATCGTGCCGCCTATGAGTGGTGCTACGAACCAGAACACCGAGAAGGCCCCGTCCCCCTCGGCGCTACGGCGGGCCCTGGCCCGCGCCCGTGACGGCAAGACGCTGGACGTCGGCGAGGCCGAGGTCCTGTTGCACGCGCGCGGCGAGCAGCTGGAGGCGCTGCTGGAGTACGCCGGCCGGGTGCGTGACGCGGGCCTGGAAGCGGCCGGACGTCCTGGTGTCGTCACCTACAGTCGCAAGGTCTTCATCCCGCTGACCCGGTTGTGCCGTGACCGCTGCCACTACTGCACCTTCGCGACCGTCCCGGGCCGGCTCCCGGCCCCCTACCTCACCCCCGACGAGGTGCTGGACATCGCCCGCAAGGGCGCCGAGATGGGATGCAAGGAGGCCCTGTTCACGCTGGGCGACCGGCCCGAGGACCGTTGGGAGCAGGCCCGGCGCTGGTTGGACGAGCAGGGGTATGACGACACCCTCTCCTACGTCCGCGCCATGGCGATCCTGGTCCTGGAGGAGACCGGCCTGCTGCCCCACCTCAACCCGGGGGTGCTGGGCTGGTCCGACCTCCAGCGGCTCAAGCCGGTCGCGCCCTCCATGGGGATGATGCTGGAGACGACGTCGCGGCGGCTGTTCACCGAACGGGGCGGCCCCCACTACGGCAGCCCCGACAAGGACCCTGCGGTCCGCCTGCGGGTGCTGGAGGACGCCGGGCGGAGCAACGTGCCCTTCACCACGGGCATCCTCATCGGCATCGGCGAAACCGTCGCCGAACGGGCCGAGTCGATCTTCGCGATGCGCGCGGTCGCCCGGGAGTACGGAGGCATCCAGGAAGTCATCGTGCAGAACTTCCGCGCCAAGCCCGACACGGCGATGATGCACCGCCCCGACGCCGAACTCGCCGAGCTGGCCGCCACGATCGCGGTGACCCGGCTGGTGATGGGGCCCACGGCGCGGGTGCAGGCGCCGCCCAACCTCATCGGCGACGAATACGCGCTGATGCTGCGCGCCGGCATCGACGACTGGGGCGGCGTCTCCCCGCTGACGCCCGACCACGTCAACCCGGAACGCCCCTGGCCGCAGATCGAGGAGCTGGCCGCGCAGACCGCGCGCTCGGGGTTCGCGCTGCGCGAGCGCCTCACGATCTACCCGGAGTACGTGCTGCGCGGCGAACCCTGGTTGGATCCGAGGCTGGTCCCGCACGTCACCGCCCTCGCGGATCCGGCCACCGGGCTGGCCCGCGAGGACGTCACCGTGCAGGGCCGGCCCTGGCAGGCGCCCGAGGCCGCGCTGGGCGGGTCGGGCCGTACCGACCTGCACGTCGGCATCGACGCCGAGGGGCGGACCGACGACCGCCGCGGCGACTTCGACGAGGTCTACGGCGACTGGTCGCTGCTGCGCGAGCGGGCCGAGCTCTCCGGTGCCGCGGCGCCGCGGCGCTTCGACCCCGAGGTGCGCGCGGCGCTGGCCGCGGCCGAACGGGATCCCGCCGGCCTCGACGACGACCAGGCGCTCGCCCTGCTGCACGCCGACGGTCCGGAGCTGGAGGAACTGGCGCGGCTCGCCGACGCCGTGCGCCGCGACGCGGTGGGCGACGACGTGACCTTCGTGGTCACCCGCAACATCAACTTCACCAACGTCTGCTACACCGGTTGCCGGTTCTGCGCGTTCGCCCAGCGCCGCACCGACGCCGACGCCTACACCCTGTCGGTGGCCCAGGTCGCCGACCGCGCCGCCGAGGCGTGGGAGGCCGGCGCCACCGAGGTGTGCATGCAGGGGGGAATCCACCCGGACCTGCCGGGCGAGGCGTACTTCGACATCGCCCGGGCGGTCAAGGAACGTGTTCCGCGGATGCACGTCCACGCCTTCAGCCCCATGGAGGTGGTCAACGGAGCGGCCCGCACCGACCTCCCGGTCCGCGAGTGGCTGGTCAGGGCGCGCGAGGCCGGGCTGGACTCGATCCCCGGGACGGCGGCCGAGATCCTCGACGACGAGGTCCGATGGGTGCTGACCAAGGGCAAGCTGCCGGCGGCCCAATGGGTCGAGGTCATCAGCACCGCCCACGACCTGGGGATTCCGACGACCTCGACGATGATGTACGGGCACGTGGACTCCCCGCGGCACTGGGTGGCCCACATCAAGCTGATCCGCTCGCTCCAGCAGCGGGCGGTCGAACGCAACGGCCGCCCCGGTTTCACGGAGTTCGTGCTCCTGCCGTTCGTGCACACCAACGCGCCGATCTACCTGGCGGGCCTGGCCCGGACCGGGCCGACGGTGCGCGAGAACCGCGCGGTGCACGCGCTGGCGCGGCTGCTGCTGCACGGTCACATCGACAACATCCAGTGCTCCTGGGTCAAGCTGGCCGAGGACACCTGCCGTCTGCTGCTCGCGGGAGGCGTCAACGACGTCGGCGGGACGCTGATGGAGGAGACGATCAGCCGCATGGCCGGTTCCGACAACGGCTCGTTCAAGACGATCAGCGACATCCGGGCGCTGGTCGAGCCGACGGGGCGGCCGTTGCGCCAGCGGACGACGCTGTACGGGGAGGTGGCGCCGGAGCGTCGCGCGGTCGCCGAGGCGCATGACGGTGTCGCCGAGAGCCTGCGCCGCACCCGGCTCCCCCTGGCCTGAGGTCCGGTCGCCGGCCGGAGGTCAGGGCTCCGGCCGGTGCGGCTCTTGGACGTCGAGCTCGTGCCGCAGGGACTGGAACACCTCGTGACCGATCCCGCCCCTGCGGTACAGGCGGCCCAGTGCCGCCCGCTGGGCCCGGATGATCTCGTGTCGCAGGAACACCGTGTCCTTGAGGTCGCGTCGCGCGCCGTGGTCGCGGCCGTCAGTGTCCACCAGGGCCTCGGAGTGGGCCACGCGCAGCTCGTGCACCCGCCGGTAGGTCTCGGCGGTCCGCTCGTCGACCTGCTCGTCGGCGAGCAGGTCGTCGATGCGGGCCAGTGCCGCGCGCCCCATGGCGGCCTCGGCCAGGGCGATCTCGTGCCGTACCCGGTCCTCGGCCGTCACACCGAGCCGGCGGAGCAGGAGCGGCAGGGTCGTCCCCTGGCCGACCAGGGTGGCCAGCACGACCACGGCGGCCAGGAAGATCAGCAGGTTGCGGTCGGTGAAGGGGGCCCCGCCGACGGTCAGCGGCAGCGACAGGGCGATGGCCAGCGAGATCGCGCCGCGCATCCCGCTCCAGCCGACGACGAGCCGGTGGGGCAGCGGGCCGGGGTCGAGCCGGAGTCCGCCCGGCAGCCGGCGCATCACCGGCGGGACGAACACCTCCCACAGGAGACGGACCACCACCGCGGCGACGATGACCGCCAGCGAGGTGGTCACCAGCTCGGCCGGCGGCAGTCCGGCGACGTGGGCGATCACCTCGTGCAGTTGCAGCCCGAGCAGGACGAACAGCACCGACTCCAGCAGCATGACGAGCCCCTGCCACACGGTCCGCCCGGTCACCCGGACACGTGGGGGCAGGATGCCCTCGCCGCGGGTGCCCAGGTAGAAGCCCGCGGTCACGGCGGCCAGCACGCCGGAGAAGCCCACCAGCTCGGCCGGGACGTAGGCGACGAACGGGGTCACCAGCGAGACGACGAGTTGGACGTTGTCGTCGTCCATCCGCCGGCGCGCCCGGGTGACGACGAGCGCCACGACCAGCCCGTAGGCGACGCCGCCGAGGACGACGCGCACCAGCTCCAGCAGGCCGTCGGCGGGGGTGAGGTGGGTGGTCATGGCAGTCACCGCGAGGCCGAACAACGTCAGCGCCACACCGTCGTTGATGAGGCTCTCGCCCTCCAGCACGGTGACCACCCGTCGTGGCGCGCCGACCCGCTTGAGCACGGAGGAGGCGGCGACCGCGTCGGTGGGCGCGACGGCCGCGCCGAGCGCGATCGCCGCGGGCCAACCGGTCGCGGGCAGCGTGTAGTAGGTGGCCGCGGCCACCGCCAGCGCGGTGACCAGGGTCGCGCCGACCGCGAGGGCGATGATCGGCCGGGCCTCGGCGCGCATTTCACGGGGGGAGGAGAAGAACGCCGCGTTGTAGATCAGCGGGGGGAGGAAGACCAGCAGCACGACCTCGGGCGAGATGTGGACCTCGCGCATACCGGGCAGGAAACTCACCGCGAAACCCAGCGCCACCAGGACGACCGCGTCCGGTAGCCGCAGCAGGGGGGCGACCAGCCGTCCCGCGAGGACGGTCAGCACGATGATGAGCCCGGCCAGGATGTAGGCGTCGTCGGTCACGTGTGCCCCCTCCGTGTCGTCGCCTCTCACTGTGGCACGCACGGGGTGGAGCGGCGGGGCGACACCACACGACCGTGGCCGCCCCCAGGTCGGGGACGGCCACGGGGAGGGGACGGGTCAGCAGGGACCGAGGTCCTGCCACACGCCCCAGGCGGCGGAGGAGGGCGTCTCGCCCTGGGTCCACCAGCGCGCCTGGTAGAGGCGGCCGTTGTAGGTCACCTGGTCACCGCCGGTGTAGACGGCGCTGGCGCTCCAGGCCGGGGCGGCGCAGTCGCCCGGGGTGGGTTCGGGCGTCGGCTCGGGGGTGGGGGTGGGCGTGGTTCCGCCACCGCTGCCCAGCCGGGCACCGATCGTGTTGGCGAAGGCGTAGTTGTTGGTGGCGTCCCAGTTGATCGACCACGTCATGATCCCCCCGATGGGGCCATAGGCCCGGGAGGGGGTGAAGGAACCGCAGCTGGTCCGCGTCTCCAGGCAGTCCAGGGCGCGGATGACGTCGGAGGGGGGCATGTAGCCGCCGCCGGCGGCGGAACGGACGGCCGGGACGCCCAGGCCGACCTGGTCGGGACGCAGCCCCATTTCGAGTTGGATGCAGGCCAGGGCGGCGACGAAGTCCGGGGTGCCCTGGCTGTAGACCCGCTGGTCGCAGCCGAGCATCGAACCCGAGTTGTAGTACTGCATGTTGACGATGGTGAGGATGTCGGAGATGTTGCGGGCGAGCTGGTAGTAGGGCATCGTCGTCGCCTGGAAGTCGATGGTCTGGGGGGCCATCGTGATGATGAGGTCGGATCCGGCCCGACCGGCCAGGTCGCGTAGCGCCTGTTCCATGTACTGCGCGTTGATGCCGTGCTCAAGGTCGATGTCCACACCGTCGAACCCGTACTCGACCATGAGGTCGTAGGTGGTTCGGGCGAAGTTGGCGGCCTCGGTGGCGTTGGCGACGCTGACGTGCCCGCGCTCACCGCCCACCGAGATGATCACCTTGCGGCCCTGGGCCTGGATGGCGGCGATGTCGTTCTTGAACTGCTGTTCGGTGTAGCCGCCGAGTTCGGAGGAGGCGAGGTTGAACGTGATGCCGCCGGGGGTGCCGGCGAGGTTGTCGGCGAAGGCGACCGCGACGAGGTTGTAGGCGTCGGGAACCTGGTTGAGGCGTAGCACGGTGGAGCCGTTGTTGAAGTTGTGCCAGTAACCGGTGAGCCACTGGCCGGAGGCCGAGGTCGTGGCGGGCTCGGGGGCGGGCGGGTCCTCTGCGTGCGCGGAGGTGGCGGCGAGGGTGATGCCGCCGACGGTGATGAGAGCGGAGGCGATCGCCGCCATTACGGAGCGTAGTGGTCTGAGGTTCACGGAGGCTCCTGACGCTGGGGGAGATACGACGGGGCGGCCCGGGCGGGCGTCGGCGGGGCGGGGTGCCCTGCTCGGCCCGTCCGGTTTCTGCTGTGCGGGGTGTCGCCGACCGGTCGCCTATTTAATTGGAAACAAAGTTAAGAGATCGGTTCGCGGCGGTCAATAAACCGGAAAGATTCTTTTCGATAAAAGCGGGGGCGGGGTGGGCCGGCACCGGCCCACCCCGCCCCCGCGCCGAACGAAGACCTCAGCGCACCTCGATGAACGCCGCCGGATCCCGGGGAGGGCGTTCCTTCGGCGCCGCGGCGGCGTGCCCGACCGCCACCGCCCCCATCGGCTGCCACTCCCGCGGCAGTTCCAGCACCTCGCGCACCACGTCGGGACAGAACAGCGTGGACGAGACCCAGGCCGAGCCCAGGCCCTCCATCGTCAGCCCCACGAGCAGGTTCTGCACCCCCGCGCCCATCGCGACCAGGAACATCGAACGCTCCGCGCCGGCCCGGCGCTCGTCCGGATAGGCGTGCGCGCCATCGGCCACCAGGCACGGGACGATCAGATAGGGGGCCTTGCGCAGCACGTCACCCCGGCGCGTACGCCGGGCCACGGCCTTCTCGTCGAAGCCGTCACCGCGCAGGTCGGCCACCCAGGCTTCCAACATCGCGTCGAGCAGCCGCTTGCGCGTCCGGGCGGACTCCACCAGGACGAACCGCCACGGGGTCGTGTGATGGGGGGCGGGGGCGGTGAGGGCCGCGGCCACCGCGCGCCGCACGGCCTGCGGATCGACCGGTTCCCCGGTGAACTCGCGCACCGTTCGCCGGGCGGCCACCACGTCACGCGAACCGTAACGGAACAGGTCGGCGTCGGCGGGACGGATCAACGCCCGCGCGCCGGCCCCGTCCTCCGCGGTCACCAGGTGGCCGAGCCCGCGGACGACGGCCACGGGCACACCGGCCGTCTTGCCCTTGACCAGCTCGCCCGCCGCCGCGATCTCGTCGGCGACGGCGCTGACCGTCACCTCCAATACGTTGCCGTGGGAGTCGGTGTGTCCGCGCAGGTCCTCCAGGACATCGATCCCGGCCGCACCGAGCGCGATGTCGGTCTGCCCGTTGCGCCAGGGGCGACCGAAGGTGTCGCTGACGATGACGGCGAGGTTCACCCCCGACCGCGCGCGCAGTCCGGCCCGTAGAGCGCGCGCCGAGGCGTCGGGGTCCTCGGGCAGCAGCAGCACGGTCCCCGGGGGCACGTTGGAGGAGTCGACACCGGCGGCCGCCATCACGAAGCCCTGCCGGTTCTGCACGATCCGGGTGCGCCCGCGCCGCGCCACCACGCGCACGGTCTCGGCGTCGATCGCCTCGTCGCGGTCCATGTGGCGCAGCCGGCCCTCGGCCTTGCTGACGACCTTGGACGTGACGACCACGACGTCCCCCTCGTGGAGGTCGACCGCGTCGGCGATCAACGCGGCGAGGTCGTCCCCGGCCCCGATCTCGGGCAGGCCGGTCACACCGTGGACGGAGATCGAGGTGGTCATGCGCGCTCCTTGAGTTCGAGTGCCAGGTCGACGGCGGCCCGCGCGATCGCCTCGGTCGCGGCGGGATCGCTCATGTACAGCGGACGGGAACGCACGTCGATGCCTTCGACCCGGGTGCCCGCGTCGGCGTCGTCCACCAGCCAGCCGTCGAGCAGCTCGGCGCCGTAGTGCTCGGCGACGGCGCGCGCGCTCGTCTCCACCCCGATCGCGCTCAGGCAGGCGTCGGCCATGCCCCGCACCGGCGCGTCGCCGATGATCGGGGAGACCCCGACCACGGTCTTGGCGGCGACCGCGTCGCGGATGCCGGGGACGGCCAGGATCGTGCCGACACTGACCACCGGGTTGGACGGGGGGAAGAGGACGAAGTCGGCCGCCTCGATGGCCTCCAGCACGCCCGGGGCCGGCGTCGCCTTCTCGACCCCGACGGGCAGGATCGCCTCGGCGGGCAGGGCGGCCCGGTGGCGCACCCACCACTCCTGGAAGTGGATGGCCCGGCGTCCCTCGTCGTCGCAGACCACCACGTGGGTCTCGACCCGCTCGTCGGTCATCGGGATCAACCGGACGCCGGGCCGCCAACGGTCGCACAGCGCCTCGGTGACCGCCGAGAGCGGGTAGCCGGCGGACAACATTTGGGTCCGCACGATGTGGGTGGCGACGTCACGGTCTCCCAGACCGAACCATTGCGGCTGCATTCCGTAAGCGGCCAGCTCAGAACGGACGCTGAACGTCTCCTCCGCGCGTCCCCACCCCTGTTCCTCGTTGATTCCGCCCCCGAGCGTGTACATCACGGTGTCCAGATCCGGACAGATCTTGAGGCCGAAAAGGGTGATGTCGTCACCGGTGTTGCCGATGACGGTGATCTCCGGATCGCTCCCGTCGGTCCCCTCCCCGGACCCGAGCACAGATTTCAGGCCGCGCAGGAACCGCGCCCCTCCGATACCACCAGCCAGCACGACTATCCGCATGGGATCAAGTCTGGCAGGGTGGGATCATGGACGCGCCGTGTCCCTGGGGGGAGCCGGCGGCGTGGGTCGGAGGCGCCGCAGCGGTGGGGGACACCGATCACCGCCGGCCCGGTCCCCGCACGCTTCCGGCATGGTGGCCGAAACCGTGCTCCCGCCGTCGGTGACGCGCGGCGATGCCGGGGACCATCCCGCGTTCCAATCGAATTCCTTGCACAACGTGTCGATATGCAAAGCTGCCACCGACGCGACAGCGAAGCAGCAGAGGGGAACCTCTCTTGAACAACGAAGCCATCCAACGGTTGCGGGAGCCCGCCGCCTGGGCGCTGCTCGGCGCCGTAGGGGTGCGGATGCTCGGCGGCCTCATCTACCTGTTCGGGGCGCACGCCAGTGAGTACGGCCCTTCATCGATCCCCGCCAACTTCGTCGCCAGGGGGGAGCTGTTCTTCGGTCCGGTGACCGTCGCCCTGCTCCTCGCCGCGGTGGCGCTCGCCGTTCTCCCGTCCGGACGTTCACGGGCGTTCCCCGTCGTGTTGGCCTCCCTGATCATGGCGGGGCTGGGCCTTCTGGTGGGGCTCATCACCCTGATCATGAGTTTCGTCGCCTCCGCGGGCTACAGCATGGCGATCAGCTTCAGCGACTTCTTCGTCACACTGGCCCACCTGGCCATCCTCGGGGTCGCCGCCTTCGTCCTGCTCAAGGTCTTCGGTGACCGCACGTTGGTGCCGCGCAGCTCCGCGTCGGTCGGCCCCTACGGCCAGCAGCAGCCGTTCGCCCCGCACACGGGTGCCCAGCAGTCGTTCGCGCCGCCGGCCGACCCCGCGGCGCAGACCGGCACCGGATTCCCGCAGGCCGGCGCGCACGCGGCCTACGGCCACACCTACGGTGAGCCGGCGCAGACCGGTTGGCCGCAGCCCCAGGGCGAGGGGTACGCCCAGCCCAGCGGGGGACAGCCGGCCTACCAGGCCCAGCCCGACCCCTCGGCCTCCTACGACCAGTCGGCCTACCAGGGACAGGCGGGGTACTCCTCGACCGGGGGACAGGACTCCGCCCGGGAGTGGAACGCCCAGCAGGGCTACGGGGACTACCAGCAGCAGTCCTACGGCCAGGAGTGGCAGCAGGGGGCGCACCAGCAGGGGAACGCCTACGGTCAGCAGTCCTACGCGCAGGCCGAACAGCCGCCCTACGCGGCCCAGCCCGGCTACACCGACAGCGGCGCGCAGAGCGGCTACGGGTCCTACGGCCAGCAGCCCGCGGCGCCCTACGGCACCGGCGGACAGCAGTCCTACGGGGCCTCGGAGTACGAGTCCGGCCAGGCCCACGCCGGCGGTGAGCAGCACTCCTACAGCGGGCAGCAGCCGGGCTACCCCTCGGACGCCGAGGCGACGATGATCCAGCCGCCGGTGACTCCGGGCAACGACCCGGCGCAGGGCGGCGAGCAGGCGGCGCAGGACGCCATCCAGTACGGCTGGTACCAGCAGACCCCGGCCGCTGAGACCCCTCAGCAGGATCAGAGCGACAGCGAGTCGACGATGAGGGTTGAGCCGGGCTACAGCGGGCAGTACGGAACAGGGGGCTACACGGCCAACCCGCACGAGACGACCAGTCCCTACGGCGAGAACTACTCCTCGGAGCAGCGGCGTTCCAGCACCGAGGGCGAGGACCGCCAGCAGGGCTGGTACCGCGACGACGACCGGCGCTGATCCCTCCGCGCCCCGCGCACCGCGAATTGACGTGGTAATCCGCTGAGGGATCGCGGTTCAACGGTGAGTCGCCGTTTGTCACGTGATATTCAGGGGATTACCACGTCGCGTGCTTGACGTATAGCGAGACACGCGCGTGTAATTTCAAGGTGTGTTTCCACCCTCCCGGGGGTCGAAAGGGAGGGTACATCTAGGGGGGCAATAGGAGGTGCGCGTGAGCGAGGTTATCCCGCTGGCGCACGGCGCAGACGAAGATCTGGGCTGGCAGGAACGCGCCCTGTGCGCGCAGACCGATCCCGAGGCGTTCTTCCCCGAGAAGGGCGGCTCGACACGAGAAGCGAAGAAGGTCTGCCACTCGTGTGAGGTGCGGGCGGAGTGCCTGGAATACGCGCTGGAGCACGATGAACGCTTCGGCATCTGGGGGGGACTCTCCGAACGCGAACGGCGTCGGCTGAAGAAAGCGGCCGGTCAGGATTTCGATTTCCTGGCTGACGCTCTGTAGCCCAACGGGGGCTTCTGGCGTGTGTCCTGGGTGTTCGGCACCTGGGGCGCACGCCCTTTTTGTCGTTTCCGGCTGTCCGCCTCTTCTAACGGAGGCGCGCCACATGGGATGTCCCGATCGTGTGACACCCCGCCCCGGAGGGAATGGCGGGCGGACCCGCCCAGGACGATCCGGGAGCGGGCGGCCCGCTCCCGGGACGGATTCGCGCGTCAGGCCTCGGGGTCGACGGTCTCCGGCTCCAGTCCGAGCAGGTTGGCGACCTCCTCGACGACCGTGTCGTAGACCAGCAGCGCCATCTCCTCGGGATCCTTGGTGCGGATCTCCACAGGGCGCCGGTAGACGATGATCCGGGCCTGGCCCGTCCTGGATGCCTCCAGACGGGAGAAGGGGATGCCGTCGTCCGCGGTGACGCCGCGTGGGACCTGCGGGACGTCTTCGACCAGGAACTCCACATTCGCGAGTTCGCGAGCCCAGACCCGTTCCAGGCGTTCGACGGCGTCGAGCACCAGGTCGTCGAAGAGCTGGGCGCGGCTGCGGGTGATGGGGAGCTCAGGAGGCGTCAGTGGACCGCGGATCCCGCGGCCGTGGCGGTCTCTACGTCGTACTCGGTTGGCTTGAGGCCGGTGAAGGTGCACTCGTCGCACATATCGAGCCTAAGCCATCACCACCCCCGAGCGCAGCCCCTGGGGGTTTCGGCGGTGTCCGATCCGCCACGTCGCGAAGACACGAGCGGGGGGCGCGATGCTGGCGTGCGGGCCCCGAAACGGATACCGTCTTTGCCCGTGAGCGTTGTACGACGCTGCTCACGCACCGCGTGCAGGCAGCCAGCAGTCTTCACGCTCACCTATGTCTACGCCGACTCCACCGCGGTGCTCGGCCCGCTCGCCGCCTACGTCGAACCCCACTGCTACGACCTGTGCGCGATGCACGCCGACCGCCTCACCGCGCCGCGCGGGTGGGAGGTGGTGCGGCTTCCCGCCGACACCACCGGCGGACCCGGGAGCGACGACCTGGAGGCGCTGGCCAACGCCGTCCGCGAGGCGGCGCGCCCCCCTCAGGCCAGCGAACCGGTCGGGCAGGGCGTCGAGACCCACCGCCGCGGCCACCTGCGCGTCGTCAAGTCCGAGCCCCCCGCGCCGGGCCACCCCTCGGGGCGTCCCGGTCGCCCCGACCGTCCCCCACAAGACGCCTGAAGGGGTCTTCCAGCGCGTTTGCCGGACAAACGAGCGGGAAGGGCCCGATCGGGCCCCGTACGACCGGGGCCGCCGTCTTGTACGTTGGTATCCCGTGGGTCCACCGGTCCGCGGGCTCGGCGGCACATCGACACTCTTATCCGGAGAAGCTGTGGGTGACCTCGGTCAGATCTTCAAAGCCTACGACGTTCGTGGTGTGATTCCCGACACGTTGGACGCGGGCATCGCCCGTGCCATCGGCGCCGCCTTCGCCCGGGTCGTCGAGGCGGACGGCATCGTCGTCGCGCACGACATGCGTCCCTCCTCCCCCGAACTCGCCCGGGCCTTCGCCGAGGGCGCCGCGAGCCAGGGCGCCGACGTCGTCATGGCCGGGTTGGCCTCCACCGACCTGCTCTACTTCGCCTCCGGCCGACTGGACCTCCCCGGCGCGATGTTCACCGCCAGCCACAACCCGGCCCAGTACAACGGCATCAAGATGTGCCGTGCCGGGGCCGCGCCGATCAGCTCCGACACCGGTCTCGACGAGATCCGCTGGCTCGCCGAGGAAGGGGTTCCGGCCCACGACGGCCCCGCGGGGACCATCACCGAGCGCGATCTGCTCGCCGACTACGCCGCGCACCTGCGTTCCCTGGTGGACCTTTCGGGCATCCGCCCGCTCAAGGTCGTCGTGGACGCGGGCAACGGCATGGGCGGCTACACCGTTCCCGCCGTCCTGGGCGACCAGGTCCTCGACCCGCTCCCGTTGGACATCGTGCCGATGTACTTCGAGTTGGACGGGACCTTCCCCAACCACCCCGCCAACCCCATGGACCCGGACAACATCGTCGACCTCCAGGCCCGGGTCCGCGAGACCGGGGCCGACATCGGCCTGGCCTTCGACGGCGACGCCGACCGCTGCTTCGTCGTGGACGAGCGGGGCGAGCCGGTGTCGCCCTCGGCGATCACCGCGCTGGTCTCGGTGCAGGAGCTCGCCAAGGAGCCCGGCGCGACCATCATCCACAACCTCATCACCTCCTCGGCGGTTCCCGAGATCGTCCGCGAGCACGGCGGGAACCCGGTGCGCACCCGGGTCGGCCACTCCTTCATCAAGGCCACCATGGCCGAGACCGGGGCGATCTTCGGCGGCGAACACTCCGCCCACTACTACTTCCGGGACTTCTGGCGGGCCGACACCGGCATGCTCGCCGCCATGCACGTGCTCGGCGTGCTGGGCGGTCAGGAGCGGCCGCTGTCGGAGATCACCGCCGAGTACGCCCGGTACGCCGCCTCGGGCGAGATCAACTCCGAGGTCGCCGACCAGGCCGGCCGCTCCGCCGCCGTCGAGGCCGCCTACGCGGGCCGCGACGACGTCACCGTCGACCACCTCGACGGGCTCACGGTGTCCTTCGCCGACGGAAGCTGGTTCAACCTGCGCGCCTCCAACACCGAGCCGCTGCTGCGACTCAACGTCGAGGCCCCCGACTCCGCGACCATGGCGAAGCTGCGCGACGACGTGCTCGCCATCGTCCGGGCCTGATCCACAACGCCACAGAACCCAAGGAAGAACCACGAGATGACCGCGAAAATCGACGACTGGCTGCTGGAGATCCTGGCCTGTCCGGAAAGCAAGGCCCCGCTGCGTCTCGACGAGGAGGCCGGTGAGCTCGTCTGCGACGAGAGCGGACTGGCCTACCCCATCCGGGACGGGATTCCGGTGCTGCTCGTCGACGAGGCGCGCCGCATCGGTTAGCGCGTGTCCCCGCCCCTCGGTGGCGGGGCCGCCGGGCGCACAGGGAGGTCACGTGCCAACGGAATTCGACGAGTACCGTCTCGACGCGCTCGCCGAGGACCCCGGACTGGATCCCGGTGGCCTGCTGCGCCAGTTCGCCTCGGCCGCCGCGCAGGTGCGCGCGGCGCACACGGCGGCCGTCGAGGCCGGCCTGCACCGGCTCGCCTCCGAGGGGCGTCCGCGTTCCATCGTCGTCGCCGGCGGCGGTGTCGCCGCGCAGGCCGGCGAGGTGCTGGCCGCGGTCCTCGGCAACGGCTGCCCGGTCCCCATCTCCTCGGTGCGGGGCCACCGGCTGCCCGGCTGGGTGGGCGGCCACGACCTCGTGGTCGCGGTCGCGGCCACAAGCGGACACGAGGCCGCCGCGACCGTCCGGATCGCGGCCGAGGCGGTGCGGCGCGGCTGCCGCTTCCTCGCCGTCGGCCTCCCCGACGGGCCCCTCGCCGACCTCGCCGAACGGGCGCGCGCCCCCCACGTGGCGCTCCCGTTGGCGGGGGAGCCCCGCACCATGCTGTGGTCGCTGCTCGTGCCGCTGCTGGTCGCGGCCGGCCACCTCGGAGCCGCGGGGCTGCCCGAGACCGTCTACGAGGCGACCGCCGACCGGTTGGAGGAGACGGCCCGGCGGTGCGGGCCGACGGTGGAGACGTTCGAGAATCCGGCGAAGACCCTCGCCCTCGACGTGGCCGGGACCCTTCCCCTGGTGTGCGGTGCCTCCCCGATCGCCGACCTCGCCGCCCGCGCCTTCGCCGACCGTCTCGCCGGAACCGCGGGCTATCCGGCGCTCACCGGCGCCCCGCCGGGGCTCGCCCGGGACCGGTACCCTCTCCTGGAGGGGCCTTTCGGCGCCACGGGACCGCGCAGCATCTTCGACGACCCGGTCGAGGACGGCCGGGTCCGGATGCGCCTGGTCGTCCTGCGTGACGAGGAGGACGGGCTCCCCGAGGCGGCGGCGGAACTCGCCGCCGTCGAGCGAGCGGCGCACGAGCGGGGGACCCCCGTAAGTGGGATCGAGGTTCCCGAGGGACACCCCATGGAACGTCTGGCCGGTTTGATCGCTCTAACCGATTACGCCACTGTGTATCTTGCTGTGGCGTATGGCGCTGATCCGTTAGCAAATACTCTGGTCGTGCGCTAGCGCCCCCACGACCCCCTGGAGGAGCTTGATGCCCGGTTCCGGATCGCTGTTGCCGAACGATCCCACCGCGTTCGGCCGCTACAGCGTCGTCGGACGTCTGGGGCGGGGAGGCCAGGGCGTCGTCTACCTCGGCCGCGACCCCGAGGGCGACGAGTACGCCATCAAGGTGCTCAACGACCAGTGGGCCCAGGACGGCGAACTGCGTCGGAGGTTCGAGAAGGAGGTGCGCGCCGCCCAGAAGGTCGCCTCCTTCTGCACGGCCGCCATCCACGAGGCCAACCTCGACGACGACCCGCCCTACGTCGTCAGCGAGTACGTCCCCGGCCCCTCCCTGCAGGAGGCGGTCGCCAAGGAGGGGCCGCGCAAGGGCGCCGCGCTCCAGCGGCTCGCCGTCTCCACCGCCACCGCCCTCGTCGCCATCCACCAGGCCGGCATCGTGCACCGCGACTTCAAGCCGGGCAACGTGCTGCTGGGGCCCGACGGGCCGCGCGTCATCGACTTCGGCATCGCCCGTGTCGTCGACGGCACCGCGACGATGACCAACTCCATCGTCGGCACCCCCTCCTACATGGCCCCCGAGCAGATCGCCGGCACCGGAATCACCGACAAGGTCGACATCTTCGCCTGGGGCTGTGTCATGGCGTTCGCCTCGACCGGCAACGCCCCCTTCGGCGCCGACAGCGTCCCCGCGGTCGTGCACCGCGTGGTCAGCGCGCCGCCCGACATCGACGGCATCACCGGGCCGCTGCGGCCCATCATCGAGGACTGCCTCAACAAGGACCCCGAGCAGCGGCCCACGGCGCAGAAGCTCCTGATGCGGCTGTTGGGCCACGACGAGGGCGACGCGCCGTCCCCGGCCGAGGCCATGGCCGAGGGGGCGCGGATCGCGGGCTCCCCCACCGGCGGGCAGCCGCAGCCCCCGGCCTACACCCCGCTGTCGCACAGCGGCCCCCAGACGCCCTATCCGAACGCCTACCGGACGCCGCACGGCGGTCACCCGGCGACAGGCCCCCAGCAGGGGGGATACGCCCCCCACATGTCCCAGATGCCGCCCACCGGCGGCCATCCGGGGATGGGACGACCGCCGATGACCGGCCCCTCCACGCCCTACCCCGGCGCTCCCATCCCGCAGCCCAACGTCCCACGCGAGCCCGCCTACACGGGACAGTCGCGTAGCGAGGATCCCGTGCTGTCGCAGGGGTGGGTCATCCCCGCGGTGCTCATCACGATCATCATCCTGCTGCTGTTGCTGGTTCTGACGGCCTTGGCCACCTGACCCGCCCCGGGGCTCAGCGGACCGCGGTCATCAACGCGCCGACAGCGCGCGACACCACGTCGTCGGCGAATCGCTCCACGTCGGGCCAGCGCTCTCCGGCGCTGTCGGTGGGGATCAGGGTGACACAGTCGGTCGAAGCGAGGTCGAGGGCGTCGCGCTCGCCCCGCTCGGACACCAGACGGCCGTCCGCGGTGACGGCGAGCACACCGGTGGCCGGGGCGCCGACGTCTTGGACCGCGATGAGCAGGCGCAGTTCCCCCTCGTCCACCCGGACCTCCAGCGACGCCCACCAGCAACCGGGGCCGCGGGTGAACATCGCCCGCTCGGCGGCGGCGTCCAACCGCTCCCGGTAGCGTTCGTCGTCGCACACGTCTCCCGCGTCCACGGTCACCCGCGCGTCGGGGTCGATCTCGCGGGCGACGAGACGCAGCGAGGCCGAGGCGGCGCGCAGGTGCTCCAGCAGGCGCCGGTGCAGGGAGATCGCCAGGGGGGCGGTGTTGGCCGGCGGACGCGAGGAGGCGCGCGCCGTCCAGCTCAGCTCCCCGCGCAGCGCCGCCGTCTCCAGGTCCGCGAACAGCTCGACCAGGCCGGCCAGCCGCTCCTCCTCGCTGGGCCGGGACAGCACCTCTTCGTGGAGGGAGGCCAACCGGTGGTCCATGACCAGGGGCGGATAGTGGGAGCGGATGAGGGAGAGGGAGGCCACCGCCCAGGGGAAGGGGCCCAGGGCCCGGGGACGCGGGGCCGAAGAGGCGCGGAGCGCCCGGTCGCAGCCGAGCTGGAGGTGGGCGGCGCGGATGAGGGGGTGGGTCTCGACCGCGGCCGCCTCGGCGAGATCCTCACCGGTGTGTTCGAACGGCGCGTCCGGGCCGTCGGAACCGGGGAGCTTGCGGGCCAGGCCGTCCAGGTAGCCGGGGGTCAGGGGCTGGCCGGACCGACACTCCTCGGCCATGGACACCAGCGCCTCCTCGTCGGCGCGCAACCGGTCGCGCAGGTCGTCTGCGATGTCGGCGGAGTCCCAGCCGAGGGCCGCCAACCGCGCCGCGTCGGCCGCGGCGACCTCGGCCTGCCCGGCGAGGGTGCGTAGTTCGAGGACGTGCCTGCGGAAGAATCGTCGCCGCTCCCCGGCCCATTGGTGGTCGGGGCGGCGGGCCTGGTGGTCGGCCCACACCTCGCGGAGCCGGTCCAGGGAGATGAGGCGCCTGCGGACGCCGTCGGGGAAGCGGGTCGGGGCGAGGTCATGGCCACGTCGCGTATTCACGAGTGTCACCGTAACCACGGCCGCAGCCGCGGAAACCTGGCCCGCCGTGTCCGAGGGTCATCTGCCGGTTCCGGTCATCGTGTGGTGACCACGGGTTCATCTGTGGTTGGCGTGCTCCGCCCCGGCCTGTAACAGGGGTGCGCGAGGATGGCCCGGCGCGCCGGAGGCCCGGACCCGTGTCACGGGGGAGGCCCGCGCGCCGTGATCGTTTTCTCCCTCCCTCACCGAGGCGGTGTCCGGCCGTGCGTGTCCTCTCCTCCCCTGTCGCCGTTCCCCCCGAGACCGGCACGGCGGTGGCGGAGCGTGGCACCGCGCGGACGGGGCGGGGCGGGCGCCGCCCCGAGATCCAGGGGCTGCGCGCCGTCGCCGTGGTGCTCGTGGCGGTCTACCACATCTGGTTCGGCCGGGTCTCCGGAGGCGTGGACGTCTTCCTGCTGCTCACCGGGTTCCTCATCACCGGGTCTCTGCTGCGCGCCGTCGAACGGGACGGGCGGGTGGGATTCGCCGCCTTCTGGACCCGCCTGACGGGGAGGTTGTTCCCCGCCGCGGCGGTGGTCCTGGCCGGCGTGCTCGCCGCGACCGCGCTCCTCCTCCCGCAGGACCGGTGGCGTGACACGATCGCCGAGGTCGTGGCGTCGGCCCTGTACTACGAGAACTGGTACCTGGCGTTCAACGCCGTGGACTACCTGTCGCGCGGGGACGCGGTGAGCCCGGCGCAGCATTTCTGGTCCCTGGCCATCCAGGGGCAGTTCTACCTGGTGTGGCCGGTGCTGGTCGCGGTCGCCCTGCTGGTCGCCCGGCGCCGGGGGGCCGGTGTGCGCCGGGGGGCCGGTGTGCGCCGGGTGCTGCTGGTCCTCGTCGCGGCCGTGTTCGTGGTCTCCTTCGCCTACTCGGTGGTCGTCACCGAGACGAACCAGCGCTGGGCCTACTTCGACACGGGGGCGCGCCTGTGGGAGCTCGCCCTCGGCGGCGTCCTCGCGATCGTGCTGCCCCGGCTGCGCATCCCCGGCCGGCTGCGGGTCGTGATGGGCTGGGTCGGACTGGTGGGCCTGGTGGCGTGCGGGATGCTGCTCCAGGTCTCGACGATGTTCCCCGGCTACGTCGCGCTGTGGCCGACCGGCGCCGCGGCGTTGGTGATCATGGCGGGGACGACGGGGAGCCGCTTCGGTGCCGACCGGTTGCTGGCCCTGCGCCCGCTGCACTACATCGGTGACATCTCCTACGCGCTGTACCTGTGGCACTGGCCGGTGCTGGTCTGCTACCTGACGGTGACCGGCAGGTCCCAGGCGAGTCTGACCGGCGGGTTCCAGGTGCTGGCGCTGTCGTTCGCGCTCGCCGTCGCCACGAAGTGGCTCGTGGAGGGCGGGATAGGGAAGGTCATCGGGCCGCGGGCCACGCCGGCGCGGACTCTTGCGGTGGCCCTCGCCTGCCTGCTCCCGGTGACCCTGGCCGCCGGCGCCTGGTCGGCCCATCTCACCGTGCAGCGGCACCAGGCCGAGGTGCTCGCCGCCGACCCGGCCAACTACCCGGGGGCGGCGGTGCTCGCCGACGGGGTCCTGGACGAGCGGTTGCCCGACGTCCCGGTCCATCCCGCCCCGGTCGACGCCGCCGACGACCTCCCGGCCAGCTACGCGCTCGGCTGCAACCAGGGCATCGCCGGCAGCGAGGCCCTGACCTGCGAGTTCGGGGAGCAGGGGGCGGAGCGCACGATCGCGCTGGTGGGGGGCTCCCACGCGGCCCACTGGCTGCCCGCGCTGGAGGTCGTCGCCGAGGAGAAGGGGTGGCGGGTCGTCAACATCACCAAGGGCGCCTGCCTGTTCACCCCCGCGCCGCAGCGCTACAAGGGGGAGGACTACACCTCCTGCGCGCGGTGGAACGACAACGTCGTGGCCGAACTGGCCGAGCTGCGCCCCGACGTGGTCTTCACCACCGCCACCACCAGCAGCATCGACCCCGCGTCGGGCTATGCCGGGGAGAGCGTGGTGGACGGGTACCTGCAACGCTGGGCGGAGCTGGGGGAGCTGGGGATCGACGTGGTCGCGGTCCGCGACACCCCGCGCCTGGACTTCGCGGCGCCCGAGTGCGTCGCCGAGCGGGGGGCCGACACGTGCGTCGGCACCGCGGAGCCCTCCCTGGCGCCGGTCTCGCCCCTACAGGACCTGGAGGGGGTGTCCGGCAACGTGTCCTTCGTCGACCTGACCGACCACCTGTGCGTCGAGGGCAGATGTCCCGCGGTCATCGGCAACGTCCTCGTCTATTGGGACAACGCCCACTTCACCGCGACCTTCGCCCGTACCCTGGCCCCGGCCCTGGGGGCCGAGATCGAGCGTGCCACCGGCTGGTGAACGCGCGGGGCGGGGAGGGCGGGCCGGCGCCCACCTGGCTCCCGGCCGCCCGTCCCGGGGGCGGCCCGCTCCCGCCGGGGTGTCCGCCACACCGGGCCGCGCTGGGACTGCGCGGGCCGGGGGAGGGACGCCCCCGGGGCTCGCTCGGCCGGGCGGGCTTCGAGCGGGCGAGCGAGCCGTGGGAGATCCGGAACGGGAATCGCGGACCGTCCTGCTTCGGCGGCCCTCCACCCCGGGCGCGCCGTGTCCGCGGACCGCGCTCGGCCTGAGGACGCGCCCGCGCGCACGCCCGGTCGGCGGGCGTCCCGTCGCGGAGCCGGAGCCTAGGGGCCGTCCGTTCGCGGTGGGACGGCGGAGGATCGACCCGGGAGGGAACCGGGGACGCCGAGGTCATGCTCCGCCGGCCGCGCTCCCGGCGTGGCAGGGGCCGGCCTCGGGCCTCAACGCCCCTGGCCGCGGAGCAGCCGCTGCGCCTTGCGCTGCTCGAAGTCGAGCGCGCGGGCCGGGGGAGGGGCGAGCCGGCCGAGCCGTTCGCCGTAGGAGCGGACCCGCGCCATCGTCGCGGGTTCGGCCAGGACGCGCAGCGCGAACGCCAGCGCGGCCGGGGTGATGTCGTAGCCGCGCTCCAGTTCCAGGCCCGCGGCGATCGTGCGCAGGTCGGCCTCGCTGAACCTGCGGTGCCGGTGTCCCCGTCCGGTGGGCGGCTCCTTGGTCACCGGAAGCAGCCCCAGGGCCTCGCGGTAGCGCAGCATCCGGGCGGTCAGGTCGAGGCGTTCGGCGGCGGCCGAAATAGGAATGTCACGCTCCATGCGAGCAATCTAACGAACAATTGTCAATTCTGCGCCCTGTGCGGTCCGTCCCGCCGTCTCCGGCCCTAGACTTCAGGGCGCACCCATAGGAGGAGATCGACGTCATGGCATTCGACTTCAAGGTCGCCGACCTTTCCCTGGCCGAGTTCGGCCGCAAGGAGATCCGCCTCGCCGAGCACGAGATGCCCGGCCTGATGGCCACCCGCGCCGAGTACGGCCCCTCCCAGCCCCTCAAGGGCGCCAAGATCATGGGCTCGCTGCACATGACCGTGCAGACCGCGGTCCTGATCGAGACCCTGGTCGCCCTGGGCGCCGAGGTCCGCTGGGTGAGCTGCAACATCTTCTCGACCCAGGACCACGCCGCGGCGGCCGTCGTCGTCGGCCCCAACGGCACCCCCGACAACCCCCAGGGTGTCCCCGTCTTCGCCTGGAAGGGCGAGACGCTGGAGGAGTACTGGTGGTGCACCGAGCAGGCGCTCACCTGGCCCGACGGTGAAGGGCCCAACATGATCCTCGACGACGGCGGTGACGCGACGCTGCTCGTCCACAAGGGTGCGGAGTTCGAGAAGGCCGGGGCGGTCCCCGACCCCTCCACCGCCGACAGCGAGGAGTACGCCATCGTGCTCGGGCTGCTCCAGCGCAGCCTGGCCGCCGACCCGCGGAAGTGGACCACGATCGCCTCCCGCATCAAGGGCGTCACCGAGGAGACCACCACCGGTGTCCTGCGCCTGTACGAGATGCAGCGCGAGGGCAAGCTGCTCTTCCCGGCGATCAACGTCAACGACTCGGTCACCAAGAGCAAGTTCGACAACAAGTACGGCATCCGCCACTCGCTGCCCGACGGCATCATGCGCGGCACCGACGTCCTCATCGGCGGTAAGGTCGCGGTGGTCTGCGGCTACGGCGACGTCGGCAAGGGCGCGGCCGAGGCGCTGCGCGGCCAGGGCGCGCGCGTCATCGTCACCGAGATCGACCCGATCAACGCGCTGCAGGCCGCGATGGACGGCTACCAGGTGACCGTGCTGGAGGACGTCGTCGAGACCGCCGACATCTTCATCACCACCACGGGCAACTTCAACATCATCACCGCCGACCACATGGCCCGCATGAAGCACCAGGCCATCGTCGGCAACGTCGGCCACTTCGACAACGAGATCGACATGGCCGGGCTCGCCCGCATCCCCGGCATCGAGAAGATCGAGATCAAGCCGCAGGTGCACGAGTGGCGCTTCGCCAACGGCCACTCGATCATCGTGCTGTCCGAGGGGCGCCTGCTCAACCTCGGCAACGCCACCGGCCACCCGAGCTTCGTGATGTCCAACAGCTTCACCAACCAGGTGATCGCCCAGATCGAGCTGTTCACCAAGCCGTCGGAGTACCCGATCGGGGTGTACGTGCTGCCCAAGATCCTCGACGAGAAGGTGGCGCGCCTGCACCTGGACGCGCTCGGCGTCAAGCTGACGACGCTGACCAAGGAGCAGGCCGCCTACATCGGTGTGGACATCGCCGGCCCCTACAAGTCAGACCACTACCGTTACTAAAGCGTCCCGATCCTCTTCGATGCTGCCACCACACGAGATCGCGGACCTCGGCCTGGCCCAGGCCGGGGTCCGCCGCGTGGAATGGGCCGAGAAATCCATGCCGGCGCTGCGGGGCATCCGGGAGCGCTTCGAGCGGGAACGTCCGCTGGAGGGGATGCGGATCGCCGCGTGCATGCACGTGACCGCCGAGACCGCGGGCCTGCTCCGCGCGCTTCGGGCGGGCGGGGCCGAGGTCGCCCTCGCCGCCTCCAACCCGCTGTCCACCCAGGATGACACCGCCGCCGCGCTCGTCGCCGAGTACGGGGTGTCGGTCTACGCGCGCTCGGCGATGGACCCCGCCACCTATGACCGCAACCTGGTCACGGTCCTGGAACAACGGCCCCACCTGCTCCTCGACGACGGGTGCGACCTGGTCAACATCGTCCACCTGGAACGTCCCGAACTGCTCGCCGAGGCGGTCGGCGGTTGCGAGCAGACCACCACGGGAGTGCTGCGGCTTCGCCGCATGAGCGCCGAGGGGGCGCTGCGGCTGCCCATGGTGGCGGTGAACGACACCGCCACCAAGCGGATGTTCGATAACCGCTACGGCACCGGGCAGTCGACCCTGGACGGCATCATGCGGGCCACCAACGCCCTACTGGCGGGCCGCACCCTGGTCGTCGCCGGGTTCGGGTTCTGCGGCCGTGGCCTGGCCGAACGGGCTCGGGGGATGGGGGCTCGCGTCGTCGTCACCGAGGTCGACCCGGTCAAGGCCCTGGACGCGGTCATGCAGGGCTACACGGTGCTGCCCATGGACGAGGCGGCCCGCGCGGGTGACGTGCTCGTGACCGTGACCGGCAACCGCGACGTGATCCGCGCCGAGCACCTGGCCGTGCTCAAGGACGGCGCGGTGCTGGCCAACGCGGGACACTTCGACATCGAGATCGACCTGGTGGCGTTGGAGGAGATGGCGGTCGAGGTGCGGCGGGGGGTGCGCGAGCACGCCGACGAGTACGTGCTCCCCGACGGCCGGCGCGTCGTCCTGCTCGCCGAGGGGCGGCTGGTCAACCTCGGCGCGGCCGAGGGGCACCCGGCCGCGGTGATGGACATGTCCTTCGCCGTGCAGGCGCTCAGCGTCGCCTGGATCGCCCGCAACCACGCGGAACTGGCGCCGGGGGTGCTGGAGGTCCCCGCCGAGATCGACGCCGAGGTCGCCGCGCTGGAGCTCGCCGCCCTGGGGGTGCGGATCGACACGATGACCCCCGAGCAGGAGGAGTACCTGGGCTCCTGGCGGCCCTGAACCGGCCCGGCCGGCGACGGGGGCGGAGCCCTATCCCGGGTAGGGCGGGGTCTGGCGCTGCCGGGCCAGCCGCTCCTCCTCGCGGCGGCGGCGCTCGGCCAGCACCGCGGAGAGGAAGTCCAGCGGGGCGGCGTGGGAGGGCGGGGGCGGGCTGACCGATCGGGCCACCTCCGCGGCGATCCGCGCGCCCATCTCGTGCCGCGCCTCCTCGGTGAGCTCCCCGTAACGCAGCACGTACTGACGCGCCGTCGCCGCGGTCTCGGCGGACAGGCCCGACAGTTCCGCGTGGCTCGCCCACTCCGCCAGGTGGGGGGGCATCATGATCGTCTCCTCGTGCCCGCGCGCCGAACGCTCCTCGACCACGAGCGTGCCCGCCAGGAAGTCCCCGATACGCCGGCCGTCACGGTTGACCAGGGAGGTGATGAGCGCGGGGACACCGCTGAGCAGCCAGATCTCGACGAACGCGCACAGCGCCCGCGCCAGCGCCTGACGGAATCGCTCGGGAGAACCGTCGGTGCCCACGACCCGCAGCCCCAGCGACAGTTTGCCGAGCGAACGGCCCCGGGTGAGGGTCTCGAACGCGGTGGGGTAGCCGATGAGCACCAGCACCACGACCGCGAGCTGGACGGACGCGGTGGCGGCGGCGTCCAGGCCGTTTCCGACGAGCACGGTCAGGACCGACAGGGCGATCAACAGCGCCACCTGGACGAGCACGTCGATCAGCAACGCGAGCATCCGCGTGGCGAATCCCGCCGGACGCAGGTCCAGCACGACCGCGTCGCCGGTGACCAGGTGGGTCTGCTGGTAGTGGCCGCCACCGCCTGGATACGCCACGGTGCCTCTCCCGCTTCACTCGGCTGCCCTCTTCTTCCCAGTCTGTCAGGAGCTGACAGGGGAACGGACCATTCAGGACCGGCGAGGAACACCCCGCATGCCGATCATCCCCACGGTCAGTAGAGTCGAACACGTGGATCTCGACGTCTTCGCCGCCGCGCACCGCCCCGACTGGGACCGACTGGACGAATTGGTGCGCCGCAGGCGCCGGTTGTCCGGCGACGAGGTGGACGAACTCGTCGAGCTGTACCAGCGGGTCTCCACGCACCTGTCGGTGGTCCGCTCCTCGGGGCACGATCCGGTGCTCACCGGCCGGCTGTCGGGTCTGGTCGCGCGGGCCCGTTCGGCGGTCACCGGCGCGCACGCCCCCGCCTGGCGGGACGTCGCCCGCTTCTTCACCCGGACCTTCCCCGCGGTGGTCTACCGGCTGCGCTGGTGGTGGATCGGGGCGACGCTGGGCACGCTCGCGCTCTCCTTCGCCCTGGGCACCTGGATCGCCCTGGACCCCGAGGCGCGGGCGCTCCTCGGCACCCCCGAGGACATCCGCGCCTACGTCGAGAACGACTTTGAGAACTACTACGTCGAGTATCCGGGCGCCTCGTTCGCGGCCCGGGTGTGGACGAACAACGCCTGGGCCGCCGCCCAGGCGCTCATCTTCGGCGTCTTCCTGTGCGTGCCCACCCTGTACGTGCTGGCCCTCAACGGGGCCAACATCGGGGTGGCCGGAGGGTTGATGTTCGCGCACGGCAAGGGCGACGTGTTCTTCGGCCTGATCCTGCCGCACGGGCTGCTGGAGCTGACCGCCGTGTTCGTCGCGGCGGGGGTCGGGCTCAAGCTGGGCTGGACGATCATCGAACCGGGGGCGAGGCCGCGGCTGCGGGCGCTGGGCGAGGAGGCGCGGCCGGCGATCGCGGTGGCGTTGGGCCTGGTGGTGGTGTTGTTCGTCTCGGGCCTGATCGAGGGCCTGGTCACCGGCTGGGTGCACATCACCTGGCTGCGCATCGGCATCGGCGTGGTCGCCGAGGCACTGTTCCTCGCCTATGTCTTCACGCTGGGACGTCGCGCGGTCCGGGAAGGCGAGACCGGCGACATCGAGGACGCGCCCGCCGCGGCCCCGGTCGCGGGCTGAGCCGGAACCTACGGGGTGGCCGGGGGCGGGGGCCACGCACGGCCGCACCGTCTTCGGCCCGGCCGCCGGTGAGCGGTCCGGGAACCGGCCGGAGTGCGGGCAGGCCGTCCGGGCCGGGGCTCATGCGCCGAGAGAAGCGCCGTGCCCGGGCGTCCGTCCCCGTGAAGCGGCCCGTGGAGGTGGCGCCCGGGGGAGTGTCGCGCGGCCCCGCGGGCGCCCGGCTCACGGGACTCGGCTCACGGCGCGTTCGACGAGGGCGGCGATCGTCTCCTCGGCCTTCTCGGTCAGTTCGGTCACGGCGTAGGAGGTCGGCCACAGCCCGCTGGGGTCGTCGAGGCCCGCCTCGGTGGTGAACCCGAATGTCGAGTAGCGCTCCTTGTCGACCCCGCCGCTACGGAAGAAGCAGACCACCTTCCCCTTGCGGGCATAGGCCGGCTGCCCGTACCACAGTTTCGGCGTCAGCTCCGGGGCGGTGCCGGTGACGATGGCGTGGACACGTTCGGCCACCGCGCGGTCGGGCGGCTCCATCTCGGCGATCTTCGCCAGCACGTCGAGTTCGCCAGCGGCGGCTCTGCCGCCACGTCCGCGGGCCGCCTCCCTCTTCAGCTCCGCCACGCGTTCCCTCATGGCGGCACGCTCCTGCTCGGAGAAACCCTCCGGCCTCTTACCGTTCTGTCCCTCGGTGTCCACGCCCATGGTCGTCCTCCTCCTGCCGCTCGTCACCGGTGTGGTGCGTGTTCGCCACGCTAGTTCCGTCGGGACGGCCGGCGCT
The DNA here is from genome assembly GCF_054780875.1 of Marinactinospora endophytica. Lineage (NCBI taxonomy): Bacteria > Bacillati > Actinomycetota > Actinomycetes > Streptosporangiales > Nocardiopsidaceae > Marinactinospora > Marinactinospora endophytica. The sequence goes on along the minus strand of NZ_BAAGVM010000004.1, from coordinate 311,121 downwards.
TCTTGATTCCTGATCACCGGACGCCCTCCCCGAGGAGGCGGGAGAGCGCCCGCCCGATCCGAACCGTCGCGCGACGTGGACCAGGACGCCAAAATCGCGGGCTCGGCGACCGGGACCCGCCGCATCCTTCCGGGCGGGCGCGTGACCGGTGGGCCGGGACGAGGCGTGGGATGATGGCCCCATGGCTAACCGGCGCGCTGAGGAACAGCGGTTGCGCGACATCGCGGTCATCCGGCGGGTCCGTGACCGGATCGACCGCGAGTACGCCAAACCCTTGAACGTCGAGGCGCTGGCCCGCGGCGCGCACATGTCGGTCGGCCACCTGAGCAGGGAGTTCCGCCGCATCTACGGCGAGTCGCCGTACTCCTACCTGATGACCCGGCGGATCGAGCGGGCGATGACGCTGCTGCGCCGCGGGGACCTCAGCGTCACCGAGGTCTGCTTCGCGGTGGGCTCGTCCTCGCTGGGCACCTTCAGCACGAGGTTCACCGAGCTGGTCGGCGTGCCCCCGAGCGTCTACCGCCGCGACCACGCGCAGGCGGCGGCGGGCATCCCGCCCTGCCTGGCCAAGCAGGTGACCAGACCGGTCAGGAATCAAGAAGCGCGCGTCCGGTAGCCACGTCTAGCGTGAGGGGCATGGAGATCACCATTCACCACGCCTTCCTCCCGCACACCGACGCCGAGGCCGCCCTGACCTTCTACCGCGACATCCTCGGATTCGAGGTCCGCAAGGACGTCGGCTACGAGGACATGCGCTGGATCACCGTCGGACCGGTCGGACAGCCCGGGACCTCCATCGTGCTGCACCCGCCGGCCGCCGACCCCGGCGTCACCGAGGACGAGCGCCGCACCATCCTGGAGCTGATCGCGAAGGGCACCTACACCGCGATCACCCTGGCCACCGACGACCTCGACGGCCTCTTCGAACGGTTGACGGCCGCCGGCGTGGACGTGGTCCAAGAACCCATCGACCAGGGCTACGGGGTCCGCGACTGCGCCTTCCGCGATCCGGCCGGCAACCTCGTCCGCGTCAACCAGCTCGCCTAAAGAGAGCCCGCGAGGGGCCTGACGAGACCACCCACCCCGACTTCGGAACCACCCGCATGGCGCTTTCACTCGACGCCATCACCCTCCTCAAGGCCGTGGAGCCCGCCGGCGGGCGGGTCGTCACGGTGGAGGCGCGGACCGGGGGGACCACGTCGGATACTTCACCGATCCCGACGGCCACCACTGGGCGGTCACGGTAGGCGCGTGACCGCCACCGCCCCGGACGGTCCCGGCGACGGCCGGCACGGCCCGGGGCACCTCCACCGAACAGGCGGGACCGCGTCGGCGGAGCCGGCCGAGGCCGGCCGGTGGGCCGGCACGGTGAGGGCTACCGCCGCCGCCCACCGGCCCTGTCCCACCACTGGGAGACGGGGCCGGTCCCGCCGCTACAGCCGTCCCTGGGCCTTCAGCGACAGGTAGGCGTCGGCCAGCGCCGGGGCGATGCGCTCCGGCGGCGCGTCGACGACCTCCACACCGCGCCGGCGCAGCTCCGCGGTGACGTGACGGCGCTCCAGCAGCGTGCGCTCCGCCGCGGCGGCGGCGTAGACCGACTGCGCGTCCCCCCGCCCCTCGGCCATCTCGGCCACCCGGGGGTCGCTCACCGCGGCGACGAGCACGAGGTGGCGGGCGGTCAGGGCGGGGAGCCGGGGCAGCAGGCCCTCGTGCAGCGCGGTGGCGTTGAGGTCGGTGAACAGCACGACGAGCCGCCGGCCCGACCCCGTACGGCCCAGGATCTCGGCGACCATCCCCGCCGTGTCGGCCTCCACCAGCTCCGGTTCGAGGGTGGCCATGGCCTGGACGAGGACGGGCACCATGGTCCCGCGGCCCGTGCCGGTGACCCTGGCGCGGGGCCGGCGGTCATAGGCCAGCAGGTCGACCCGGTCGCCGGCCTTCGCGGCGAGCGCGGCGAGCAGCAGCGCGGCGTCCATCGAGTGGTCCAACCGGGGGGTGTCACCGACCCGGCCGGCCGAGGTCCGGCCGGTGTCCAGCACCAGCAGGATGCGCCGGTCGCGTTCGGGACGCCAGGTGCGTACCACGACCGCGTCACGCCGGGCGGTGGCCCGCCAGTCGATGGACCGGACGTCATCGCCCGGAACGTACTCGCGCAGCGAGTCGAACTCGCTGCCCTGCCCCCGGACCAGCGCGCGGTGCTGACCGTCCAGTTCGCGCAGGCGCGACAGCTTGCCCGGCAGGTGGCGCCGGCTGTGGAACGGCGGCAGCGCGCGCACCTGCCAGGCGACCGCGTGGGTGCACTGCCGCGCGGCCAGGCCGAGCGGGCCGATACTGCGCACGGTCACCCCGGCCGCCTGCTGGTCGCCACGGCGCGTCGGCGTCAGTTCGGTGGCGAGCAGGCGGCGTTCTCCCGCGGGGATCACCACGTCATGGGCGCGCGGCCGGGCCTGCGCGCTGGGCGGCCAGGCGTCGCGCACCCGCGCGCGCATCCGGCGCCGGGTGGGGTTGGCGACGACGAGCCGTACCGTCGCGGTCTCGCCCAGGCGCACGGAGGTGTCGCCGGCGCGCTCGAACGTCACCGCCCGCGCGCTGGCGGCGAGCAGCAGGTCGGCGAGGATCGCCAGCGCGGGAAGGGCGAGAGCGGCCCACAGCACCCACGTGCCGGCCGATCCCGCGATGAGCACGAGCAGCAGGCCCGCGAACGCGAGCAGGACCGCCCGTCCAGTGATCGCCATCCGTCGTCTTCCTTAACTCGTCACCGACCCGGGGCCGATCCGGGGGTCAGCGGGGGACCGGGACCGCGGCGAGAACGCCGTCGAGCAGACCGTCCACGGTCGCCCCCTCCAGTTCGGCCTCGGCGCGCATCGCGACACGGTGGCGCAGGGTCGCCTTCGCCAGGGCCTTCACGTCGTCGGGCGTCACGTAGTCGCGGCCGGACAGCCAGGCCCACGCCCGGCTGGTGCGCAGCAGCGCGGTCGCGCCCCGGGGGGAGGCGCCGAGCAGCAGCGACGGCGATTCGCGGGTGGCCCGGCACAGGTCCACGATGTAGCCGAGCACCTCGGGGGCGACCCGGACCGCGGCAGCCGCCGCGCGCGCCGCCCGCAGCTCCGCCGCGCCTGCGACGGCGCGCACGCCCGCCACCTCCAGGTCGCCCGGGTCGAACCCGGCGGCGTGCCGGGACAGCATGTCCACCTCCTCCGCGCGCTGGGGGAGCGGGACGATGAGCTTGAGCAGGAAGCGGTCGAGCTGGGCCTCGGGCAACGGGTAGGTGCCCTCGTACTCCACCGGGTTCTGAGTCGCGGCCACGACGAACGGGTCGGGGAGCGGGCGCGGCCGCCCCTCGACGGTGACCTGGCGTTCCTCCATCGCCTCCAGCAGCGCGGCCTGGGTCTTGGGCGGGGTGCGGTTGATCTCGTCGGCGAGCAGGATGTTGGTGAAGATCGGCCCGTCGTGGAACTCGAAGTTGGAGGTCCGGGTGTCATAGACCAGCGACCCGGTGACATCGCCGGGCATGAGGTCGGGGGTGAACTGGACGCGCTTGTGGTCCAGCGACAGCGCCGCCGACACCGCCCGGACCAGCAGTGTCTTGGCGACGCCGGGAACGCCCTCCAACAGCACGTGGCCGCGGCACAGCAGCGCGATGACCAGGCCGGTCACCGTCTCTTCCTGGCCGACCACGGCTTTGGCGACCTCGTCGCGCAGCGCGGTCAGCGCCGTCCGTGCCTCCTCGGCGGACGGCTGCCCCTCGGTGGTGTAGGCGGTCACGGCTGAGGCACCTCTCTGTTGTGGTGGTCGGGCACGCCCGCTCGCGGGCCCGTGGACGGACCGGGAGCGGTCCGGGAGCCTGGACCCGTCATCGCAGGGAGCCCTCGATCCTGTCGAGTTCGTCGGCGAGTCGGACCAGTGCGGCGTCGTCGACGGAGTGGGGGTCGCCACCCTCGTCCGCCGGATCGCCGTAGAGCAGGACGAGCAGCCGGTCGGGGGACTCCCCGGTGCGCTCGGCCAGCGCCTCGGCCGTGGCCTGCGGCGTGGAAGCGGCGTTCAACCCCAGGAGCGGCCGCACCCGGTCGAGGAATCCGGCGCGCAGGGCCGCCGCCGCGCGGTCGCGGGCGCGCCGTGCCGCGTACAGGCCGGCGCGTCCCTCCGTCGTCTCCGAGGCGCGCACCACGACGGGGAGCCGTTCGGCGACGAGCGGACCGAGCCGCCGGCCGCGCCACAGGGCGAGCAGCGCCAGCGCGAACGCCAACGGCCACACCGACAGCCTGATCCCCTGGGGGAGCAGCTCCCACAGGGTCGCGTCTCCCTCGGCGACCGGAACGTCGGGGTGGAGCCAGACCACGTCGCGCCCGCCGACCAGGTTGAGCGCGAGCGCGGCGTTGCCCTCGCGGTCGAGGTGGGAGTTGCGCAACGGGGCGCCGGTGCCCAGCACCGTCACCGTGCCCCCGTCACCGGAGGAGCGGACCAGGGCGGCGCCCTCCGGCGCCGGATAGCAGGCCAGGCCCTCCTCGACGGCGTACAGCTCCCCGCCGGCGTCGGCGGGCCCCGCCGCGCGCGCGGCCGGTAGCCCGCATCGGGGCGACAGCGTGCCGGCTTCGACGCGGCCGGACACGGCCACACCGGGGGCCAGCGCCTCCAGCGCCGCGGTGGTCGGCTGGACGAGCAGCCGGTCGCCCGGGGCCGCGGCGAGGCGGTCGAGCTCCTCGGGGAGCAGCCGGTGCGACTGGGTGAGGATCAGCACGGTCCCGGGCCCCAGCGACTCCACGGCCTCGGCGGTGTCGCGCGCGATGGTCACCTCGCCGCCCCGCTCGCGCAGGACCTCGGCGAGGGCCCGCGCGCCTTCGGGAACGGGGGAGTCGGGGTCGAGGTCGCCCTGGGGATAGGGACGGGACCCCAGGGAGAGGACGACGGCGATGACCGTCAACGCGAGGAGGAAGCCGAGCGGGCCGCGGACACGGCGCCACAGGTCGGCGGCGCTCGTCGAGGTCACCGTGGGCGGAGGCGCCATGGGAGGGGCGGCGGTCACCGTGTCACCTCCCGGCCGTGGTGGGGACGGGCCGTTTGGATCCGCTCGTCAAGGTCGCGCAGCACCGCGTAGGAGTCCGCGGTGGCCACGCGCTCACCGTAGCGGACGTCGTTGAAGACGTCGGCGGCGGCGCGCAGGGCGCCGCGCTCGTCGGGGAGCGCCGGGGAGGCTTCGGTGGCCAACTCGGTCGCCGTGCGTCCCGCCCGCGGCAGGACGATCGCCCGGTCCTCCAGCTCGCGGCTGATGGCGCGCAACCGCTCCACGATGGCCTCGGCGTAGGCGCCGGCCTCGGCGTGCCGCTCGGCCAGGGCGCGGTGGCCGGAGGCGCTCAGCGGCGTGTCCTGGTCCACCTGCGCCCCGCGCCGCCGGGCGCGGCGGGCCGGCCGGGTGTGGACGAGGAGGGCGACCAGCAGCACGGCCAGCACGGCGAGCAGCGCCCCGAGCGCCCACCAGCCGCCGGGGACGCTGTCGCCGATGCGGCGGGTGAGCTCCTCGATCCAGTCCATGACCCGGGTGTAGATGATCTCGATGAGGCTGGGCTCGGAGCGCTGGTAGATGTCCTTGGACAGCTCTTCTCGGGCCGCCCGCGCCCCCTCCTCGCGGCTCACCTCGGCGGCGTGCGGGAGAGGGCCGCTCAAGCCGGGGCCCCCGGGTACGGGCCGACCGGGCCCGAGGGGGCGCCGGAGGGGTGGTACCCGCCATCGGTGAGGTACACCTCGGCGCCGGCCTGCTCGCCCGGACGGGTCGCCGAGCGCAGCCGGAGGTCCAGCCCTTCGCGGCGCATCCGCAGGTCGACGTAGAGCAGGGTCACCGCTCCGGCGGTGAAGGGGCTGGTGACGGCACCGGACAGGACCATGCCCAGGTAGTACGAGGCGGAGTCGGCGACCGGCATCCACGCGGCGTCGGGGGCCAGGAAGGTGAGGGCCAGCGAGACGAGCGTGAACGGGGTCGCCAGGAGGTTGGCGACGATCCCCGCGATGAACTGGACGAGCAGGAGGATGCCGAACACCCGCCACCAGCTTCCGCGCGTCAACCGCCAGGAACGCCCGAGCGCGCGGCCCGGGCCGATGCGCTCCAGCACCACCACCGGCATGGCCAGGGCGGTGCGGATGTAGACCCACGCGCCGAGCGCGATCACGGCGGGGATCCCGATGACGGCGGTGACCGCGATCAGCCACGGGTCGACCAGGGCCGACAGGGCGATGACCGTCAGGACCAACGCCAGGACCACCGTCCACAGCAGGGAGAGCAGGAGGAACAGTCCGCCCAGGCCGAGGAGCGCGCCGATCCGGCCCCGGAGGGCGTCGATGGCCCCCTTCAGGGTGACCCGCCGGCCGATCACCGCCAGGCCGATCACCACCGCCAGCAGTCCGTTGAGGATGTAGCCGGCGATGAGGGAGAGGAGCGCCCCGCCGTAGACCCCGATCAGGCTGAAGGAGGAGAACGGGAAGGCGCCGACGTCGGCCGCCGGATCGGCCACGAGGGCGTCGAGGTAGGAGGTGTACTCGTCCATGAACGAGCCGAACCCCACCGCCGGGAGCAGGCTCGCGATGGCCATGACGATGACGGACAGCCCCAGCGTGGCCTTGGGGTTGTGCCGGATGTAACTGAAGGCGCCGTTGAAGATGTCACCGAGCGTCAAGGGGCGCAGCGCGACGACGCCGGGCTTGGGGTCGGGGGGTGGAGGGGACCAGCCCGCCCCGCCGTGGTGGGGCTGCTGCCAACCCGGCCCACCGGGCTGGTGCGGCGGCCACCCCGCGCCGCCCTGGTGCGGGGGCGGCCAGCCGGGGCCGGGTGCCCCCTGCGGGCCGGGCGCGTTGGGCTGCGGGACGGGACCGCCGGGAGCCGCCCAGCCACCGGTGGCGCCACCGGGCGCACCGGAGGGGCCAGGAGCGGACGGGGAGGGGTGGTCGGGTCGGTCTCCAGGGGCCCGCCAAGCCTGACCGTCCTCCTGGGGCATCGGTCCTCCCGTTGGTTCCATCGGCAAGGCCGCAACGCGGCCGTCGGATTACCCACGTTATGTGAGTTCAACCTAGCGTCGGACCCCACCTACCGCACGGAGGGTTCGTTCCATATCGGAACGGCGACGTTGTTCATTCTTTTTGTATGCTTTCGTTATCTAGCGACCGTGCCCTCTGGCAGCCCAAACCCCCGCTTCGCGGGAGTGGCGGACCGGACGGAGGGAACCGGAGGGGGAACCCGCAGGCGCTGTGGGCCCGTGGGAATCCCCCGCCGCTGTGTGTGGTCATCGGGGCAACCCTGCCCGAGGGCAAGGCCGATGATGGCAAGGTTAGGGACGGAAGGTCGCTCCACGGGGGGACCCGGCAGAAGAGATCGAACGTTTTCGCCGTTTGAGTGTCCGGAAAGGAGAAGGCGCTCGCAGGTCCGCCCCGCGGGGCGGAGAGCGCCGGAGAATCGATGAAGGGACGCGTACTGGTCGTCGACGACGACCTCGCTCTCGCCGAGATGTTGGGCATCGTCCTCAGAGGCGAGGGTTTCGAGCCGTCGTTCGTACACGACGGGGACAAGGCCCTGGAGGCTTTCCGGGAGACCAAGCCGGATCTCGTGCTGTTGGACCTCATGCTGCCCGGAACCGAGGGCATCGACGTGTGCCGCCAGATCCGCGCCGAATCGGGTGTTCCCATCGTGATGCTCACCGCCAAGAGCGACACGGTGGACGTCGTGCTCGGCCTGGAGTCCGGCGCCGACGACTACATCGTCAAACCGTTCAAGCCCAAGGAGCTCGTGGCGCGTATCCGCGTCCGGCTGCGCCGCACCGAGGAGCCGGCTCCCGAGGTGCTCCAGATCGGTGACATCACGATCGACGTCGCCGGCCACTCCGTGCGCCGCGACGGCCAGCCCATCAGCCTCACCCCGCTGGAGTTCGACCTGCTGGTCGCCCTCGCGCGCAAGCCCCGCCAGGTCTTCACCCGCGAGGTTCTGCTGGAGCAGGTGTGGGGCTACCGCCACGCGGCCGACACCCGCCTGGTGAACGTCCACGTCCAGCGGCTGCGCGCCAAGATCGAGAAGGACCCCGAACACCCCGAGGTCGTCGTTACCGTCCGCGGCGTCGGCTACAAGGCCGGCGGCGCCTGACGGAAGGTCCTGTGACGGCCTCGGCATCGGTCACCCCAGGTGGCGCGAACGCGGCGTACCCGCCAGAGGGCGAGGACGCCGCGCTCTCGCGTTGGCAACGCCTCGCCGGACTGCTGAGCCGGTGCTACCTGGCGGCCCAGCGGGCCGCGCGTGCCCTGGTGAGCGGGGTCCACACCCGCTGGCGGCGGTCCCTGCAACTCCGGGTGGTCACCACCACCCTGGCGATCTCCGGGCTGGTCACCGCGGTTCTCGGCTTCTTCCTCATGCAGCAGGTCCAGGCGGGCCTGCTCGACGCCAAGCAGGACGCCGCCCTGCACGACCATCGCGCGGGGCTCACCTACGCCCTCAGCGTGCTCCAGGACAGCGCCGAGTCCGACCGCGACCGGCAGCTCGACCGGATCACCGAGGACCTGGGCGCGCGCAGCGGTTCCACCGGCCTCTACGAGGTCATCATCCTTCCCTCGGTCGGCGGCATGACCGGCCGCGCCAGCGGCGACGTCTCCGAGGCGAGCGTGCCCGAGCGGATGCGCGAGGAGGTCCGCAACAGCACCGAGCTGGAGAAGCAGTTCTACGGCTACACCGAGATCATCCGGGGCAACGGCACCGAGCCCGGGCTCGTCGTCGGCTCACAGCTGTCCAGCGCCTTCGAGCTGTACTACCTCTTCCCGCTCGACCACGAGCAGGAGATGCTCGACCTCGTGCAGGGGACGCTGCTGCTCGTCGTCTCGGCGCTCATCCTGCTCCTCGCCGCCATCGCCTACGTGGTCACCCGCCAGGTGGTCATCCCGGTACGCCAGGCGGCGAGTTCGGCGGAGCGGCTGTCCTCGGGCGACCTCACCGAGCGGATGAAGGTCCAGGGCGAGGACGACCTCGCCCGGTTGGCGGTGTCGTTCAACGACATGGCCGGCAACCTCCAGGAGAAGATCCTCGAACTCGAGGAGCTCTCCCAGGTCCAGCGCCAGTTCGTCTCCGACGTCTCCCACGAGCTGCGTACCCCGCTGACCACGATCCGCATGGCCGGCGACCTGCTCTACGACGACCGCGACGAACTCGATCCGACCATGCGCAGGTCGGTGGAGCTGTTGCAGAGCCAGCTCGAACGCTTCGAGGAGCTGCTCGCCGACCTGCTGGAGATCAGCCGGCACGACGCCGGGGCGGCGACGCTGGCCGTCGAGGCCGGCGACATCCGCGACGCCGTCCTGCGGGCGGTGGGCGACGCCGAACAGCTCGCGGAGCGCCGCGGGATCAAGGTGGTGCTGCGCCTGCCGGCCGAGCCGTGTGTCGCGGAGTTCGACGTGCGCCGCATCAACCGGATCCTGCGCAACCTCATCGTCAACGCCATCGAGCACAGCGAGGGCAAGGACGTCATCGTCACCGCCGCGGGCGACCGCGACGCGGTCGCCGTCGCGGTACGCGACTTCGGGGTCGGCCTGAAGGAGGGCGAGGAGCACCTGTGCTTCGACCGCTTCTGGCGCGCCGACCCGGCCCGCGCCCGCACCACCGGGGGCACCGGTCTGGGACTGTCCATCGCCAAGGAGGACGCGCTGCTGCACGGGGGGTGGCTCCAGGCGTGGGGGATGCCGGGCAAGGGGGCCCAGTTCCGGTTGTCGCTGCCGCGCAAGGCCGGCGCGGAACTGCGCGGTTCGCCCCTGCCCCTGGCTCCGCCGGAGATGGCCATCGGCCGCGGGCGCGTGTTGCCGGCGGCGCAGACCGAACTCGACTCCTCGTGGTCGGGGGGACTGGGGGATACGCCGTGACGGGACGGACGATGCGCCTGGGGGCCGCCGCCGGGGCCGCCTGCCTGGCCGCCGCGCTCTCCGGGTGCGCCACCGTGCCCACCAGTGGGCCGATCGTCGAGGGCGCGGGGCGGGGCAACGCCGCCGGACAGGACGGCACCTACGTGCGCCAGATCCCCGCCGGGCCGCAGCGCGGCGTCGACGAGGCCGCGCTGGTCAAGGGCTTCCTCAAGGACATGGGCAGCGTCGAGGACGACTACCGCGCGCCCCGGATGTACATGACGCCGGAGAAGCAGGCGACATGGCGGCCGGACGGGACCGTGCTCGTCTACGGCGAGATCGACGCGGTCGGCCTCGACGTGGCGACCGCCGAGGGCGGGGAGACCGCGACGGTGCGCATGCGCACCGAGCAGGTCGCCACCATCGAGGCGAGCGGCCAGTACGTTCCGGCCACATCCGGCCAGGTCATCGACGTCACCTTCGATTTGGTGAAGGTCGAGGGCGAGTGGCGTATCGCCGAGCTGCCGCAGGAGCTCGTGCTCAGCCGCCGCGACGTCGACCGGGTCTACCGTCCCCTCAACCTCTACTTCTTCAACCGCGACATGGGCACGCTGGTGCCCGATCCGGTCCTCCTCCCGGTGCAGTCCACCACCGACCTGCCCGACCAGCTCTCCCGCCTGTTGGCCCGCATGCTGGTCAGTGGGCCGACGGAGTGGCTGCAGCCGGCCGTGCGCTCCGCCTTCCCGCCCGGCACCAACGCCGCGGTCGCCTACGACACCGGTCACCTCACCGTGGAGCTGACCACCGGCGAGTCCGAGTACATCGGTTCCGAGCAGCGTGTCGGTATGGCGGCCCAGCTCGTCTGGACGCTCAAACAGCTCCCCGAGGTCCAGGAGCTGACGCTGCGCCTCGACGGGGAGGAGATCGAGGTTCCGGGCTCGCAGGACGAGGGCCTGCAGATCGGCGGCGACTACTGGAACTCCGTCAACCCCTCGGGGGTGAACGGGGCGCTGCGCTCCTACTTCGTCCGTGACGGCCAACTGTGGTCGCTGGACTCCTCCCAGCAGGAGGCCCGGGTCGAGGGAGCCGCGGGCGTGGGCGGCACCCCGCTGGAGCAGCACGCCGTGTCGTTGGACGAGCGATGGGTCGCCGGCATCACGGCCGGGCACCACAGGGTGGTGACCACCGAGATGGTCGACGGCTCCGAGTACGCCATTGTCCTCGACGGCGGCGACTACACGGCCCTGTCGTGGGACGGCTACGGCAACCTGTGGGCGGTCGAGGACATCTCCTCCGGTGGCGACGTCGCCGAACGCGCCGACGCCGAGGACGTCGACGACGACACCGAGCCCGGCGACACGCCCAGGACGGAGCCGTCCCCACGGGAACCCAAGAGCCCGGGGACCCGTCTGTGGATGCTGCCCGGTGGGTCCGACCCCGTGCAGGTGAACGCGCCCGAGCTGGCCGGACGCACGGTGACCCAGTTGCGCGCCTCGCGCGACGGCACCCGCGTCGCGGTCCTCGTGGGCGAGGGTGACGGCACTCGGCTCCTCGTCGGCCGGGTGGTCCACGCCGACGGCGGCGTCGCGCTGGAACACCTCATCCCCCTGGCCATGGATCTCGACCACGTCTCCGACATCGCCTGGCGCGGTGCCGACCAGCTCGCGGTGCTCGGCCGCAAGGAGCGCGGAGCGCTCCAGGCCTACCTGGTCTCGCTCGACGGCAGTACCGAGTCCACCAGCGCCGGTGCCGCGGCGGGGTCGGACATGAAGACGATCGCCGCCGCGCCCGGGCAGCCCCTGCTGGCGGGGGTCGAGGACGACTACCTGTCCATGACCAACGACCGCTTGATGTGGCAGCGCGTCACCGACGGGGCCAATCCGGTCTATCCCGGCTGAGCTTGTCCACAGGCCGTGGATCGCGCTGGCGGGGACGTTTCGCCGGCGGTCAGGCTGGGAGGCATGACAGACGTGTCGTTCCTCCCCGCCGGCGGCCTGGCCGCCCTTGTCGACCTGGTCCTGCCGCGACGGTGCGCGGGCTGCCGCGTCCCCGGCACGCGGCTGTGCCCGTCCTGCTCCGGTGTGCTGCGACGTCCACCCCGCCCCTGCCGCCCGCGCCCCCGCTGCCCGCTGGTGTGGTCCTGCGGGTTCTACTCCGGTCCCCACCGCGACCTCCTGCTCGCGTTCAAGAACGGGGGACGCAGGTCCCTCGCCGGACCCCTGGGGGACACGCTGGCCCGGGCGGTCGCCGAGGCCGCGCGCGGTCACGGCCGTGTCCTCCTGGTGCCCGTTCCCTCCCGTGGCTCCGCTCTGCGCCACAGGGGGTATGACCCCGTTCGGCTGCTGGCCGGAGCGGCCGCGGCCGGGACCGGCCGCCATCCGCCGCGGATCCGGGTCGTCGCCGGCCTGCACCATGTCCGCCGCGTCGCCGATCAGGTCGGGCTCACCGCCACCCAGCGCGGGGCCAACCTGGCGGGCGCACTTGCGGTCCGGCCGAACGCGATGCCCCTCCTGCGCGGCGCTCCCGTCCTCATCGTGGACGATGTGCTCACCACCGGGGCCACCATCGCCGAGGCCGCGCGGGCGCTCCGCGCCGCGCGCTGCACCGTGCAGGGGGCCGTTGTGCTGTGCGAACGGGGGTAGTCTCGGTAGGGCCGGAGGTGGCCCCTGAAACTCGGATCGTCAGGAACTCTTTACCCGACGATCCGGTTCCTTCCTCTTTCGGCGTCTGTAGGGAACATCGAGCCCGGGAAAAGTAGATTCAGGACCAACAGCACCTGACATCTGGCTGTTCACGGGCTAGCGTTCCAGACATGGCACCCGTCCGGGTCCGTGGTTGCGCCGTAGCCGGCGTCCTCCGAGTGGGGACGTCGATTCGGCAAGCCGATGCCAGCCGCAGGCGAAACGGCCCACGTAAGGCGACTTTTCGTCGACCGATCACGGTGCGGCTTAGAGGTAAGCCCTGCCTCGCCGGAGGTCCCGATGTCCTCCGGGTCAGGGAGAAGGGCAGTAGTGGCACACAAGCGCCGCGAGACCCTCAGCAGGCGGATGTGGGGACGAAGACCAGGTCGGCCGGACGGGTGACATATTCCTTCCACGTATCGTGCCCCGGGTCGGTCCCTCCCGACTCCCTCCTCTCCCGCGACGCCGTTGTGGCGCGCGTTCTCTCCCGGGCCCGACGATCGTTCCCGTTTCCGGTGAGTTCCAGCGATCTCCCGGGTATACGGCTCCCACTGGAGCCGTCATGGGACGGCGTGGACCCAGGAAGGAGGTCCCTCGGGCCTGCGACCACGACGCGGGCACACGATACGAAGCCGGGCTATCAGCCGGTAGCCAAGCGACGAAGGGGGTCTTGTGGACATCATCGTCAAGGGTCGGCGCACAGGGGTCAGTGACAAGTTCCGACAGCACGTCGAGAACAAGCTGAACAGGCTCTCCAAGTGGGAGCACAAGGGGATGAGCGTCGATGTGGAGGTGTCCAAGGAGCGCAACCCGAAACTGGCGGACCAGCGCGAGCGGGTTGAGCTGACCATCCACTCCAGTGGTCCGGTGGTCCGCGGCGAGGCCGCGGCAGACGACCGCTATTCGGCGCTCGATCTGGCTCTCGACCGGATCGAATCGCGGCTGCGCAAGGCAGCCGACCGTCGCAAGGTGCACAAGGGCGGACGTACGCCCGTCTCGGTGGCCGCGGCGACCGCCTCCCTCGGCGACGCCCAGGCCGCGCCCCTGGGGGCCGTCGCGACGCCACCCGCTCCCACAGCCCCGATGGACGACGAGGAGATCGACGGCGCCGCCGTCGACGAGGCGTTCGCCGACGAGGTCGTCGAGCTCGACACCCAGGGGGACGCGCCGGTGATCGTTCGCGAGAAGTTCCACTACGCGAAACCCATGACCATCGACCAGGCCCTCATGGAGATGGAGCTGGTCGGCCACGATTTCTACCTGTTCCGCGACGAGGAGCGTGACGCTCCCAGCGTGGTCTACCGCCGGAAGGGCTTCAACTACGGGGTACTGCGCCTCATGGAGTAGGGCGGAGCCCGGCCGAACGACGGCGTGCCGTGTCCGGTTCTCCGGGCACGGCACGCCCGCGGGGACGGGGGCGTCCGCTCTCGTCGGCCGCGGCTCTTCGCAGGAGGATGCCGGATCGGCGGGTTCGAGGTCGCGCCGGGCCCCACCCCGGCGCGGGGGAGAAGGGCCGCCCGGTCGCGAACGGGAGTTCCCACCCGTCGCGCGCCCGCGGGACCCCTCCGTCGACCAGGCCGGACCGGTCGACGGTCGGGGAACGTCGGCTACTTGCCCTGCTTGATCCGGTGCAGGGGCGTCGAGTGCGGTTCCTCGGGCTCATAGCGAGGCTCGTCGAGCACCACGTCGGTGAAGATGTCGGTGACCAGGCACAGCACGCCGCCGACCACCATCAGCGCCACCCCGATCCCCAGCAGCCACCACGCGGGGCCGAGCGTCAGCGACACCGCGATCAACACGAAGGCGACGAGGATGACGGCGACCGCGATCCAGGACCGTCCCCGGCCCCGGTGGCTGTTGGTCGGGGCGAAGGCGCCGCCCTCGGCCTGTGAGCCTCTGATGAAACGAGTGTCGCGGGTGTTCTCGGCCATCGGCGCACCTCCGGTATAGCCCCTGGCTCGTCCACAACCTTCACATTCGGCCATAACCCAGGCGCGAACTGGCTAAACGCCGTGAACTCAATGTCGATCCCGTCGCGATACCCGCTCAGCGTCATCAAGGCAATAGGCTCACCTACGATGGAACGCTGGGGGTAAAGGATCCGTCCCGCCTCCGGATGCGGGTCACGATCTGTGAGGAGCGCATAGGAAGTGCCAGGCATACTCGACAAGGTCCTGCGCGCGGGCGAAGGAAAGGTCCTGCGCAAGCTGAAGAAGCTCAAGGACCAGATCAACTCGATCGAGGATGACTTCGTCGATCTGAGCGACGCCGAACTTCGCGAACTCACCGACGAGTACAAGCAGCGCCACCAGGACGGTGAATCCCTCGACGACCTGCTCCCGGAGGCCTTCGCCACCGTCCGGGAGGCGGCCAAACGCACTCTGGGACAGCGTCACTTCGACGTCCAGCTCATGGGCGGCGCGGCACTGCACCTCGGCAACATCGCCGAGATGAAGACCGGTGAGGGCAAGACCCTCACCGCGACACTCGCGGTCTACCTCAACGCCCTCGCCGGCAAGGGCGTCCACGTCGTCACGGTCAACGACTACCTGGCCCGCCGTGACGCCGAGAACATGGGACGCATCTACCAGTTCCTCGGGCTCGAGGTCGGCGTCATCGTCCCCGACATGTCCTCCGAAGACCGCCGCAAGGCCTACGCCGCCGACATCACCTACGGCACCAACAACGAGTTCGGCTTCGACTACCTGCGCGACAACATGGCCCTGTCCATCAAGGACTGCGTGCAGCGCGGGCACTACTTCGCCATCGTCGACGAGGTCGACTCCATCCTCATCGACGAGGCGCGCACGCCGCTGATCATCAGCGGTCCGGCCGAGCAGAACTCCCGCTGGTACGCCGAGTTCGCCAAGATCGCGCCGCGGCTGCGTCGTGACGTCGACTACGAGGTCGACGAGAAGAAGCGCACCGTCGGCATCACCGAGTCGGGCGTGGAGAAGGTCGAGGACTGGCTCGGCATCGAGAACCTCTACGAGTCCGTCAACACCCCTCTGATCAGCTTCCTCAACAACTCCCTCAAGGCCAAGGAGCTCTACCGGCGCGACAAGGAGTACATCGTCAAGGACGGCGAGGTGCTCATCGTCGACGAGTTCACCGGACGTGTCCTGCGCGGCCGCCGCTACAACGAGGGCATGCACCAGGCCATCGAGGCCAAGGAGAAGGTGCGGATCAAGGACGAGAACCAGACCCTCGCCAAGGTCACGCTCCAGAACTACTTCCGCCTCTATGAGAAGCTGGCCGGCATGACCGGTACCGCCTCCACCGAGGCGGCCGAGTTCAACCAGACCTACAACATCGGCGTGGTCCCGATCCCCACGAACAAGCCGATGGTCCGCGTGGACGAGCGCGACGTCGTCTACAAGACCGAGGAGGCGAAGTTCGCCGCGGTCGTCGACGACATCGCCGAGCGCTACGAGGTGGGCCAGCCCGTCCTGGTCGGTACGACCAGCGTCGAGAAGTCCGAGCTGCTGTCGAGGATGCTCAAGCAGCGTGGTATCGCCCACGAGGTCCTCAACGCGAAGAACCACGCGCGTGAGGCCGCGATCGTGGCGCGGGCCGGCAAGCTGAAGGCGGTCACGGTCGCCACCAACATGGCGGGCCGCGGCACCGACATCATGCTCGGCGGCAACCCCGACTTCATCGCCGACGAGGAGCTCCAGGCGCGCGGCCTGTCCCCGCTGGAGACCCCCGAGGAGTACGAGGCGGCCTGGCCCGAGGCGCTGGAGAAGGCCCGGCAGGAGGTCGAGAGCGAACACGAGGCGGTCGTCGAGGCCGGTGGTCTCTACGTGCTGGGCACCGAGCGCCACGAGTCCCGCCGCATCGACAACCAGCTGCGTGGCCGTTCCGGCCGTCAGGGCGACCCCGGCAAGTCGCGGTTCTACCTGTCCCTGCGTGACGACCTGATGCGGCTGTTCAACAGCGCCCGGGTCGAGATCATCATGGAGCGGCTGAACATCCCCGACGACCAGCCCATCGAGTCGGGTGTCGTCAGCAAGGCCATCCAGTCCGCGCAGGGCCAGGTCGAGCAGCAGAACTTCGAGATCCGCAAGAACGTCTTGAAGTACGACGAGGTCCTCAACCGCCAGCGCAAGGTGGTCTACGCCGAGCGTCGCAAGGTCCTCGAGGGCGCCGACCTGCGTGAGCAGGTCCAGTCGATGATCGACGACGTCCTGGAGTCCTACGTCCGGATCGCCACGGCCGAGGGCGAGCCCGATGACTGGGATCTCGACAAGCTGTGGAAGGCGTTCAAGCAGGTCTACCCGATCGGCTTCACCGTTGACGAGCTGATCGAGGAGAACGGCGGCGAGGTCAGCGCGCTGACCCCCGACCTCATCCTGCACCGGGTGCAGGAGGACGCCCACGAGGCCTACGAGCGCCGCGAACAGGAGCTCGGGACCGAGGCCATGCGCGAGGTCGAGCGCCGCGTCATCCTCCAGGTCATGGACCGCAAGTGGCGTGAGCACCTGTACGAGATGGACTACCTCCAGGAGGGCATCGGCCTGCGCGCCATGGCCCAGCGCAACCCGCTGATCGAGTTCCAGCGGGAGGGCTACGACATGTTCCAGGAGATGCTGGAGGGCATCAAGGAGGAGTCGGTCGGCTTCCTGTTCAACCTCGAGGTCCAGGTGCGCAACCGCCCCGAGGTGCAGGTCACCCCCGCCAGCGCCGCCGCGGTGGCCACCGCGGGCGCCGCCGTCGTCACCAAGGAGGAGGAGGCGCCGGCCGCCGAGGAGGCGCAGCGTCCGGCCGAACCCGAGGAGACGCCGGTCGCGGCGGCCGCGACGGACACGGACGAGGCGGCCGAGGCGGCCCCGGAGAAGGGCGAGGAGGAGGCGGCTCCCGAGGTCGTCGTCCCGGGCTTCGGCGCCGACCGTCCCAGCCAGCTGCGCTACACCGCGCCGAGCGAGGGGGGCGGTGTCGAGGAGCACAGCGAGTCCACCGGTGACTCCTACGCCGGTACCTCGCGCAACGCTCCTTGCCCCTGCGGTTCGGGCAAGAAGTTCAAGAAGTGCCACGGCGATCCCAAGAACAGGGTCTGAGCGCGGCACGCACGACGGGGGCGCCTCGGGACCGTCAGGTCCCGGGGCGCCCCCGTCGTCTCTTCGCCCGTCTTCCCTCCGGCCCGCTTCCGTGGGGGCCTGCCGGACGGCCGTGGGCGCAGGCTCCCCGGCCGCGCGTGAGGCGTTGACGAGGATGTGCCGATAGGGGCGCCGCTCGGCCGAACCGGTCCGCACCGTCCGGTGCCCGATGCCCGACGTGGCGGAGAGGAGCGCCCCGGTGACGGTTGGGGCGCCCACCGTGGGCGGTCAGGCACCGCGCCGAGGGGCCAGAGAGGGGACCCCGGCTGCGCGCCGCCGCGCTTCTGACCCCGGGTGTCCCGGGCGCCTTGGAAGCCGTCCTGGCCGATGTGGCGGCCGAGCGCTATGCCCAGCAGGGTCTGTGGGGTGTTCGGCATGGTCTGGAGGGCAGTGCTGGTGCCGTCGCTCCGGTGCTGGCTACCATGCGCGGTCCTCGGCCGGGACCCCACCACCTGGGCGGGTCTGCTCGCCGTGGAGACGGCGGAGGCGCTCGCCGAACGCGATCCGCGTGCTGCGCGCCGAGCTTGTCCAGGTCGCCGCCGTCGCGGTGCGGTGGGTTCAGTCCCTGGACTCTCGAACGGGCTGCCGCCCGGCGGGATGATCCGTCGAGGGAGGCACGCGGTGCCCGGTGCGCCGGGATTTCCGGTCCCGCGCGGGGGACCGGGAAAGCGGACGGGGCCCGGCCGGATCGGCCGGGCCCCGTGCCATGGGCAGGAGGCTAGGGTGTGTCGGTCTTCGTCTCCTTCGTGTCGCCGCCCGTCTCGGACGGGACGTCGGCCGTGACCTTCTCCTGCTCCGGCTCCCGGCCCGGTGTGGGCAGGTTCAGCTTGGTGATCGCGAAGTAGAAGACCACGTAGTAGAGGGCGAAGTACACCAGGCCGAGGAGCAGGATCAGTCCCAGCCCCGTGGTGTTGTCCTTGGTCGCGTTGAGCAGCAGGTCGATCAGGCCGGCGGAGAACCCGAACCCCAGGTGCGCGTCCAGGGCGTTGAGCACCGCCATCGAGATGCCGGTCAGCACGATGTGGAGCACGAACAGCACGGGCGCGATGAAGATGAACGCGTACTCGATCGGTTCGGTGATGCCGGTGACGAAGGCGGTCAGCGCGGCCGAGATCATGATGCCGCCGACCGCGGCGCGCTGGCCGGGGCGCGCGGCCCGCCACATCGCCAGCGCGGCGGCGGGAAGGCCGAACATCAGCACGGGGAAGAAGCCGGACAGGAAGCCGCCCGCGGTGGGGTCGCCGGCCAGGTAGCGGTTGATCTCGCCGTGCACGACCCCGTCGGGGCCCTCGAAGGAGCCGAACACGAACCAGACGACGGAGTTGACGATGTGGTGCAGGCCGAACGGCAGGAGCAGGCGGTTGACCATGCCGTAGACACCGGCCCCGACAGCCCCGGAACCGATGATCCACTCGCCCAGCCCGTTGATCCAGCCGCCGATGGTCGGCCACAGGAACCCGAACACGACACCCAGGAGCAGGGCGGTCACCGCGGTGATGATCGGGACGAAGCGCCGGCCACCGAAGAAGCCGAGCCAGGTCGGCAGTTTGATCCGGTAGAAGCGCTGCCACAGCAACGCGGCGACGATGCCGATGAGGATGCCGCCGAGCACGTCGGTGGGGTTCTTGGCACCCCAGTTCACCGCGGTCGTCCCGTCGGCGAGTTCCAGGGTGACGCGGGCGCCGATCTCGCCGCCGGCGTTGAAGAACATCAGCTTGGTGACCCGGTCGAAGACCAGGTAGCCGACGAGGGCCGCCAGGGCGGTGGAGCCGTCGGCCTTCTTCGCGAACCCGATCGCGACGCCGATCGCGAACAGCAGGGGCATGCTCTCGAACAGGGCGTTACCCGCCTGGCCGATGACCTCGGAGGTGCTCTCCAGCCCTGGGATGGCGCCGAGCAGGTCGGGCTGCCCCAGCCGGAGCAGGATCGCCGCTGCCGGCAGCACCGCGATCGGCATCATCAGGCTGCGGCCGATCCGTTGCAGGATCGCCAGCGCACTCGACGTCTTCTTCGTCTTCTCCGGAGCGGCGGAGGACCCGCCGGCCGCGGTGGATGAGGAGCTCACCGCTGTGCCTCCCGTGTAGGTGCCGTTGAGCCGTGGCTCGAAAACGGGGTGGATGGGTGCAGGGTCCCCGGGACGGGGACTAGGCGGATCCGCTGCGGCGCGGGTCCAGCGTGGAGTGGAGCTGGTAGCGATCGGCCCGGTAGGTCGAGATCGCCAGCTCCACGCAGCGGCCGTTGGCGAAGCTACGCCGCTGCATGAGAAGGACGGCGCTGCCCGGGGGCAGGCCGAGGAGCCGGGCGTCGGTCGGATCGCAGATCCCCGCCTCGATGGTCTGCTCACCGGAGTCGAGCAGGATCCCGTACTCCTCCTCCAGGAGCTGGTAGAGGGAGCGGCCGGCGAGCGACCGCTCGTCCAGGCCGGGGACGAGGGAGAGCGGGATGTTGGAGCGTTCCAGCGCCATGGGCTCGCCGTCGGCGGTGCGCAGACGCTCGATGTGGTGGATGGGCGATCCGGGTTCGATGTCCAGCATGCGGGCCAGGTGTCCGCTGGCCGGGTCGATCCGGCGGGCGAGGTCCTGGGAGTCGGGGGTGAAGCCCCGCGCGCGCATGTCCTCGGTGAAGGAGGTCAGGGCGAGGGACATCTCGATCTTGGGGCGCGCGACGAAGGTCCCCTTGCCGGGGACGCGGTAGAGCTTGCCCTCGGCGACGAGGTGGTCGATGGTCTGGCGCACGGTCATGCGGGACAGGCCGTAGAGGGCGCCGAGTTCACGTTCCGAGGGGATGGCGTCGTCCACTCCGAGCCCGGTCTCCTCGATCCAGTCGAGCAGGATCTCGCGAAGCTGTGAGTACTTCGGGATGGGGCTGGTGGGGTCGATCGCCATGCTGGTGCCTGTTCGGTTGCGTAACGGTCGGATATGGTGCGTACTGGTATAGGCCGGACTAGACCACAGTAAACAATGCTGTGTCAATAATTGGTGTCGGCACACCGTTTAACACTTTGACAACGCGGTGTCCCCCCTGCTCGGGGCGGATACGGCCTCCGGCCGAGCAGAGGCGAGCGATGGGAAGAGACCTGATGACAACGACGACCAGCGTCATGCGTTCGGAGATCGCGCAACAGCCCGAGGCGGTGCGTCGGACCCTTGACGCCCTCCTGCCCCTGACGGGAGAGATCGCCGCGCTCGCCCAGCAGACCAGGCAGGTCCTGTTCATCGCGCGTGGCTCCTCCGACAACGCCGCGGTCTACGGCGGCTACCTGATCCAGGCGCACGGAGGGCGTCTGGCGACACTGGCCTCCCCCTCCATCGCCACCACCTACCGCGCGAAGATGGACCTGTCCGGGGTTCTCGCCGTGGCGATCTCGCAGTCGGGCCGTACCGAGGAGATCGTCGACACGATGCGCTGGGCCGCCGACTGCGGCGCCCGGACCATCGGCATCACCAACGGCGCCGGCTCGCCGATGACCGAGATCGCCGACGTCTCCCTGCTCACCCGGGCCGGTGACGAGGTCGCCGTCCCGGCGACCAAGACCTACACCACCCAGCTCGCCGCGCTCGCCGTGCTCGCCCTGGGACTGGGCGCCGACCTCGACGCGGGAGAGCTGCGCGCGGTCCCCGACGAGATCGAGGCGACGCTGGAGGCCTCCGAGGACGCCCTCGACGAGATCGTCGAACGCCTGGTGGGGGTCCAGGGCGCCGTCGTCTCCGGGCGGGGCATGGCCTTCTCCACCGCGTTGGAGGCCGCCCTCAAGCTCAAGGAGGCGTGCTACCTGCACGCGATGGGCCTGTCCTACGCGGACCTGTTGCACGGTCCCATCGCGGTCGTCGACGCCGACACCCCCGCACTGCTCGTCGCCGCGAACAACGGCCCCACCCTCCCGGGCACCGTCGCCCTCGCCCAGCGGGTCGTCTCCGCGGGTGCCCCCGCCTATGGCATCGGCGGCGGCGCCGCGCTCGCCGGGGCCTGCGACCTGGCCGTCCCAGGACCCGACCTGCCGGAATGGCTGGCGCCGATCGGTCTGATCGTCCCCGCCCAGCTCATCACCGAGAAGCTGGCGCGCAGGCTCGGCTATGACCCCGACGCGCCGCGGGGCCTGGGCAAGGTCACCCAGACCTCGTAGCGAGGCCCGTGGTGAGTGGACCTAAGCTCTGCTCACATCCATCGGTTCCGGCGCGGGCCCGGCCCGCGCCCCCGAAGCAGGAGGAGACACATGGCCGACAAGGCAGCGGCGATCGTCGCAGGGCTCGGCGGTGCGGACAACATCAAGGAGATCGAGGCCTGCATCACCCGCCTGCGCACCGAGGTCGCCGACCCGGGCAAGGTCGATGAGGCCGCGCTGAAGGCGACGGGCGCGCACGGCGTGCTCGTGTCCGGCAACGTGGTCCAGGTCGTCGTCGGCCCCGAGGCCGACACGCTCACCGACGACATCAACGACCTGCTCGACTGACCCGCCGACGACGTGGGCGCGGCCCCGGGGCCGCGCCCGTTCAAGGAGGTAGTCCATGCTCTCCGTGCTGTCGCCCGTTTCGGGCACCGCCGTGGGACTGTCCGAGGTACCCGATCCCGTCTTCGCCCAGGGCATGGTCGGCCCAGGCACCGCGATCCTGCCCCGAAACGGGCGGCAGGAGGCGGTCGCGCCGATCGCCGGCAGGGTGGCCAAGCTGCACGCGCACGCCTTCGTCGTCGTGGGCGAGGGTGGTCGGGGGGTCCTCGTCCACCTCGGCATCGACACGGTGAAGCTCAACGGCGAGGGCTTCGAAAGGCTCGTCGACGAGGGCGCCGACGTCGAGGCCGGACAGCCGCTGATCCGCTGGGACCCGGCGGAGGTCGCGGCCAAGGGGATGGCCACGGTCGTCCCGGTGGTCGCGTTGGACGCCGGTCACGATGTGATCTCCCGCGCGGTCGCGGGGGAAGTCGAGAAGGGGAGCCAACTGTTCCAGTGGGCGTGAACGAAACCCTCATCAACGCAGACCTGCCCCGCGCCGCACTGTTCGACCTCGACGGAACGCTGATCAACAGCGAGCCGCGCAGCGTCGCCGTCTGGGCCAAACTCCTCGACGCCCACAACGTCGACTACGACGAGACGACACTGCGCCGTTTCATGGGCCGGCGCGGCAAGGACGTCCTCTCCGAATACCCCGACCTGCTGCCCGGCGTCACGCTGGACGTGCTCATCGACGAGTTGCAGATCTACGGCAGCGCCCCGGACCTCCCCCCGGTGGAGCACCTGCCCGAATCGGTCTCCTTCCTGCGCCGCCTGCACGCCGAGGGGGTGCCCTTCGCCCTGGTCACCTCGGCCGGCCGGGAATGGGCCGAGACCGCCCTCACCCAGCTGGGGGTGCGCGAGTTGTTCAAGGGGCTGGTGACGGCGGGCGACGTCACCGAGGGAAAGCCCGACCCGCAGGGATACCTGCGAGGCGCCGAGATCCTCGGTTACGCGCCCGAGCACATCGTGGTCTTCGAGGACACCCCGGCCGGCATCCAGGCCGGCAGGCGCGCCGGCATGCGGGTCGTCGCCATCACGACGACCCACGCCAGGGAGCTGCTGGACGGCGCGGACCGCATCGTCGACCACCTGACCGAGGTCGACTGGCCTCGGCTCACCCCGTAATTCCGATAGCCGAAGAAGAGGTGGAATCGTGGCAGAGCGCCGCGTGAAGGTCGAATCCGAGGTCGGGTTGCACGCTCGGCCGGCCGCGCTGTTCGTCGGGGCCGCGGCGAAGGCCGGCGGGGACGTGACGGTCGCCAAGGGGGACGGCTCCCCCGTCTCGGCCAAGAGCATCCTCGCGGTGATGAGCCTGGACGTCCGCCACGGCGACGAGATCGTCATCAACGCCGAGAGCGAGGAGCTGCTGGACGAGCTCGCCGCGATCGCGAACGCGGGCTAGGGGGAGACGATGGCCGACACGTTGAGCGGCGTCGGCGTCAGCCCCGGGGTCGGCGCGGGACCCGCGCTGCGCCTGGTGCGGGCGGTTCCCGAGCCGCCGAGCGGCGAACGCCACGACGGCGACGTCGCCGCGGAGGCGGCCCGCGCCGCGGACGCGCTGGAACGGACCGCCGAGGAGCTCGCCGAGCGCGGCGCGCGGGCCGGGGGCGAGGCCGAGGAGGTGCTGTCCGCCCAGGCGCTGATGGCGCGCGATCCCGCGCTCGCCGATGACGTGCGGCGGCGCGTGGAGGAGGGCACGTCGGCGGCACGGGCCGTGTTCGACGCCTTCACGGTCTACCGCGACATGCTCGCGGCTGCGGGAGGGTATCTCGCGGCCCGGGTCGCCGACCTCGACGACGTGCGCGACCGCGCCGTGGCCCGGTTGCTCGGCGTCCCGGTCCCGGGCGTCCCCGAGTCGGCCGAGCCCTTCGTCCTGGTGGCCGACGACCTGGCGCCGGCGGACACGGCCACGCTGGACCCCGGACGGGTGCTGGCGCTGGTGACCGCCGAGGGCGGGCCCACCAGCCACACCGCGATCCTCGCGCGTGCGCTGGGGCTGCCGGCCGTGGTGGCCTGTCCGGGGGCGCGTGCCGTGACCGACGGCACCACGCTGCTGGTCGACGGCGCCGGTGGAACGGTCACCGTCGATCCCGCGCCGGAACTGGTCGAGCGTTCCCGGGAGCGGGCCGCCGCGCGGGCCGCGGCCGTCGCGGCGAGCGTGGGCCCCGGGCGGACCGCCGATGGGCATCCCGTTCCCCTCCTCGCCAACATCGGCGGCCCCAAGGACGTGCCGGCGGCGCTGGAGAACGGGGCCGAGGGGGTCGGGCTGTATCGCACCGAGTTCCTCTTCCTGGACCGGGCGGACGCCCCCGGGCACGAGGAGCAGGTGGCCGCCTACCGCGCCGTGCTGGAGGCGTTCCCGGGCGCGAAGGTCGTCGTGCGCACCCTCGACGCGGGGGCCGACAAGCCGCTGGCCTTCCTGCCGCCGAGCGCGGGAGAGCCCAATCCGGCGCTGGGGGAGCGGGGCGTGCGCATGATGCGGCTGTTCCCCGAGGTGCTGGAGACGCAGCTCGCCGCGCTCGCGGAGGCGGCCCGGGACACCGCGGCCGAACTCCGGGTCATGGCCCCGATGGTGACCGACGAGGCCGACGCGGCGTGGTTCGCCGAGGCGGCGGCCAAGGCCGGCATCGAGGGGGCGGGGGTCATGATCGAGGTGCCCGCCGCCGCGATACGCGCCGCGCACATCGCCGCGACGGCGGGGTTCTTCAGCGTCGGGACCAACGATCTGACCCAGTACACCTGCGCGGCCGATCGCGAGGTCGGCGCGCTCGGCAGATTCCAGGACCCCTGGCAGCCGGCGGTGCTGGACCTGGTGGCGATGGCGGCGCAGGCGGCCGACGCCGCGGGACGCGAGTGCGGGGTGTGCGGCGAGGCCGCCGCCGATCCCGTCCTGGCCTGTGTCCTCACCGGCCTGGGGGTGACCTCGTTGTCGATGGGGGCCGGCGCGCTGCCCGCGGTGCGTGCGGCGCTCTCCCGGGTCACCCTCCAGGAGTGCCGGGCCGCGGCTTCGGCCGCGCGCGCGGCCCGGGACGCGGAGGGCGCGGGCCGGGCGGCCCGGGACCATCTGCCGGGCCTGGCCGAGCTGGGGTTCTAGGGCCGAAGGCGGACGTGTGGGGCGGTGGGCCGGGTACGGCCCACCGCCCCACGGCTTATGGTGGGGACTCAGCGTGAATATCCCATTCCGCACTTTCCCAGCATCCTGTCCGGAAGATCCACATGGCCCTTCGACGTCTCCTCGCGCTGGTCGGCGCGGGTCTCCTGCTGTCCTCGACCGCCTGTGGCGGCGCCTCGGAAGAGGGGGGAGGGAACGACGGATCGAGCTCACCGGGGTCCACGACACCCTCCCCGGACACCGCGGCCAGGGCCGCCGAACTGCTCGCCGACATGAGCCTGGAGGAGAAGGTCGGCCAACTGTTCGTGGCCACCGTCAGCGGAACACGGGCGCAGGACAACGCCGATCTGATCGAGACCTACCACCCCGGGGGACTCATCTACTTCCCCGAGAACCTGTCCGACCCCGAACAGGTCGCCACCCTGTCCAACGGCCTCCAGGACCTCGCCGCCGACAGCGGTGCCGGCATCCCCCTGTTCCTGGGGATCGACCAGGAGCAGGGCATGGTGGCCCGGCTGCCGTTCGGCGCGCGCTTCCCCGACGCGATGGCGATCGGGGCCACCCGGGACCCGCAGGCCGCGGCCACGCTCGCCGGCACCACCGCCGCCGAGCTGTCCGCGCTCGGGATCAACCTCGACTACGCACCGGTCGCCGACGTCAACGTCAACGCGGCCAACCCGGTCATCGGCGTCCGCTCCTTCGGTTCCGACCCCGAGCTGGTGGCGACCATGGTGCCCGCGCAGGCCGAGGCGTTCGAGGAGGCCGGGGTGGTCCCCGTCGTCAAACACTTCCCCGGCCACGGCGACACCGACGTGGACAGCCACACCGGCCTGCCCGTGGTGGACAAGACCCGCGAGGAGTGGGAGCGGGTGGACCTGCCGCCGTTCCGCCAGGCGGTCGAGGCCGGTGTCGACATGATCATGACCGCCCACGTGGTGATGCCGGCCATCGACGGATCCGGTGAGCCCTCCACCCTGTCCCCGGAGGTCATCGACGGGGTCCTGCGCGGTGAGCTGGGCTACGACGGGGTCGTCACCACCGACGCCCTCAACATGGAGGGGGTGCGCCAGACCCACGACGACGGCGAGATCGCCGTCCGCGCGGTGCTGGCCGGCGCCGACCAGCTCCTCATGCCGCCGGACCTCGCCACCGCCCACGCCGCGGTGCTGGCCGCGGTCGAGGAGGGCAGGATCGACCGGGAACGGCTGGACGCGTCGGTGCGGCGGGTCCTGGAGCTCAAGCTGGAGCGCGGCCTGTTCGACGCCGCCCCCGCCGATCCAGACCACGCGCGCGACACGGTCGGGTCGGCGGAGCACCGGCGGGCCGCCCAGGAGGTGGCGGACCGCTCGGTCACCCTGCTGCGCAACGAGGGCGACGTGCTGCCCCTGGCCGAAGGGGCCCGGGTGCACGTGACCGGGGCCGGGGCCCAGGAGATCTCGGCGGCGCTGGAGGAACTCGGCCGTACGGTGACGGGGTCCGCCGGGGAGGCCGACGTCGTCGTGGTCGGCACCCAGGGCGCCCGCGGCGACGCAGAGCAGCAGGCCATGGTGGAATCGGCGGGCTCCTCGGGCACCCCCGTGGTGGTGGTCGCCCAGGGGACCCCCTACGACATCGTCGCCATCGCCGAGCCGGACGGTTACCTCGCCACCTACTCCTCGGTGGAGGTCTCCCGGACGGCCGCCGCCCGGGTGCTGACCGGAGAGGTGAACCCCTCGGGACGGCTGCCCGTGGACATCCCGGGCACCGACCTCGGCCTCGGGGACGGCCTGACGTACTGAGCCGCGACCGCGGGCCGCGCGGGAGTGCGGCCCGCGGTCACCACGCGCGTCGGTCAGTGCGCGTGGTCGTGTTCCTCTTCGTGGGCGTGGTCGTGGCCCTCGCCGGAGTCTGAGGAGTGGTCGTGCCCCTCCTCGTGCGTATGCTCGTGCTCCTCGTGGCCGCCGAGTTCGGCCAGGCCGACGATGGCGAGGTCGCGCGGTGTGAAGTCCAGCGTCATCGCGCGTTCGAGGGCGAGCCCGTCGCCGCCCACCGACACCTCGGCCAGTTCGCGGGTGGTCGGGTTGACGACGTAGGCGTAGTTCTCCCCGGCGACCACGGCGGCGCGCCCGCCGTCCTCGGTCGCGTCGCCCACCTCCCCGGTGGCCCGCGTGGAGTGGGTGATCTCGCCGTTGGCGGGGTCGACGGCGTGCAGGGAGCCGTCGGAGGTGAGAACGAGGCCCTGTTCCCAGAACGGGTCCCAGGCCAGTGTCACGAAGTCGGCGGGCAGGTCGAGCGGGGAGATCTCCTCGGCCGCGGTGTCGATCACCGCCACCTGGCCGTCGGAGTAGGAGCCGAGGACCTGCTCGGCGCCGGGGGCGCCGGCCAGCATGGTGACCCGCGCGTCCTCGCCGCCGCCCTCGGGGGCGTCGATCTTGGTGGCCTCCCACGTCCCGTCGTGGGAGTGGACCTTCAGCACCCCGTCGGAGCAGCCGAACAGCGCGGTCTCGGAGTCGGGGGCGAAGGCGCCGCGCAGGTCGGGACAGTCGTCGAACTCGGCCTCGACGTCGCCGTCCTCGGTGAGGACCTGGACACCGGTCACCTCGCCGGAGGAGTCGGCGCGGCTGGCCACGATGTCGTGTCCGAGGGGGATGGCGACACCCTGGTGGGCCGTGCCGGACGGTGTGGTGGCCTCGGCGGCGAGTTCATCGGGCGCCTCGTCGCCGACGTGGACGAGGGAGACCGACCCGTCGCCGTCGGCGAACACGGCGGCGTGGTCGCCGTGGACAAGGGCGTGTGAGGGCTCGGGGACCTCGATCGCGCCCTCGACCAGGGCGGGTTCGACGTGGTCGGGGTCGGCGTGGTCGCCGTGCGCGGTGTAGCGGATCCCCGCGTCGAGGAGCTGCACGGTGTCGTCGCCGGTCTGGACGAGGAACACCTGTCCGCCGCTGGGGCTCGCGGCGGACAGCAGGGCGGGGCCGGTGGCCTCGACGCTTCCCGCGGTCTCGCCGGAGGCGACGTCGATGACGTGCACCGCGCCGCTGTCGGCGGCGGAGACGACCAGGCGGGGCAGGGCCGCGCCGTGGGACGCCTCGCGCGCCTCCCAGCCGGCCGCGGGCGAGGGGCTGGGGTCGGGTCCGTTGTTCCCTTCGCTCTCCTCGGTTCCGCATGCGCTCGCCAGCATCACCAGGGGGAGAACAAGGGGTGCGGCAAGCGCTGACCTGCGCATGGCACTCCTTCGACAAATGAAAACCGTTTTCGTTCTTATACCATATGTCCTGTTCCGGGGGGTAAGGCGGGAAAGAGCGAGGGCACCCGCGGTCGTCCCGCGAGCGCCCTCGACCGTTCCGACACGGCGGCTCAACCGTGCCGCTTGATCTCCTGCCGGGCGAGGGAGCGCAGGTGCACCTCGTCGGGGCCGTCGAAGATGCGCATGGCGCGCGCGTGCGCGTACATCTCCGCGAGGGGGAAGTCGTCGCTGACCCCCGCTCCACCGTGCACCTGGATGGCGCGGTCCAGTACCTCCACCGCCACGCGCGGTGCCGCCACCTTGATCGCGGAGATCTCGGTCCGGGCCTCCTTGGTGCCGCGGTTATCGATCAGCCAGGCCGTCTTCAGTACGAGGAGGCGGGCCTGCTCGATCGCCAGGCGCGACTCCGCGATCTGCTGTTGCACCACGCCCTGATCGGCCAGAGGGCGTCCGAAGGCGACCCGCTCGCGCGCGCGGCGCACCATCAGTTCCAAGGCGCGCTCGGCCATGCCGATCGCGCGCATGCAGTGGTGGATCCGCCCGGGGCCCAGCCGGGCCTGGGCGATCATGAAGCCGTCCCCCTCGCCGGCCACCAGGTTTGTCGCCGGAACCCGGACGTCGGTGAAGCGCAGTTCGCAGTGGCCCTCCTGGTCCTGATAGCCGAAGACCGGCAGGGCGCGCACGATCTCCAGGCCCGGGGTGTCGCGCGGGACGATGATCATCGACTGCTGGCGGTGCGTCGGGGCATCGGGGTCGGTCTTGCCCATGACGATGAACACGGCACAGCGGGGGTCCGCCGCACCGCTGATCCACCACTTGCGGCCGTTGATCACGTAGTCGTCGCCGTCGCGGGTGATGGAGGTGGAGATGTTGGTGGCGTCGGACGAGGCGACGTCGGGCTCGGTCATCGCGAACGCCGACCGGATGCGCCCCTCCAGCAAGGGGGTCAGCCAGCGTTCCTGCTGCTCGGGGGTGCCGAACATGTGCAGCACCTCCATGTTCCCGGTGTCGGGCGCCGAGCAGTTCAGCGCCTGCGGTGCCAGGAGGGGGGAGCGGCCGGTGAGCTCGGCGAGGGGGGCGTAGTCGGTGACGCTGAGGCCGCTCACGTCGGGGAGGAAGAGGTTCCACAGGCCGCGCCGGCGGGCCTCGGCCTTGAGGTCCTCCATGATCGGCGGAAGGGTGTGGTCGTCGCGGCCGGCCTCGGCCCGCCAGCGGTGGTAGACGGGCTCGGCCGGATAGACGTGCTCGTCCATGAACTCGTGGAGGTTGTCCAGGTAGGCGCGCGCCGTGGAACTGAGTTCGAAGTCCATACCGCCGAGTATGCCACCAGACCGACCGGTCGGTACCGTTGGATGGCGGACGCCGGACGGGGAACCCCGAGGATTCGATCCCCGGCGGCCGGGGAAAACTCATCCCCCGGCGCGGTGGTCCGCGCGGGGCGGACCGTCCTGGTGGGGACGGGACCCGCTGGACTCCCATTCCCGAGTGAACGGAGGCGACCGGATGACCATCGCGCGCCGTGGCATCATCACCGACTGGGGTGGCGTGCTCACCTCTCCGCTGCCCGAGACGATCGACGCCTGGCTGGCCGCCGACGGGATCGACCACGAGCACTACCGCCGCGTCATGCGCGGCTGGCTCCAGGAGGCCTACGCGGGAGGCGCCGTCAGCCCGGTCCACGCGCTGGAACGGGGCGAGGTCGAGACAACGGAGTTCGAGCGCAGACTCGCCGCCGAGCTGCGCCTGGTCGACGGCGGCGCGGTCCCCGCCGAGGGGCTGATCGAGCGGATGTTCGCCGGCTTCCTCCCGGTGGAGTCGATGTACGCGACCCTGCGGCAGGCGCGCGGCCAGGGTGTGCGCACGTGCCTGCTGTCCAACTCCTGGGGCAACGGCTACCCGCGCGAGATGTTCGTCGACACCTTCGACGCGGTGGTCATCTCGGGTGAGGTCGGCATGCGCAAGCCCGAGCCGGAGATCTTCGCCCACGCCCTCGGCCTGGTCGGCCTGAGCGCGCGGGAGTGCGTGTTCGTCGACGACGTCGAGCGCAACGTCGAGGCGGCCAGGGAGCTGGGCATGCTCGGCATCTTGCACCGCGACCCCGAGGAGACCCGGGTCCGCCTGGAGGAGGCCTGTGGCGTCCGGCTCGACGTCATGGTCTGACCCGCACGCGGCGCACGGTGCCGGCCGAGGTTTGGGAGACTGGTGCCACCGTCCATCCGACCGGCCGAAATGACGAGACCAACGATGCGCATCTACCTGCCGAGCACCCTGTCCGCCCTCGCCGTGGTCCTGGCCGACGGAGAGGTGCGCGGCGCGCCGCTCATCGCCTACGCGGTGACCGACACGCTGCGCCGCCGCCACGACGGGCACGACGACGAGGAGCTGGAGTACATGGCGATGGGAGCGGCGGCCGACGCCTCGTTGCGACTGCTCGCCGCGGACCCGACAGCCCCGCGCCGTCGGGTCGTCATCGCCGCGGAGGTCCCCGACGGCGTCCTCCGGCCGACCGCCTCCGACGGACCGGCCGGGGTCGAGGTGGACGGCGGCGTCCCGCTCAAGCGGGTCGTCTCGGCCCATGTCGACGACGCCGAGGCCGCCGAGGACATCGCCGCCGCGCTCGCCGAGCCCGAAGCCGGCCACGCCGACGAACACGAGCTCATGTGGTACGCCACCCAGGAGCTGAGGTACCTGGTGGGGTGAACCGGGTGAGGGGCGCGCGGGGGACGCTCTGCGCCCGCAGGGCGCCGGAGCAGGGAGTTCCCCCGCGCCCCTCACCGGCCACCGGCGCGTCCCAGCGGACCCGAGGGCCGGAGCGGGGCGGTCGGCGGCACGGGGAGAACCCCCGAAAACCCCTGCGGCACCGGCGTTGCGACCGGATCGGACCGGATAGGGAACCCCCAGCGGGGCCGTCGTGCGGCACAATGGGCACCGAACACGCAGGTCCCCTTCCCGAGGAGCCCCCCATCAGCCGCCTGGTGTTGTGGAACATCGACTTCACCCTCGTCGACGTCGCCCGCGTCACGCGCGCGGCCTACGCCGAGGCGTTCGAGAAGGTCACGGGCCAGCCGCTGGTCTACCTGGCGCAGACCGCGGGACGGACCGATTCGGAGATCTTCTTCGAGTTCCTCGCCCGCAACGACATCGACTCCGAGCAGGCGGTCGACCTGCTCCCGGCCTTCACCGAGGCCCTGGGGACGGCCTTCGCCCGGCGTCGTGAGGAGATGGTGGCGAACGGACGCGCCCTGCCCGGCGCGCAGGAGGCGTTGGCCGCCGTCGCCCGGATGGCCGACACGGTACAGAGCGTCGTGACGGGCTCGATCATGTCCGGGGCGATGGCGAAACTGGCCGCCTTCGGCCTGGACGGTTATCTCGACCTCGCCATCGGGGGGTTCGGATCCGAGCACTATCCCAAGGCGAGCCTGATCCAGTTCACCCGGATGCGCGCGGAGGAGGCCTACGGCAGGTCCTTCCCCGAGGCGAGCACGGTCTACATCACCGAGTCGGTGCGCGATGTCGAGGCGGCCTGCATCGGCCGTGCGGCCCCCATCGCGGTCGTGAGCGGGTCGGCGACGGAGACGCAGCTGCGCGCGGCGGGCGCGCGCCGGGTCCTGCCCGACCTCACCGACCCGCGGGCGCTGGTCGCGGCGGTCGAGGAGGTCACCTCGGGCGCCGGGCGGGCGTGAGGCCGCACAAGGTCGATCGTGTGGGAATCCCACGGGACGGGGGCGCGCTCGGGTAGGAAGAGGACGGAAGACCGTAGCGGGACTGGCCAACGCCCTAAATCCGACGTAGTGTCACGTTTTGCGGTTAAGGAGACGGGGAGGGGACTCATGTCCGGAAGCGGACAGGGGAACCCGGTGACGCCCCGCACACGGGCCGCCACGGGTGGAGGTCGGACGTTCCCACGAAACAAACTGCTAACGGGCGAAACCTACTGTTAACAGCGTTGAACGCTGTTGCAAGTTGTGAAACGCAGTAGCCTAGGCGCGGGCATGGATCGGACAAAGAAGTCCTTCCGTTTCGCGCCTTGACCTGTGTGCATGGGTCCTGGTGTGCGAGCCGGGCCGTCCTTCCCCGTATCCCGGCTTCACGTCCGGGTTAACAAAACTTCACAATCTGTATCGCCTGGCCGGGAACCTCCCGAGGCAGGCAACCAACCCCCGACGACTCACAAGGGAGTGAGATCGCACATGTCCGGGCAGTCTGACGCCGTCAGGGACCACCTGCTGAGCGACGCGGTCGCGCAGTGGTCCGAGCTCTCCGGCCGATCACCCGTCGAAGTGCACCAGGTCGAGCGGTTCCTCCGGCTGTACTACCGGCACGTCGCCCCTGAGGAACTCAAGGAACGCCGTCCCGCCGACATCTACGGGCCGGCGCTGGCCCACCGCGAGCTCGGCGAGATCCGTCCCCAGGGACGCGCCAAGGTGCGGGTCACCACCCCCGAGGGGGAGGCCGCCCCGTCCGTGGTCGAGATCGTCACCGACGACGCCCCCTTCCTCGTCAGCTCCGTCACGATGGAACTGGCCCGCCACGGTATCGGCGTCCACCTGGTCATCCACCCCCAGCTCCGGGTGGAACGCGACATCGTGGGCCGCCTCATCGAGATCGACCCCCAGGAGCCGACCCTCACCCCGCTCGCCGAGTCGTGGATGCGCATCGAGATCGACCGCCGCACCGACCCCGACCAGCTCGAACAGCTCGCCGCCGACCTGGAGCGCGTCCTGGCCGACGTGCGTCACGTCGACGAGGACTCCGCCCGGATGCGTCACTGCGCCCTGCGGCTCGCCGACGAGGTCGCCGCGCTCCCGTCGAGCGCGGAGGGCCCCACCGAGCGCGAGGTCGACGAAGGCGCGGAGTTCCTGCGCTGGGTCGCCGACCGGCACTTCACCTTCATGGGCTACCGCGAGTACACCCTGGTGCGCGACGAGCAGGGCAACGACGCCCTGAGCCCGGTCGCCGGCACGGGGCTGGGACTGCTGCGGATGGACGCCCCGGCCTCGAAGAGCTTCGCCGCGCTGCCCTCGGAGGTCCGCACCCACGCCCGGGAACCGCACGTCCTCGTCCTCACCAAGGCCAACTCCCGCGCCACGGTCCACCGGCCCAAGTACCTCGACTACATCGGCGTCAAGAAGTTCGACGCCCAGGGCAACGTCATCGGCGAGCGACGCTTCCTCGGCCTGTTCACCCACGACGCCGTGACCACCAGCATCGCCCAGATCCCCATCCTCAAGCGCAAACTCGCCGAGGTGCTGGACCTGGCGGGCTTCGACGCCGACAGCTACGACGGCAAGGACCTGATCGAGATCCTCGAGGGCTTCCCGCGCGAGGAGCTGTTCCAGGTCCCGGTCGAGGAGCTCTACGACATCGTGCTGGGCGTGCTGCGGTTGCGCGAGCGCCGCGGGACCAAGCTCTTCCTGCGCCGCGACGTCTACGGGCGTTACATCTCCTGCCTGGTCTACATGCCCCGGGACCGCTACACCACCCAGGTCCGACTCGACATCCAGCAGGTGCTGGCCGAGGCGTTCCAAGGCGCCTCCATGGACCACGCCGTCATGGTCAGCTCCGCGCCGCTGGCCCGGCTCTACCTGGTCGTGCGGGCCGAGCGCGGCAGGGCCCTGCCCGACATCGACCACGCCGCGCTGGAGGCCGAGGTCGTCCGGGCCACCCGTTCCTGGGACGACGGCCTCGCCGAGGAGCTGACCGCGCGTTTCGGCGCCGACCGCGCCGCCACGCTCCTGCGCTCCTACGCCGACGCGCTGCCCGAGAGCTACAAGGTCGACGTGCCCGCCCACGTCGCGGTGGACGACCTCGACCACATCGACCGGCTCGGCGACGACGACATCGCCGTGCGGCTCTACCGGCGCGAGGGGGCCCGTCCCGGCGAGTGGCGCTGCAAGGTCTACCGCACCGGCGCCCCGATCTCGCTGTCGCGCGCGCTCCCGCTGCTGGAGCACATGGGGCTGGAGATCGTCGACGAGTGGCCCTACGGTCTGGGACGCCCCGACTCCTCCGGGCAGCGGCGGGAATGGGGCTGGATCTACGACTTCGGCCTCGCCGACCTTCCCGAGGGGAGCGGGGGCGAGGAGCGGTTGCGCACCCTCTTCGAGGACGCCTTCCTCGCGATGTGGGACGGCCGGGTCGAGTCCGACCGGTTCAACGCGCTCGTCGTGCGCGGCCGGCTCACCTGGCGCCAGGTCACCATCCTGCGCGCCTACGCGAAGTACCTGCGCCAGACCGGCAGCACCTTCACCCCCGCCTACATCGCCGGCGTGCTCCTCTCCAACGTCCACGTCGCCGGACTGCTGGTCCGCCTCTTCGAGTCGCGGTTCACGCCGGGGCTCGACGAGGGGCGCGCGGAACGCAGCGAGGCCATCGCCGAGGAGATCCGCGGCGAGCTCGACGCGGTCGCGAGCCTCGACCACGACCGCATCCTGCGCTCCTTCCTCGCCGCCATCGAGGCGACGTTGCGCACCAACTACTTCCAGCGCGACGCCGACGGACGGGAGAAGCCCTACCTCGTCTACAAGCTCGACCCGCAGCGCATCCCCGACCTGCCCGCGCCCCGGCCCAAGTTCGAGATGTTCGTCTACTCGCCGCGCACCGAAGGCGTCCACCTGCGGTTCGGTTCGGTCGCGCGTGGCGGCCTGCGCTGGTCGGACCGGCCCGAGGACTTCCGCACCGAGATCCTCGGCCTGGTCAAGGCGCAGACGGTGAAGAACTCCGTCATCGTCCCCAACGGGGCCAAGGGCGGCTTCGTCTGCAAGAACCTGCCGGCGGGCGGCGACCGCGACGCCGTCCAGGCCGAGGTGGTGGCCTGCTACGAGCAGTTCATCAGCGGTCTGCTCGACGTCACCGACAACCTCGTCGACGGCGACGTACGTCACCCCGATGATGTGGTCCGCTACGACGGCGACGACGCCTACCTCGTGGTCGCCGCCGACAAGGGCACCGCGACGTTCTCCGACATCGCCAACCGGATCGCGGCCGAGCGGGGGTTCTGGCTCGGCGACGCCTTCGCCTCCGGCGGGTCGGTCGGCTACGACCACAAGGCCATGGGGATCACCGCCCGGGGCGCGTGGGAGTCGGTCAAGTACCACTTCCGCGAGATGGGCGTCGACGTCCAGCGGGAGGACTTCACCGTCGTCGGCATCGGGGACATGTCCGGGGACGTGTTCGGCAACGGGATGCTGCTGTCGCGCCACATCCGGCTCGTCGCGGCCTTCGACCACCGGCACGTCTTCCTCGACCCGGCCCCCGACGCCGCCACGAGCTACGCCGAACGGCGCCGTCTGTTCGAGCTGCCGCGCAGCTCCTGGGCCGACTACGACGAGAAGCTGATCTCCGCGGGCGGTGGCGTCCACCCGCGCACCGCCAAGTCCATCCCCATCACCCCGCAGGTCCGCGAGGCGCTGGGGATCGACGAGGGGATCACCTCGCTGACCCCCTCGGAGCTGATCCGCCACATCCTGCGGGCCCCGGTGGACCTGTTGTGGAACGGCGGCATCGGCACCTACGTCAAGGCGTCCACGGAGTCCCACGCCGCGGTCGGCGACAAGACCAACGACCCGGTCCGTGTCGACGCCACCGAGCTGCGCTGCAAGGTCGTCGGCGAGGGCGGCAACCTCGGGCTCACCCAGCTCGCCCGGATCGAGTTCGCGCTCGAGGGCGGTCGCGTCAACTCCGACTTCATCGACAACTCCGCCGGGGTGGACACCTCCGACCACGAGGTCAACATCAAGATCCTGCTCGACCGCGAGGTGCGCGCCGGACGGTTGACCAAGGAGGAGCGCGACGAGCTGTTCGTCGGCATGACCG
This sequence comes from Marinactinospora endophytica, assembly GCF_054780875.1. Taxonomy (NCBI): domain Bacteria; kingdom Bacillati; phylum Actinomycetota; class Actinomycetes; order Streptosporangiales; family Nocardiopsidaceae; genus Marinactinospora; species Marinactinospora endophytica. The sequence goes on along the minus strand of NZ_BAAGVM010000004.1, from coordinate 274,847 downwards.
ACGAGGTCGCCCGGCTGGTGCTGGGGGACAACTACCACCAGAACGTGGTCCTCTCGGCGTCGCGCAAGCAGGCCGGCGGCATGCTCCACGTCCACGCGCGCTACCTGCGCAGGCTCGAACGGTCCGGTCACCTCAAGCGCAAGCTGGAGTTCCTGCCCGACGACAAGACGATCGCCGCGCGGCGGTCGGCCGGACAGGGCCTGACCAGTCCGGAGTTCGGCACGCTGCTGGCCTACACCAAGATCGTGCTGAGCGAGGAGATCCTCGCCTCCGACCTGCCGGGCGACCCGTTCCTGCGGGGCACGCTCACGGCCTACTTCCCGTCGGCCCTGCGCGAGCGCTTCGCCGACGCGATGCCGGAGCACCCGCTGGCGCGCGAGATCATCACCACCCAGGTCGTCAACGACATGGTCAACCGTTCGGGGACGACCTTCGCGTTCCGGATCAACGAGGAGACCGGGGCCAGCGCGGCCGACATCGCCCGCGCCTACCTCGTCGTCAGCGAGGCCTTCGGGCTGCGGGACTTCTGGCAGGCCGTCGAGGAGCTCGGCGGCCAGATCGACGTCGACACCCAGCTGTCGATGCTGCTGGAGGCCCGCAAGCTCACCGAGCGCGCCACCCGTTGGCTGCTGCGCAACCGGACGTCGATGTTCGACCTCGGCGAGGAGATCGCGTTCTTCGCCGAGGGGGTGCGCCACATCGTGCCGCAGTTGCCGGAGCTGCTCCAGGGGCGCGACCTGGCGTCGTTCACCGAGCGGCGCGACCGTTTCGCCGCCCGCGGCGTTCCGGTCGAGCTCGCCGAGCGGGTCGCCGGCATGGTCCCCGCCTACTCCACGTTCGACCTGGTCGAGGTGGCGCGGCAGATCGACCGACCGCTGCGCGAGGTCGCCGAGGTCTACTTCGACCTCGCCGAGCAGCTCCAGTTGAGCCGGCTGCGCGAGCGCATCATCGCGCTGCCGCGTGACGACCGCTGGAACACGATGGCCCGCGGGTCGATCCGCGACGACCTCTACGCCGCGCACGCCGAGCTGGCCCGCGACGTCCTGGCGTCGGGGAGTTCCGGCGAGACCCCTGACGAGCTGCGCGCCCACTGGACGGCGCAGAACGAGACCGCGGTCCGTCGGGCCGGCCAGACGCTCTCGGAGATCTGGGAGAGCGAACGCTTCGACCTGTCCACCCTCTCCGTGGCGCTGCGCTCGGTCCGGGCGCTCGTGGCGGGCGGCTGAGCGGAACCGGTTCGCCGACGGCGGGGGCGTGCCCACGGGGCGCGCCCCCGCCGCGTCGTTACCCGGACCACGCGAGGCGGTGGCGCGGGGCGCGATCTAGTGTCGTGGGCACGATGGACGACAGACGACAGACGGCTCGCCCGGACGGGCCCTACGAGGAGACCGGTGAGGTCTGGGACGACCCCGACCTGTTGTACGCGGCCGTCCTGCGCGCGCTCGACCAGGGACGGGCACGCGAGGCGCTGCCCGCGGCCGAGCGGCTGCGCGACATCGACGACGACGCACAGCGGGCGGTGCTCGCGCACGCCCTCGTCCTGCGGGCCTGTGCCGAGCACGCCCGGGCCGAGAACGTCTTGATCCGGTACATCCGCGCGCGCGGCGGCAGCGCGGACACCTGGTTCGCGCTCGCCCCCTTGGCCTCGTGGCGGGGCAGCGACCGCGATGTCGCGACGGCACTGGACAACGCGCTGCGCCACGACCCCGATCACCCCGACGCGCTGGAATGGGGGTACAAGTACCGGCTGCGCGAGGAGGGGCCGCAGGCGGCGGCCCAGTGGGTGGCCGAGCGGTCCGAGCGGAGCTGGCGCGCCCGGATCATCCTGGGCGAGCTGGAGTTGCGCGGCGGGGACACGCAGACGGCCCTGGAACTGTTCGAGACGGCCTGCCGGTCGGCCCCCTCCGAGCCGGGACCGCTGGCGGCCGCCGCGCGGATCCTGGCCGCCGAGGGACACGACGCGATCTGCACGGCCCTGGTCAGGCGGCACTGGACCGGCTCGCGCGGCCCGTTGCCGCTCATCGAGGCGATCGAGGCCGACCTGCGCCTGGGACGACCCGGGGACGCGGCGCTCGCGCTGGCCCGGCTGCGGGGGCTGGAGATCCCCCAGGAGCTGGTCGCCGTGGTCGCCGACGTTCGCCGCAGGGTCGAGGCCGCCTGCGCGGCGCGAGGGCTGTGAGTGAAGGACGCCTCCGCGACGCCCTAGACTTGGGAGCGTGGCAGACCTAGACCCCGCAGACCAGATCAAGGAACTCTCGGCGACGCTGGAGAGCGTCGAGTCCGTGTTGGACCTCGACGCCAAGCGCACGGAGATCGAACAGCTGCGCGAGCAGTCCGCGGATCCGGAGCTGTGGAGCGACCAGGACAACGCGCAGAAGGTCACCCGGCGACTGTCCTACCTTGAGTCCGAGGTCACCAAGGTCGAGGGGATCCGTCGCAGGCTCGACGACCTCGGCGTGCTGTTCGAGCTGGCGGCGGCCGAGGACGACGCCGACACCCTCACCGAGGCCCAGGACGAGCTGACGGCCCTGCGCAAGGACATCGGCGACCTTGAGGTCCGCACGCTGCTGTCCGGCCCCTATGACGAGCGTGAGGCGCTGGTCAGCATCAACGCCCAGGCCGGCGGCGTCGACGCCGCCGACTGGGCCCAGATGCTCCAGCGCATGTACCTGCGCTGGGCCGAGCGCCACGGCTACCCGACCGAGATCTATGAGACCTCCTACGCCGAAGAGGCGGGCATCAAGTCCACCACCTTCGCGGTGCGGGCCCCGTTCGCCTACGGCACGCTGCGCGGTGAGCACGGCACACACCGCCTGGTGCGCATCTCGCCGTTCGACAACCAGAGCCGGCGCCAGACCTCCTTCGCGGGCGTGGACGTCGTCCCGGTGGTCGAGCAGAGCGACCACATCGACATCGACGAGAGCGAACTGCGCATCGACGTCTACCGTTCCAGCGGTCCGGGTGGTCAGGGCGTCAACACCACCGACTCGGCGGTGCGCATCACCCACCTGCCCACCGGCATCGTCGTCTCCTGCCAGAACGAGCGGTCGCAGCTGCAGAACCGCGCCACCGCCATGTCGGTCCTCCAGGCCAAGCTGCTGGAGCGCAAGCGGCAGGAGGAGCGTGCCGAGATCGACGAGCTGCGCGGCGAGGGGGCCAGCAGCTGGGGCACTCAGATGCGCAACTACGTGCTGCACCCCTACCAGAACGTCAAGGACGTGCGCACCAACGTCGAGACCGGCAACACCGGCGCGGTGCTCGACGGCGAGATCGACGAATTCATCGATGCCGAGATCCGTTGGATGCGCAACCAGGAGCGCGCCGCGGAATAGCGCCGGAGCAGCGGTTTTATCGGAAACACGTATATGTGAACGTTATCACCGGTTGACTCTTCCGATATGCTCGGTCCTGCTGTTCCGTTCCGCAGCTCGGTCGAGCGCGGCGTGGGAGTGGATGCCCCGTGAACCCCCGGTGTCCCGGCGCGATGGCGACGCCGTGGTGGCAGGGGGAGGAAGAGACGGCCGTTCCGGAGAACCGGTTCCGCCTCCGTGGGATCGTTCCGGGAACGAGTCTCGATCTGGACATTCCGGGTTGCATTCACCCCTACACTGTCGATTGGCCCTGTGGCCGGTACTGCCCCGAGCGGATGGGTTCCGCCTGGGCTCCCCAACCTTCGAGAACCTTGTGATGCACCTGTGATCCACTTCGAAAACGTCACCAAGGTCTACCCGACCCAGAAACGCCCCGCTCTCGACGGCGTTTCCATCGACGTCGACAAGGGGGAGTTCGTCTTCCTCGTCGGTCCGTCCGGCTCGGGTAAGTCAACGTTCCTGCGGCTCGTCCTCAAGGAGGAGAAGCCCACCAAGGGGCGGGTCCATGTCGCGGGCAAGGACCTCGCTCGTCTGTCCAACTGGAAGGTGCCGCACCTGCGGCGCCGCATCGGCTGTGTCTTCCAGGACTTCCGGCTGCTGCCGAACAAGAACGTCTTCGAGAACGTCGCGTTCGCGCTGGAGGTCATCGGCAAGCCCCGCCGATTCATCCGCAAGGTCGTTCCCGAGGTCGTGGAGCTGGTCGGGCTGGAAGGCAAGTCCACCCGCATGCCCGACGAGCTTTCGGGTGGTGAGCAGCAGCGCGTCGCGATCGCGCGCGCGTTCGTCAACCGTCCGCAGATCCTGCTGGCCGACGAGCCCACCGGGAACATCGACCCTGCCACCTCGATCGGCATCATGAAGGTGCTCGACCGAATCAACCGGACGGGAACGACCGTCGTCATGGCGACCCACGATGCCGCCATCGTCGACTCGATGCGCAAACGTGTCATCGAGCTCGAAGAGGGCCAGGTCGTGCGGGACCAGTCGCGTGGTGTCTACGGTCAGGCGTACTAAGACGCCGGCCGGCTACGCGTTCCAGCGTTGGTGAACCAGCGCGGCGAAGCCCCACAAGGATGGACCCTTAGAACATCATGCGAGCACAGTTCGTACTTTCCGAGATCTGGATCGGTCTGCGCCGGAATCTGACGATGACCATCGCGGTGATCACCACGGTGGCCATCTCGCTGGCCCTCTTCGGTGCCGGTCTGCTCATCAACCAGCAGGTCTCCGAGATGCGCGGGTACTGGGGCGAGCGTGTCTCGCTCACGGTCTACCTGTGCAACGACACCTCTCCGAGCGCCATCTGCCAGGAGAGCGGAGCGGCCAGCGACGAAGAGCGGCAGGCGATCCAGTCCCAGCTCGAATCCATGCCCGAGGTCGCCGAGGTCACCTTCATGACCGAGAGCGAAGCGTGGCAGGACTTCCAGGACCGCTTCTCCAACAGCGAGGCCCTGGTCGAGGCGACCGAGGAAGGGGACATCCCGGCGAACTTCCGGGTGCAGCTCCAGGACCCCGGCGACCACGACACGGTCGCGGGCGCGGTCGCCGAGATGCCGGGCGTGGACTCGGTCTCCAACGACCAGGAGGTCCTCGACCAGTTCTTCGAGCTGCTCGACGGTCTCAAGTGGGCCGCTCTCGTCGTCGCGGCCGTCCAGCTGGCCGCCGCCGCGCTGCTGATCGGCAACACCATCCGTCTGTCGGCCTACAGCCGCCGTCGCGAGACCGGCATCATGCGGCTCGTCGGCGCGTCGAACTTCTACATCCAGCTCCCCTTCCTCTTGGAGGGCGCGATCGCCGGTCTCATCGGCGGTATCTTCGCCTCGGGCTTCATCGTGGCGACGAAGTTCTTCCTGCTGGACAAGGTCCAGGACTGGTTCCAGTTCGACGTCACGCTGGGTATGGGCTCGGTCTTCTACGTCATCGGCGTGTCGATGATCCTCGGCGTGCTGCTCTGTACCATCGCCTCCTTCCTGACGCTGCGGCGCTACCTGCGGGTGTGAGGCGGCAGAAAGGGGTTCTTCAGTGCCACGGGAAAAGGGGCGCAAGACCATCGCCCAGAACCGGCGTGCCCGGCACGACTACCACATCGACGACACCTACGAGGCGGGGCTCGTCCTCACCGGCACCGAGGTGAAGTCGCTGCGTGCCGGACGGGCCTCCCTGGTGGACGGTTTCGCGCTGGTCAGGGACGGCGAGGTGTGGCTGCACAACGTCCACATCCCGGAGTACACCCAAGGGACGTGGACCAACCACGAAACGCGCCGGCCCCGCAAGCTGCTGTTGCACCGCGAGGAGATCGCCAAACTCATCGGCAAGACCCAGGAAGCGGGTCGTACCCTGATCCCGCTGTCGCTGTACTTCAGCGACGGACGGGCCAAGGTCGAGATCGCGCTGGCGCGCGGTAAGCGCGAATACGACAAACGCCACGACATCGCCGAACGTGAGGCCCAGCGTGAGGTCGAACGCGCTCTGCGGCGTCGGCGCTGAGCGTGTGAAAGGAACCCCAAAGGTGTCCCCCCGTCACCTCCGTCGTTTCCTGGCCGCGACGGTGAGCGCCGCCACGGTGACCGTCATGGCCGGTTGTGCGGCGGAGCCCAGCCCCGAGGTCGCCGTCCGCACGTTCCTGCTCGACTGGCAGGCCGGCGACTACGAGGCCGCGGCCCGCCAGACCGACGGCGACGTCGACTCGGTCGCCGCGGCCCTCCAACAGGCGCACGACCAGCTCGACCTGGCGGCGCTACGGCTGGGCCTGGGACCCATCTCCATCGATGGGGACACGGCGACAGCCTCGTTCGACGTACAGGCCGACCTGGGGATCGGCGACCCGGTGTGGGAGTACGAGGGCAGCATGCCCCTCTCCCGCACCTCCGAGGGGTGGGCCATCAACTGGTCGCCCGCCGTCATCCACCCGCGCCTCGCCGAGGGCGAGCGGCTGGCCATCACCTACGACGTGCCCGACCGCGGCCAGATCTACGACCGTTCCGAGCAGCCGCTCGTCGGCGAGACCGACGTCATCGCCTTCGGTGTCCGCCCGGCCCGGATGGACGACATGGAGGGCGGTATCCAGGGCCTCGCCGAGATCCTCGGCGAGGACCCCGAGCCGCTGCTCAACCGGGTGCGCTCGGCGCCGCCGGAGGAGTTCCAGCCCCTGGTGCTCATGCGCGCCCAGGACGTCGACCCCTCGCTCCTGTCCCGCGCCACGGGCATTCCCGGCGTCGAGACGAGCGAGCTGAAGATGCCGCTCGCCCCCAACATGGCCTCCGCGATCGTCGGCGAGGTCGCCGGAACGGTCGAGCACAAGGTCTCCTCCCGGGTCTCGGGCCCCTACCAGGCCGGTGACACGGTGGGCCTCGGCGGCCTGCAGAGCGTCTACCAGCAAAGGCTCGCGGGGTCCGCGACCACCAAGGTGGTCACCCTCGACGAACGGGGCGGCGAGACCGAGGTCCTGCACGAGTGGGCCGGACAGGAGAGCGGTTCGCTCACCACCACCCTCGACAGCGACGTCCAGACCGCCGCCGAGGGGGCCCTGGAACTGCTCCCGGGCAGCGCCTACCTCGTCGCCCTCGACGCTCGCAGCGGCGAGATCCTGGGGGCCGCCGGCCGGCCCGACGACGTCGACAACGTCGGTGCCTTCACCAGGGAGTACCACCCGGGCGAGGCGTTCACGATCGTCTCGGCCGCCGCCCTCCTGAGCTCCGGTGCGGTGAGCGCGGACCAGGCGGTGACCTGCGACGCCGAGACCACCATCGGCGACCGCACCTTCACCAACCCCGGCGGTGCCTCCCTGATGTGGGGCCAGCCCGACCTGACCCGCGCGTTCGCCAACGCCTGCGCCACCACCTTCGCCGGCCTGGCGGCCGAGGCCGACCCCGAGGCGCTGAACGCCGCCGCGGCCGACTTCGGCATCGGAGGCGACTGGCAGGTTCCGGTGCCCGCCTACACCGGTGAGTTCTCCCCGGGAGGCGGCGAGGCCGGCATCGCGGCGGCCATGGTGGGCGCCGACGGTGTCAAGGTCAGCCCCCTGACGATGGCCACGGTCGCCGCGGCGGTGGCCGAGGGGACCTGGCACGCGCCTCGCCTGGTCGCCGACGAGGAAGGCGCTGAGGAGTCCCCCTCCGTCGAGCTCGATCCGGCCGTGGTGGAGTCGCTGCGGGCGATGATGCGCTCGACCGTGCAAGAGGGGTCCGCGGCGGCGGCCAACATCGGGATGGTGCCGGTACACGGCCAGGTGGGCTTCGCCGAGCAGGAGATCGACGGCGAGGCCGGCGCGGTCCAGTGGTTCGTCGGCTACCAGGGCCAGGTCGCATTCGCGGTGGCGGTGGAGACCGACCCGGCGAACACCTACTCGTTCGCGGTCTCGGCCGCGGCCGACTTCCTCCAGCGCCTGCCCTACGGGTATGTGCAGGACACGACGGCGCAGGAGGGAAGCGCCGCCGACGCCGGTGGGGTTCCCGCCGTCGATCCGGTGTACTGACCTCCGCCGCTGACGTGGGGCCGGGCGGATCGCCCGGCCCCACGTCCGTTTTCCCGGCCCCGGCCCGTGCGACGGCGGGATCGCCGGTCGCGGGCCGGACGGGTGTGGCCGTGGGGATCCCGCGTCGGGGTACCGGGCGTGCCCGCCGTGTTCGCGGGCGTGGCCAAGGGACCGGTGGTAGGGACCTCCCGGGACGCGAGCGGGTGGCCCGTGGAGGGGCGAGACGGGGGCTTCCGGGAAGAGCTCACCGGGCAAAACACCAGCAAACTCGGCCAATGGGGCAACCCGCCCCGTGGCCTGGGGCGTCTTCCCCTATGACTGGAACCGTAAAGGGGGTTGCGGTGACCAGTCCTGAAGGACAGGACCTCGTCTCGGGGGAGGCCCTGTCGTTTCGAGGCCGGCCCGACCCTGCCGGCCGCCCTCGCGGGCAGCGTCGATGGATCCCGTCCGCGCCCGCGGGGGTTTCTCATGTGCGGGCTCCGAGCCCCGGCGTTCACCCACCCGGTTGTGACGTCGCTCCGAAAAATCTGCGCCGGGCGGGAATCGACTTGGCTCCGCGGCCGTTGTACCGGTAGCGTGAGAACGTCGGGACCGCTGCGGCGGCCCCGCGCGCGGGCCCTCGGGCCCGTTGAAAATTCCACAGGGGGTGATCGGTTTCGACTTCGGTGGTTGTTCCAGGGGAAGCGGGCCGAGGGTTGCGGTTGTGACCTCGTAAATCCTGCGATCGCATAAATACAAGTGCCAATTCTAAGCGCACTGAGTTCGCTCTCGCTGCCTAAGCGATAGCGACTCTGTCGGCCTGAGCTCGTCTCCGGCTCAGGTTCCGGCATCGTTCAGGAGACTTACCGATCGGATCAGGCCACGGGGCCCGATCGGGAAATTCACGTGGCTGGGCTTGTCAGCGACACGTCTGCGTGAGCGCTGGAGCCGAGTAGAACGTACAGCAGACTGCGCCCGGAGAAGCCCTGTTGCGGTACCGAAGGACGCGGGTTCGATTCCCGCCACCTCCACCCAGTGACGCAGAGCCGTCGGCCATCAGGCCGGCGGCTCTGCGCGTTTGCGTCCCTCATTCCTTCGGAGGAGGAGATCTCCCTCCCCGGGGGGAGGAAAGCCTGCCCTTCGGGCGTGAGCATGGGTCCAGCGGCCACAGCCACGACGCCTCCGTGGCCGGCGAACGTCGGAAGGGAACCGGAACCATGGTGGAGATCGTCGGGATCCTCGTGCTGATCCAGGGAGTCCTCGGATTCGTGGGGCCGTTCCTCGACAGGGAGATGGGACTGTTGCATCTGTGGTTCGACCTGTCCCAGACCGCCTACCTGGGGATCGCCGTGCTCGGGCTGGTGCTGACCGTTCTGGGCGGGGCCATGCGGCGCGGCCGCAAGCGGGCCGGCTGATCAACGGCCCCCGTCGGGATCAGCGGTCGATCGCGCCGACGAGCCAGGCCGTGCGCACCGCGGCGCGGGGAAGCTCCCTGCTGTCGCCGAGCACGACGCCGAAGGAGGTCCGGAAGGTGAAGGAGTCGGCGTGCCGCTCGCAGACCACGTCCTCGACCGCGTAGAAGGACCGGGGGTTGCTCACCCGCAGGAACGGCACACCGCTCTCGATCACCCGCGCCCACACACCGTAGCCGGAGAGCGCGGAGGCGAGTTCGGCGAGCTGATGGCGTTCGGCCGGCCCGGTGGGCGTGACCGGCAGGGCGGACAGGACCGGCGGCGGCGGTGATACCGGGGTCCGGGGAGGTCGACGGGCGCGCTCGGCACGGAACATGCTGTCCTCACGGGAGATGCGGTGGTCCTCCCGCCATTGTCACCCTCCGTGGCCGAGCCGGGACGGAGCGCGCCGCCGACACGCCGCGGCCTCCTGCGCGGCGGTTCAGCCGGTGAGGGCCCGCACCGCGCGGTCCACGTCGGACTCCGTCGTGTAGACGTGGAAGGACAGCCGGAGTCGGCCGGAACGTTCGGAGAAGCGCACGCCCGCCTCCCGAAGCCGCTCCGCGCCACCGGGCAGGCCGACCGAGACGATCGCCGAGCCGCCCGGAGGCAGCCCGACCCCGGCGCGGAACCGGTCGGCCATGGCCACGTTGTGCGCGTGGACGCGCTCGACCCCGATGTCGAGCAGCACCCCCAGGGAGACGGCGGCGGCGACCCCCGCGAACCAGTTCGGCGAGATGTCGAACCGGGACGCGCTGCGCGACAGGCGCATGTCCATGTCGGAGAACGCCCCCGCCGGATCGGCCGCCGCGCTCGGTCCGGCCGCGATCGGGCGCATCACGGCGCGCAGTCCGGGGGCCAGGTAGCCGAACGCCAGCCCGCGCGGCGCCATCAGCCACTTGTAGCAGGAGCACACCAGCGCGTCGAAGCGCGTGGCGTCCACGGGCAGCCAGCCCACCCCCTGGGTGCCGTCGACGATCACCCTCGTGCCGTGCCGCCGGGCCGCCGCGACGATGTCGTCCACGGGGGCGATCTCCCCGGTCGAGAAGGAGACCAGGCTGAACGCGACCGCCCAGGTCTCGGAGTCGATCGCGGCGGCCAGCTCGCCGGGCGGCACGGTCACGACCTTCACCCCGCGGTCGGCGTGGACCATCCAGGGGTAGGCGTTGGAGGTGTACTCCCCGTCGGGGATCACCACCCGGGCGCCGTCGGGGACGGCCAGGGCGATCGCGGAGAGCAGCTGTGAGGTCGCGGCCCCCTGGACCACGTCCTGTGGAGGCGCCCCCACGAGTTCGCCGAAGCGCGCCCGCGCGGCCTCGCCGGCGGGAAACCAGACCTCGGGCGTCTCCCTGCCGTGCCGCCAGCCGTCCAGGGCCGAACGCAGGGCCTCGTAGGCCGGGCGTGGCGGAAGTCCGTACTGGGCGGTGTTGAGCCAGAGAGGGGCGGCATCCCACAGGAGGTGCGCGGAACGAGGATCCATGTGTCCATCATGGCGACCGCGGGACGGCCCGGCCAGGCCGGCCCGGCCGTCCCGCGGCGGTTCACAACGAGCGGATCCAGTTCCCGCGGTGCATCACGCCGGCCACACTCAGGTCCTCGTCGAGCACGAGCAGGTCGGCCCGCCCGCCCTCGACCAGCGAGCCGACCCCGGTGAGCCCCAGGGCGCGGGCCGGGACCTCCGAGGCCGACCGGGCGGCGTCCTCCAGGCGCAGGCCGACATGGTGGACCGCCCGGCTGATCGCCTCGGGCAGCACGATCGTGCTGCTGGCGATCGCGCCGGTCTCGACCACCACCGCGTTGCCGTTCTCGACGCGCACCCGCAGCTTCCCCAGCGTGTACTCGCCGTCCCCCAGGCCGGTCGCGGCCATGGCGTCGGTGATGAGCGCAACCCGCTCGGGGCCGGCCTGGGACGCCGCCAGGCCGACGATCGCCGGGTGCAGGTGCACGCCGTCGTTGATCAGCTCGACGGTGACACGCTCGTCGGCCAACGCGGCGGCGATGGGCCCGGGCTCGCGGTGGTGCAGGGGCCGCATCGCGTTGAACAGGTGGGTGGCGACGGTGGCGCCCGCGTCGAACGCGGCACGCGCCTGGTCGTAGGTGGCCTCGGTGTGGCCGACAGCGGCCACCACGCCTTCGGCGGTCGCCGCGCGGATGAGGTCCAGCGCGCCGGGCAGCTCGGGCGCCACGGTGATCATCCGGACGTGCCCGCGGCCGGCCTTGAGCACCGCCGCGAACTCCTCCAGGTCGGGGTCGCGCAGCAGCGCCGGGTCATGCGCCCCGCACCGGCTCTTCGCGATGTAGGGGCCTTCGAGGTAGATGCCGGCGAGGTCACCGTCGTCGGCGAGTTCGGCGAGGGCGGCCACCTGACGCAGCGTGTCCTCGGGGGAGGCCGCGACGAGCCCCCCGACCACGGTCGTGACGCCGTGCGAGCGGTTGAACTCCACGATCGAACGGGCCCGTTCGGGGTCGGCGTCGGTGAAGGCCGCGCCGGCGCCACCGTGCACGTGGATGTCGATCGCGCCGGGCAGTACCCAGCGTCCTGCGGCGTCGACCGTCTCACCGCGGGGTTCGGGGACGGGGCCCGGCCCCAGGGCCGTGATGCGCCCGTCCTCGACGCGTAGCCATCCCTCCAGTACTCCGTCGGGAGTGACCAGCCGAGCGTTCGCCACCGTGCCCATGTCCGCACCTTCCTGTGCCGTATACCACACCGTGTGCCGTTGTGTCGGGAGTGCGCCGCCACCGGTGTGAAAGGAGCCCAGGAGCTGGGCCGTTTCGCGCCGAGCGGGCGCATCGGACCGTCCGCCGTCATGCTCGCGAGGGGGAGGAAACCCCTACCACGCATTGACGATAGTGCCGCCCCCGCGCATCATGGGGACTATGGCCCCCGGTGAGCTGCTTGTCCAGCGCCTGCACGTCGATCTTCGACAGCAGGCGAGCGCACTGTGTTGTAGCTGAGCGCCAGTCCAGGGCATCCGCCCTGCGCTGTTCTCGTCCCCCGCGGTGCTCGGCTCACGGTCCAGATCCCGGTGATCTCCACGTTGTGGAACGTCGCGCGCGGCTGCGGGGATTTTCCAGACGCCGCCACTACCAGCCTTTCTCGCCGCGATCCCATCGTTTCGCGAGACAGGGCCCGGCCGGGGACACCGTAGTCCCGTCCGGCCGGCTCCAGCGCCACGTTCCTCCCGGCCTCGCGGCCATGTCTCACCAGGAGATCCTCCATGACCAGCTTCACCGTGCTCATCGGTGCCCCCCAGTCCCACGCGGCCCTCCGCGCCGCCGCCCTCCGCGCCGCCGAGGTCCTGCTCCCGCCCACCGGGCTTGCCCACCCCATCGAGGTCGTCGACCTCGCCTCCTTCGGCTCCGCGCTGCTGGCCGCCGATCCGGGCGAGGAGGTCGCGGCCGCGCTCGGCCGGGTGCGCGCCAGCGACGTCGTCCTGGTGGTCTCGCCCCAGGTCCACGGCAGCTACACGGGCCTGCTGAAGGTGTTCTTGGACCGGATCCCCGAGGTCGGTCTCGGCCACACCATCGCCGTCCCCATGGCCGTCGTGGACGATCTGCGCACCGGACGCGGGGTGGAGGACGACCTGCGCGTCCTGCTCTCGGACCTGGGCGCCAGGGTGATCGAGCCGGGGCTGCTGCTGGCCCGCGACGAGCTGGGCGATCCGGCGGCGGTCATCGCCGCCTGGGCCGAGGTGGCCGCGCCGACGCTGCGTCAGGCGACGGTCGTCTCCGTGTGATCGCACGTGTGGGGGAGGGCGCGCCGCCCTCCCCCACACGGTGGCGTGCGCGGGTCAGGCGTGCCCGGCGGGATCGGCCGTCCCCCGCGCGGACTGCGGCACCGGAACCCGCGCACCGGTCTCGGGCACCTCGACGGTGGCCAGTCCGTGGGGCACGGGGCAGCCCTTGGGGAAGGTCCCGATCTGCGACACGTCGAACCCGTTCGGGTAGCTGCGGATGTTGGGGCTCATCCGCACCCACATCGGCTCCTTGCGCGGGGGCATCATGCGGACGACCCTGGCGCGGGCCTTCAGGCCGGCCCGGGCGAGGAAACGCCAGGTCCGCGACGGCTCGTCATAGCGGAACGCCGTGATCAACCGGTCGTCCAGCAGCGCCATCGTGAACGGCCGGACGACCGGACGCTGCCAGGAGGGGAAGAAGTCGACCATCAGGTCCAGCGTCGCGTCCGCCACCTTGCGCCCGCCCTCGGAGTAGCCGAAGTGGGCCCGCTCGTAGGAGTCGAACAGCTCCAGGAAGTCGGCGTAGGTCTCGGGGATGTCCTTGATCCCCATGTGCTTGCCGAGCCGGCGGTAGTAGTTGGTGCCCGCCGTGATCTCGTGGTCGCTGAGCCGGCGCCAGCCGAAGCCCCAGTCGTTGAGCCAGCGCACCGGCATGACCACGAACGTGCTGAGCACGTAGAGGTAGTCGTCGTTGGAGATGTCGTAGGAGCGGTGCATCTGGTTCATCCGGCGTAGCGCGTCGCGCCCCGGCCCCGGTTCGAAACCGTGCTCCATGATGGCGTCCAGGATCAGCCCGGTGTCGTCGTAGCGGTGCTGGGTCCGTTCGGTGAACTCGCGGGTCCGGTACAGCAGTTCGCCGATGCTGGGCACCGCGTAGGTCCGGTACAGGGCCAACCCGAGGGCCTGGGTCATATCCCAGGGGAATTCGTGTGTGGCGATGATCTGGGTGATCCGCAGGCAGTCGGCCTCGGCGTCCAGCCGGTGGATCTCGTCGTACCAGTCGTAGCGTTTCATCAAGGCTCTCTCGATCTCGCCGTCCAGATTCCGACGTGTTTGCGCGCGCCGATGCCACGCGCCGCCGGATCGCCTCTCAACAGCCTAATCCCGAGGGCGGAGGAAATGGAATCGTGGGGTGGATACACGTTTATCCATTTCAGTTGATTCGGGGGCTCGATGGCGGTAAGGCCGGCGGCGCGGGGCCTCCCGACGGCTACACTCCCGCCGAAATCGTTTCCGCGACGTGGTTGACCAGGGTCGACAGGACCTCTTTGCTGGATTCCCGTGAACGCGCGTCACACAACACGATAGGGGTGTGAGAGGAAATGCTGAGCGCCTCCCGCACCTCCTCGGGATCGTAGCGATGCGCGCCCTCGAAGCAGTTCACGGCGACGACGAACGGGATTGCGCGCCGTTCGAAGAAATCAACCGAGGGGAAACACGTCTCCAGCCGTCGGGTGTCGGCCAGCACGACCGCGCCCAGCGAACCCAGCGCCAGCTCGTCCCACATGAACCAGAAACGCTGCTGGCCCGGCGTACCGAACAGGTAGAGCACCAGACCGTCGTTGATGGTGATGCGGCCGAAGTCCAGCGCGACCGTCGTCGTGCTCTTCTCCTCCACACCCGAGAGGTCGTCCACGCCGAGGCTGGCCTCGGTCATCAGCTCCTCGGTACTGAGCGGGGCGATCTCGCTGACCGAGCCGACCATCGTGGTCTTGCCCGCGCCGAAGCCGCCCGCGATCAGGATCTTGATCGCCGAGGGGATGACGTTCTCGCCACTACTGGGGTCAGAGCCTTTGGATGCCATCGAGTACCGCCTGCAATACGTCCCGGCTCACCGGGCTCTCCGTCGTGTAAGGGGCGCGGGCGAGGACGTAGCCACGCCCGATGAGGTCGCTCAACAGGACCTTGACCACGGCCACCGGGATGTCCAGGCGAGCCGACACCTCCGCCACGGACTGGGGTCTGCGGCACAGGTCGAGGATCGCCACCTGTTCGGGTTCCAGCGCCATCTCGTCCACCTCGGCGCGGCGCGCCGCGATGACCACGCTGATCATGTCCAACTGGACGGCGTCGGAACGTTGCCGGCCCCACGTCATGACGTAGGGCCGGACCAGAGGGCCGGCCTCGGGGGAACCGGGGTCGGGTTCGTGACGGTCGGGCATTCCGGCCTCCGTTACCGGTCGGCTTCCACGGACGCGGGTTCGGTGTTCGCCTGCTCCTCGCCGTTTCGCGGGGCGGCGTCGAGGAACTTGCCCACCTGCTCCACGAGCACGTTCATCTCATAAGCGATGAGGCCGACGTCGGACTCCTCGCCGGCGACCACGGCCAGGCAGGCGCCGTTCCCCGCTCCGGTGACGAAGAGATAGGCGTGCTCCATCTCCACGACCGTCTGGAGGACCCGTCCCCCGCCGAACTGCCGTCCGGTCCCCTTGGCCAGGCTCTGGAACGCCGAGGCCAGGGCGGACAGGTGCTCGGCGTCGTCCTTGCCCAGTTCCCGAGACTTGCCGATGAGCAGGCCATCCGCGGAGAGCACGATGGCGTACTGGGCGCCGACCGCCCGGTCGACGAGCTCGTCGAGTAGCCAGTCCAGGTCCCTGGGAGCGTTCTTCGTCACGGTCATGCATCCTTCTCGGTGTCGTTCTGCCGCTGCCGGCCCTCTTCGCGTCCTCGCCGGGTGCCTTGCTGGAACGCGGACATGTTTCGACGGAGCCGCAGCGACCGGTCGGGCCCGGCGTCGTCACCGGGGTCGGCCTCCCGCTTCCTCTCGGGGAGGGAGACGAGGGAGGTGTCGTACAGCTGGGGGGCGAGGTTGGCCTGCGGGCGGCGTTTGGGGAGCCGGGGCCGTTCGGCGGACGACCCCTGCGCGGGGGTGTCCCCCTCCGCGGGCTCGTCCTCCACTGTGGGCTTCGGCCCTGTCTCGGCGGGGGAGGCCGGGCTCGGGGGGAACAGCGGGCCGCTGGGGGCAAGGGACGCCCGGCTGAGCCCGGGGGAGCGGCGGGGCAGCCGCTGCGGCGAGGGGGTGCGCTCCTCACCGTCGGGCACGGCGGCGAGCACGTCGCCCGGCACCGCTTCGGCGTCGGCCGCGCCGTCCTCGTGGGACGGGGCGTCGTCCTCGGGGGCGGAGTCGGTGGCCCCGTCCTTGGGATCCGGCCCCTTCGGGTCGGCGACGATGAGGGAGGAGGGCAACAGGACGATCGCCTGCACCCCGCCGTAGGGCGAGGAGCGCAACCGCACGCTGATGCCATGGCGCTGGGCCAGGCGCGAGACCACGAACAGCCCCAGGCGCATCTTCTCGTTCAGCCGCATCACGTCGAACTCCGGCGGATTGGCCAGCAGTTCGTTGGTGGCGGCGAACTCCTCCTCCTTCATGCCCAGCCCGCGGTCCTCGATCTCGATCGTGACCCCGTTGGGCACCTGCTCACTGCGCAGGTGGACGCTGGTGTGCGGCGGCGAGAACGTGGTGGCGTTGTCGACGAGCTCGGCGACGAGGTGGATGACGTCGGCGACGGCGGGGCCGCTCAGCGAGACGCGGGCGATGCGCTGGCGCTTGACCCGGGTGTAGTCGCCGGACTCGGAGATGGCGCCGCGGATCACGTCGATCAACGGCATCGGGCGGTGCCAGGTGCGTCCGGGCGACTCGCCGCCCAGGATCAGCAGGTTCTCGGCGTTGCGGCGGGAGCGCGTGGCGAGGTGGTCGAGCTTGAACAGTTCGGTGAGCTGCTCGGGGTCCTCCTGCTCGCGTTCCAGGCGGTCCAGCAGGCGCAGCTGGCGGTGGACGAGCGTCTGGCTGCGGTGGGCGATGTTGAGGAACACCCGGTTGACGCCCTCGCGTAGTTCGGCCTGCTGGACGGCGGCCTCGACCGCGGTGCGCTGGGCCGCGTTGAACGAGCGGGCGACCTCGCCGATCTCGTCCGGGCTCTGGGAGACCTCGGGCAGTTCGGCCGCGACGTCGACCTCCTCGTTGCGGCGCAGCCGTTCGATCAGTCCGGGCAGCCGGCGGTCGGCCAGCTCCTGGGTCTCGTCGCGGAGCCGGTTCAGCCGGGCCACCAGGCGTCGCGTCGCGCGGATGGAGATGGTGAAGGCGAGGGCGGAGACGGCGGCCACGCCGAGGCTGCCGGCCACGGCGAGCAGGATCGCCTCGTTGGCGATCTCGGCCTGGAGGTCGCCGGCCCACAGGGCCTGCTCGGCGCCGAGCTCGGTGAGGGCGTCCTTGGTGGGCGCGTAGACGGTGCGCCACTCCTCCTCGCCCACGGGCATCGAGGTGTCCTCGACCTGCCCGCCGGTGAAGGGGTCGGTGGTCGTGGCCACCACGCGGCCGGAGATCTCGCCCTCCAGCGCGACCAGGTCGCTCCAGCGCTCGTCGGCCCGGATGGCCTCCAGCCGCTCCGCCTGCTCGGGGCCCAGGTAGTCGCCGACCGCGTCGAGCATGGAGTGGTAGGCGCCGACCAGGCGGGTGAACTCCTGCTGGTCGGCGGTGCTGAGTTCACCCGAGGCGAAGGCGCGGGACAGCTGCGCGTCGGCCTGGGACATCAGGTCGACGGCGCGGAAGAGGTAGGTGGCGCTGAGCCCGGGGCCGACGGCCTCCTTGGAGGGGTTGAGCCGGGCCTGCTCGTCGAACAGGTCGGCGCCGGCCAGGATCAGCCCGTCGTAGTACTCCGACACGTCGTCGCGCGAGGCCTGACCGCTGTCCACGAGGGCCCGGATCTCGGGAACCCGATCGAAGCTCTCGCGCAGGTCCTCGATGCGCGTCTGGACCTTCGCGGGGGAGAACGGCAAGAGCCCCTCGAACTTGTCGAGGACCGAGTTCATCGAGGTGTCGGAGGCGGCGCGCGCCTCCTGGAGCGCGGTGGTGTGCTCGGCGGGGCGTTCCAGGTAGGCCAGCGTCGCCGAGCGCTCGTCCATGAGAGAGGTGAGCGCGAGCGCGGAGGGCGTCAACATCTCCTCGTTGCCCTTGACGATCGCGTATTGGACCGCCGCGCCGTAGAACAGGTAGCCGCTGACCACGAGCCACAGGGCCACCAGGGCGGCCGTGGGGACGAGGACGATTCGGTGGAGCCGGGTCCGGATGGACTGCTCCTTGCGTCGATCTGCTGCCTGCACTGTTCTCCTACTAGCCCGTGGATCGCCGTGCGCGTGGCGAGGGCGGCCGACGAGGTGGACGGCGCGGCCCCGCCGGTGGGGCGGGTGCCCGGGTCCGGGGGCGCCACCGTTCAGGGGAGGCCGGGTGGGCGCAACGGAAAGAAGTCGCGACTCCGCCAGAAGACGAATCCGGCCATCGGATCGTACCTTGTCTGTCCGAAACGGCATTCGCTTGGGTGACAGGGCCTTTGGTCCTTAAAGGGGCCATGTGTCGGTCTGTGATTGCTCCACGGGCGTTTGCCCATGTCGACGAGGAGAGGGGGAGGGCGCGATAACGGAGCGAACGCGAAGAATTATCAAATAGTTACGCTTAGCGCCAGGCGCGTCACGCGACGGAGTGGCCGGGGGAGGACGGGAACGTTGGAGTAACCGTGCCGAACCGCCGCCGTGATGCAACCTGATACGCCTAGCCTTCCTCTAACTTGCGCGGGCATACCTGGACAAAGTTGGGCGGTTGAGATGGCAAACGGGACACCGCGGCGGAAACGTATCCTCCCCTACACGATCGTCGCGCTCGTGGCGGTCCTCGTCATCGCGCTCGTACGTTGGGCCGCGGTCGGCGCCCCCCTCCCCTCCTTCGCCGGCTGTTCGGGAGAGAGCAGGCCCCTCACCGTCGTCTCCTCCCCGGAGAAGGCGCGGCTGATGGAGCGGTTCGCGGAGGAGTACGGCGAGACCGAGGCCGGGGGCGCCTGCGTCACGGTCGAGGTCGTCGAACAGGCGTCGGGGACCACGCTGGAGGCCATCGGATCGGGGGAGTGGGACGAGGCCGAACTCGGCCCGCGCCCCGACGTGTGGCTCCCGGCCAGTTCCAGCTGGGTGCAGATCGCCCGGGACCGGCTCCAGGGCGGCGAACAAGAGGACCTCATCCCGCAGGATCTCCCCTCCATCGCCAACTCCCCGCTCGTCATCGCGATGCCCCGTCCCATGGCCGAGGCGCTCGGCTGGCCCGACGAGTCCATCGGCTGGTCGGACCTTCTGGAGCTGTCCACCGACGGCGCGGGCTGGGGCAGCGTCGGTCACCCCGAGTGGGGGGACTTCCGGATGGGCAAGACCAACCCCAACTACTCGACCTCCGGACTCAACGCCACGATCGGCGCCTACTTCGCGGCCACCGGCCTGACCTCCGACCTGACCGTCGACGAACTCGCGTCGAGCCGGACCAGGGCCTTCGTCAGCGGGGTGGAGCGGTCCATCGTCCACTACGGCGACATCACCATGACCTTCCTGGCCAACCTCCAGCGCGCCGACGAGGAAGGACAGGGGCTCACCTACATCTCCGCGGTCGCGGTCGAGGAGATGTCGGTGCTGCACTACAACCAGGGCAACCCGAGCGGCGACCCCGCCACCCTCGGGGACCACGCCGCCCCCCAGGTGCCGCTCGTCGCCGTCTACCCGGAGGAGGGCACCCTGATGTCGGACCACCCCTACGTGGTCCTGGACTGGGCCGACGACGCGCGGCGGACGGCCGCGGAGGGCTTCCTCGACTACCTGCTCGGCGCCGAGGTCCAGCAGACCCTCCTGGACAACGGCTTCCGTGACCACGAGGGGGCCACGGGAGACGCGCACACCCTCGACAACGGGCTGATCGCGGAAGAGCCCGGCGACCTGCTCACCCTGCCCTCCTCGGGGGTGCTCGACGAGATGCTGGGCAACTGGGCCGAGCTGCGCAAGCCGGCCGACGTCCTGATCGTCGTCGACACCTCCGGGTCGATGCAGCAGGAGGTCCCCGGCACCGGCAGGACCAAGCTGGAACTGGCCAAGGACGCGGCGACGGACTCGCTGGAACAGTTCGCCGACACCGACGAGGTCGGCCTGTGGATGTTCAGCACCGAGCTGGGGGACGACGGGCGGGACTGGCGTGAACTCGCCCCGATCACCCCGATGGGGGAGCGCGGCGACGGTCGGACCCATCGCGAGGAGATCGTCGAACGGGTCGAGGGACTACCCGCGGCGGGCGGCACCGGCCTGTACGACACGGTCCTCGCCGCGCACCGCCACGTCTCGGCCGAAGGGCGCGACGACGCGATCAACGCGGTCGTCTTCCTCACCGACGGGCGCAACGAGGACTTCCAGAGCATCGGCCTGGAGGAGCTGATCGGGGAACTGGAGGCGGAGGCGGGCGGTGAGACCACCCGGGTCTTCACCATCGCCTACGGGGAGGACGCCGACCTGGAGACGGTGACCCGCATCGCCGAGACCACCGAAGCCGCCGCCTACGACTCCTCCGACCCCGAGAGCATCGGTGAGGTGTTCGAGGCCGTCATCTCCAACTTCTAGGCCATGCCCATGCGCGCACGTGCCCTGCTCCAGCGCAGGCTCGCCGACCCCAGGGGCCTTCTCACCGGCGCGATCGCCGGCGGGCTGGCGTGGGCCGTCGGGGTCCCCCTCCTCGCCTCGGTCGCCGTCGCGGCGATCGTCTGGCTCACCTGGGTTCTCGTCCTCGGCTACCTCTTCCCCGAGGAGCCCCCGAACCGCGGGGCGGCCGTGCCGGCCGGTCCCGAGGCCGACGCGGTCCACCGGGCGCGGCGCGTCGCCGGGGAGGTCGCCCGGTCGGCCCGGCGGGCGGAGGCGGCGGGCCCGGATGTGCCCGCGGCGTTCGCCTCCGTGGTCGCCGCGGTCGAGCGGCTCGCCGCCACCTCGCACCTGGTGGGGCTGCGCCTGGACGCGGCGGACCACCCGCCCCACCACCGGTTCCGGCACGAGGAGGTCCGCCATCGGCTGGCGGCGACCGTCCTGGGGCTGGAACGGCTCCTGGCGCTCCTCTCCGAGGCGGACGGGGAGCACGGGCGGTCCACGGTCGAGGCGGTGATGGCCGAACTCGGGGAGCTCGGCCACGGCGTGGCCGCCACCGACCAGATCGCCGCCGGCATACTGCGCGAGCTTCCCCCGGAACACTCCGATCCGGCCGACCGTTGAGCGCACAGAGACGGGGTAGGGGACTCCGGCGCTCATCCGGACACATCGCGGAGTGGACTCATGGAGCTGTACCCGCTGTTGCCCATCGTCGTGGGCCTGGCCCTGCTCGCGTGGGCGGCACGCGACCTGGGTCTCACCAGGTCGGGGATCCGGGCACCCGGCGAGATCGTGGGGTACCAGGAGACAGGGCGCACCTCGCGCATGGTGGTGCGGTTCCGCACCCGTGACGGCCGCGACATCCTCACCACCGACGCCGGCACCGCCTGGGCCGCGGCCCGCACCGGCGAACCGGTCGTCGTCTCCTACGACCGGGCGCGGCCCGAACGGGCCAGGGTCGTCGAAGGGCCGTGGCAGAGCGGCGGGGTGCGGGCCATGGTCGGGATGCTGGGCGGGGCCTGCCTGCTCATCGGGGCGCTCATCGGGGTGTTCGCCTGGGGGTGAGCGAAGGCCCGCCGTTCGTCTCACCAGACCGGTCGTCCGCGCGGAGCATGCCCTCGACCATGCGGGCCACGGTCGTGTGCACCTCCTCCAAGGGGCGGTCCGGTTGCAGGGTGCGCCAGTCCAGCGCCACGGTCAGCACCATTCCGAACAGGGCCGACGCCGCCACACCGACGTCCAGCCCGGCGGGCAGCTCTCCCTCGGCGGCCAGCTCCTCCAATAGCCCCGAGATGACGCCGATCGCCTTGGAACGGATCTGGCGCACGGCCGCGTACCACACCTGGTTGGTCCGCCACGTCTCGGCCATGAGCAGGCGGGCGAACGCCTCGTGCGTGCCGATGAACGCCAGCTCGGCCCGCAGCACCTCGGTCAGCGCGGCCCGGGGCGGGCCGGAGACGGCCGCGCGCAGATGCTCGGCGAGGCGGTCCACCCCCCACTCCAGGAGCGCGGTGAACAGCTCCGCCTTGCCGGCGAAGTTGTAGTAGACGGTCCCCTTCGCGACCCCCGCGCGCTCGGCGATCTGATCCACCGTGGTCGCGCCGAAACCCTGTTCGGAGATCAACGTGATCGCTGCCTCGAACAACTTCTGCCGAGTCGCCTCACGGCGGGCGCTCATCGGATCTCCTCGTCGGTGGGGGCGGGCACAACCTCCATTATCGGCTCCGCGCGTCGCGCCCGGCCCGCTCACACCACCAGGGTCGGGTGCAGCCGTCCCAGGGTCCAGGCACGCCTGCGGGCCACGGCGATCCAGGTCAAGACGAGCGCCGCCACCAGGTAACCCGTCAGGAGCGCGGCGGCCTGCCAGATCTCGGTGGTCTGGCCCCCGCTGATGAGGTGACGCAGCGCCGCCACCGTCCTGTTCATCGGCAGGAAGGGGGCGACGGCCTGGAAGAAGCCCGGGCTGGTCTCCAACGGATAGGTGCCCCCCGAGGAGGTCAGCTGCAATATCAGCAACACCAGGGCGATGGCCCGGCCGACCAGGCCGAACTGGACGTTGAGCCACTGGACCAGGGCGGCGAAGCTCAGCGCGCACAGCACCATCAGGGCCACGGTCGCCGGCCAGCGGCGCGCGTCCAGGCCCAGGGCCAGGTGGAGCACCGACAGCATGACGATGACCTGGCCGGCGCCGATGGCCGCCGCGGGAAGCCACCCCGCCAGGGTGACACGCCACGACCGGGCGGTGCTGGCCAGGGCCCGACCGGACACGGCGGGCAGGACCAGGTAGGTCACCATCGCGCCGACCCACAGCGACAACGGCAGGAAGAAGGGCGCGAACCCCGTGCCGTACTGGGGCGCCTCGTTGTCGATCCTCTCGCTCAGCCGCACCGGGTCGCTCATCATCGCCCGGTGCGAGGAACGTTCCCCCTGGTCATAGGTGGGGATCTGGTCGAGGCCGTTCGCCAGGCCCTCCGACAGGCCGTGCGCTCCGTCGCTGAGGTTGCCCAGGCCGTTGTCGAGGGCGGTTGCGCCGTTGCTGAGGTCGCCGAGGCCGTCATCGAGGGTGGTCGCTCCGTCGTTGAGGTCGCCGAGGCCGTTGTCGAGGGCGGTTGCGCCGTTGCTGAGGTCGCCGAGGCCGTTGTCGAGGGTGGTCGCTCCGTTGCTGAGGTCGCCGAGGCCGTCATCGAGCGTGGTCGCCCCCTGGGAGAGCGAGTCCAGGCCATCAGCGAGATCGGCCGCCCCGGCCGAGGCCGCGTCCAGCCCGTCGTCGAGCGTCCGGGCGCCCTCGGCGATGTCGGCCAGCGCCGCGTCGAGCTCGTCCACCGCGCCCACCGCCGCCTCGGCGTCGTCGGCGAGATCGGGCGCTTCGGCCGCGATCGCCGAGGCCAGCTCCGCCACCTCGGTGGCGTCGGCGGCGATGGCGGAGATCCTCTCGTCGTTGTCGCGGACGAACGCCTCGACCGCGACCGCGCGGTCCACGGCGGTACGCGCGTCGGTGAGCAGCGCGTACAGCAGAGGATCGTCCTCGGCGAGCCGGGGATGGGCGTCGAGGTAGGCGCCGATCCGGCCGCCGACATCCGCGGTCCCCTCCTCCACGGCGGAGACGGCGGTCGGCAGCTCCTCCAGCGCGGTGGCCAGCGCCGTCGCGGCGTCGGCCACCGCGCCGGCGCCGGCCTGGATCGCGGGGGCGTCGTCGCGCAACCGGGGGATCACCTCGGCGGCGATCGGGTCGAGCGCGTCGGCGGCCGTGGAGACCCGCTCGGAGGCCGCGGTGGCGCCGGAGGCCAGTTCGGCCGCCCCCGCGTCGAGTTCGGCCAGGCTCGCGGCGAGTTCGTGGGCGCCGTCGTCGGCGCTGGCGGCGCCCGAGGCGAGTGAGGCGGAGCCGTTCTTGGCTTCGCCCAGTCCCGAGTCGAGCTCGTGGGCGCCCTCATTGGCGCTGGCGGCGCCCGAGGCGAGTGAGGCGGAGCCGTCCTTGGCCTCGTCCAGTCCCGAGTCGAGCCCGCCGGCACCGTCCCTGGCGTCGGCGAGACCGGAGGCCAACCGGTCCGCGCCGCTCTTGGCGTCGTCGGTCCCCTCGGCGAGTTTCGCGGCGCCGTGGGCGGCCTCCTCCGTTCGGCTGTGGATCTCGTTGAAGCCGAGGAAGATGCGGTCGAGGTAGCGCGCGGTGGCCGTCGCCCCCGCCGCGTCCTTGATCTCGATGAAGAGGGTGTCGACCACCTCCCGCACGATGTAGCCGTTGGCGTCGTTGAAGTGGGCCTCCAGCTTCGCGGGGACCGGTTCGGCCTCGGGGTCGGCGGGCGTGGCGAGATGGGCGCTGAAGTTCCGGGGAATGGTCAGGGAAAGGTAGTAGCTGCCGTCGGCGACCCCCCGGGCCGCCGTCTCGGCGCCCACGGCATGCCAGTCCAGATCGCCGCGTTTCAGCAGCTCGTCGGTGAGGTCCGCCCCCGCGTGCAGCCGGGAGCCGTCCACGGTGACGGCCCGGTCCTCGTTGACCAGCGCCACCGGAAGGCGCTCCAGCCGCCCGAACGGGTCCCAAAACGACCACAGGTACAGGCCGGAGTAGAGCAGCGGGATGAGGACGAGCGCGGCCAGCGCCGCGGCCGGCAACGGCGCCCGCAGGAAGGACAGCAGTCCCAGGCCGGCGACGCGGGCCGAGGGCAGCACGCGAGGACTCACGGTCCGGTCACCTCCCGTCCTCCACCGGTTCCGTGTCGGGACGCGCGTGCCGGGGCTGGCGTGGCCCCGTGTCCGGCTGGAGCGTCCGCACGTGGCCGCCGCGCGGCCGGGGTGGTCGGAGGGGAGCGTGGTCGGGGAGGCGCCCCTCCCCGCGGCGCGGCGTCGGGACCGGGGGCGCGGACCCCTCCTCACGAGGTCCAGATCTGCCCCGCAGGGCGAGGAACCCGCGCGACCGGGCGCGGTGGGCCGGGACGTAGTGGGACGGGGCGCGGTGGGAGGGCAACGGCTCCAGCGGTTCGGTGTCCTCGGAGGCGGCCGCACCCTCGTCCGCCGCGTGGGCCGGGGGACGGCGCAGTTCCACCACCGCCGGTGCCACATCCTCGGCCGCCGCGGTGTCGGCGCAGGCGGCGACGACGGTGGGCCCGTCGTCGGCGAGGTCGCGCAGGGTCCGCCACAGGTCGCGTTGATGGTCCGGTCCCAGCCCCAGGTCGAGGTCGTCCACCACCAGGAGCCGGGGCTCCTCCAGGAGCGCCAGGGCCACCCCGAGCCGACGCCGTTCGAGCGTGTCCAGCTCCCTGACCAGCCGGCGCCCGTCCGACTCGGCCAACCCGGCCGACTCCAGCGCCGCGCCCGTCAGCGCGCCACGGGCCGGGCGCATCCGCAGGAGCAGCCGTTCACGCAGGTGTTCGCGCACCCGCAGCCGGTCGTCGAGGTCGTTCACCCCCTCGCTGACCCCCAGGGCGGCGATCCGCCGCACCAGCCGCGCCCTGTGGGGGAGCTCGTGGCCGTCCACGCGCAGGGAGCCGGAGGTGGGCCGCATCCGTCCGGCCAGCGTCAACAACAGGGAGGTCCGTCCGCAGCCCTGTTC
Organism: Marinactinospora endophytica; assembly: GCF_054780875.1. Lineage (NCBI taxonomy): Bacteria > Bacillati > Actinomycetota > Actinomycetes > Streptosporangiales > Nocardiopsidaceae > Marinactinospora > Marinactinospora endophytica. The sequence goes on along the minus strand of NZ_BAAGVM010000004.1, from coordinate 249,360 downwards.
GGCCCGGACGGCCGTCAGCGATCCGGGGGCGGCGTCCAGGTCGACGTCCTGGTACACCGGGCCCCTGCCCGTACGCAGCCCCAGCCCGCGGGCCTCCACCCGCGCTCCCGTCGCCCGACGCATCCGTTCGGCCCCCTCGTCCCGCGTACCTCCGGCCCGGCCGGGCGGCTCGGGAGAGGACACGTTCCGCCGTGTCCTTCGAGCCTCACGGAGCGCAACGGGAAACTCAACGCGACGCGCGTGCCATTGGCCGAACCTGTGCCTTCCCGGTGGAAAGGCGGATCACGCAGGTCAAGAGGGAGGAACGGTCCGGGGCGGCGGTCCAATCCCCGCCACCCCGGGCCTCGGCCCGGCGGGCCGCTACCAGCTCGTCGGAACGGGCTTGCCCTCGCTGTAGCCGGCGGCGCTCTGCACCCCCACGGTCGCGCGCTCGTGGAACTCGTCCAGCGTGGTCGCGCCCGCGTAGGTCATGGAGCTGCGCACCCCGGCGACGATCTCGTCGACCAGGTCCTCGACGCTGGGCCGCTCGGGGTCCAGGTACATCCGGCCGGTGGAGATGCCCTCTTCGAACAGGGCCTTGCGCGCGCGGTCGAAGGGGGAGTCCTCGGCCGTGCGCAGCCGGACCGCGCGAGCCGAGGCCATGCCGAAGCTCTCCTTGTACAGGCGGCCCTGGGCGTCGCGCATCACGTCGCCCGGCGACTCGTAGGTCCCGGCGAACCAGGAGCCGATCATCACGTTGGACGCGCCGGCCGCCAGCGCCAGCGCCACGTCGCGGGGGTGGCGCACACCGCCGTCGGCCCACACCGCCTTGCCGAGCTCACGCGCCGCGGCCGCGCACTCCAGCACCGCGGAGAACTGGGGCCGGCCGACCGCGGTCATCATCCGGGTGGTGCACATGGCGCCCGGCCCCACCCCGACCTTGACGATGTCGGCGCCCGCCTCGATGAGGTCGCGGGTGCCCTCGGCCGTGACGATGTTCCCGGCGACGACGGGCACCTGGGGGTCGAGCGCGCGCACCTTGCGCAGCGCGGAGATCATCTTCTCCTGGTGGCCGTGCGCGGTGTCGAGCACGAGGACGTCCGCGCCGGCCTCCAGGAGCTGCGCGGCCTTGCCCGCCACGTCGCCGTTGACGCCCACGGCCGCGGCGACGCGCAGCGCCCCGTTGGCGTCGACGGCCGGCCGGTACAGGGTCGCGCGCAGCGCGCCGGTGCGGGTGAGAACGCCCACGAGCGCGCCCTCGGCGTCCACCACGGGGGCGAGACGGTGCCGGGAGTCGTGCAGCGTCCCGAACGCCTCCTTGGGGTCGGTCCCCGCCGTGATCGTCAACAGGTCGGCCGACATCACCTCGCGCAACTGGGTGAAGCGGTCCACGCCGGTGCAGTCGGCCTCGGTGACCACGCCGAGGGGACGGCGCTTGTCGTCGATGACGATGACCGCGTTGTGGGCCCGCTTGGGCAGCAGGTTGAGCGCGTCGCCCACCGTGCTGTCGGGGCCGAGCGTGATCGGGGTGTCGTGGACCAGGTCGCGTTCCTTGGTCCAGCGGATGACGTCGGCGACGACGTCCATCGGGATGTCCTGGGGGATCACGGCCAGGCCGCCGCGTCGGGCGATCGTCTCGGCCATCCGCCGTCCGGCGACCGCGGTCATGTTCGCGACTACGATGGGGATGGTCGTCCCCGTCCCGTCATGGGACGCGAGATCCACGTCCAGCCGGGATCCCACGGCCGAGCGCCGCGGAACCATGAACACGTCGCTGTAGGTCAGGTCGTGGTTGGGGACCTGGTTGTTCAGAAAGCGCACGCCTCTACCTCGGTCGTTGCTTCGGGGGATGGCGGGCGAACGTGTCCGTTCGGCCCACAACCCCTCTTACTTGTCAATTATGACCGCGCCGATTAGGTCACCCGGCATACCGTCTGGAATGATCTTCCGGCTGACACCCACCCTCCCCTCCCCCGGTCGTGTCCCCTTGCGACGCGCACGGTGACGTGGCGCGCGCCACCGGCGGGAGACCCGCAGGAGATGAGATGACGAGCTTCACACTCGCGGACGTCCGCGAGCGCACCTATAAGAAACGGGACGCGTGGTGGACGGTGTTCCTCGTCGACCCGCTCGCGTCCCGCCTGGTCGTGTGGACCGCCAACCACACCAACATCACGCCCAACCAGATCACCTTCGGCGCGGGCGTGCTCGGCCTGGGGTCGGCGATCTGCTTCGCGCTCGCCGACTGGCCCTGGCTGGTGGCCGGCGCGATCCTGTTCCACCTGAGCTTCGTGCTCGACTGCATGGACGGCAAGATCGCCCGGCTGAAGAACAACGGGTCGGTGTTCGGCGCGTGGGTGGACTTCATCTTCGACCGCATCCGGTTCTTCGGGTGCATGCTCGCCCTGCTCGTCGGACAGTGGGCGGCCACCGGTGAGGTGGTCTACCTGCTGTTGACGCCGGTGGTGACCTTCGTCGACCTGCTGCGCTACCTCAACGGATCACAGGTCGCCAAGACCCGGCAGAGCATGCGGGAGAAACTGCGCGCCGCGGCCACGGGCAGCCCGGCCGACACCGCCGGTGACGACCCGGAGAGCACCGAGACCGCCGAGCAGCCCATCGACGCGGCGCCGGCGACCGCGGGGGACGGCGCGCCGGTGGTGTTCATGGAGGAGGTCCTGCGGGAGAACCCCGACCTCGACGCCGAGCAGGTGCGGTCGGGGGCGCACCTGTCGGGGGCCCGCGTCATCGACGTCCACCAGGGGTTCAGCCGCAAGTTCGGCTGGTACGAGCGGGTGCGCGCCTTCCTGCTGCGCAGCCGGGTGCGTCCGCACCTGTTCAGCGGCATCGAGTTCGAGATGTTCGTGTGCGTGCTGGCGCCCCTCACCGCGCTCCTCGCGCCGATCTCGCCGCTGCCCGGCCTGATCGTGCCGGTCGTGGTCCTCTCCTGCGCGGCCCTGCTGTTCTTCGAGGTCGTGATCGTCTACAAGCTGTGGCTGGCGACCCGGGACTTCACCAAGGAGATGAACCGCATCCAGGCCGGGTGAACCGGTGCGGCAACGGGCGGGGGCCGGGTCCGCGTGCGGACCCGGCCCCCGCCGGCGTTCGGGCGCCCGGCGGGGATTTCAGGAGCCCTGGGGGGACTTCGGCTCGGAGGGGCGCAGGATCAGCGGCCCCACCTTCGGTTCGACCGCCCAGGAGGTGGCCCGCCGCACCCATGGGGTCATGCACAGCAGTGTCAGCGCGACCGCGGCCACGCCGACCACCACGAGTCCGGACAGGCCCGACAGGTGCTCGTACAGCCCGAAGTACTGGGCGAACCGGATCGGGAACCCGTGCAGCAGGAACGCGTACATCGTCAGCGCCCCCAGGCCGGTGAACCAGGTGGCGCGGCGCGGGGTCAGCGCCAGCAACGCCGCGGTCAGCACGGCCGCCGTGACGAGCAGGAAGAGCCGGATGGGCAGCCCCAGCGGGAAGAGCTCGATGTCGCGGTCGGTCAGGCTCCTGCTCCAGAACAGCCACGTCGGGTGCAGCTCCGGCTGGAGGAACAGGTAGGTCGCCACGGCGCTCGCCGCCATCGTGACCGCCGCGCACACCCGCACCCAGGTGTGCCGGAGGAAGGCGAGGTGGCGGGGTTCCAGGAACAGGCCCGCCACGAAGAACGGCAACAGGCTGAGAATGCGCGGCAACGCCATGACGGTGCCCAGGTCGACCACGGCGGCACAGCACGAGATCGCGATCGAGATCAGCACGGGGTGACGCACCCGGTACCAGAGGGGGACCGTCAGCCGCCACACCAACAGCGCGGCGAGGAACCAGGTCAACCACAGCGCCTGGAGAGGCGAGCCGGGGATGTCGCGCCCGACCCACAGCGACTGCAGCGCGTAGAGGAACCAGAACACCAGGTAGGGCGCGGCCACGGTGGTCAGCAGTTTGTCGATCCGACGCGGGGAGGCGTCGAAGGACTTCGACAGGTAGCCGCTGATCAGCACGAACGCCGGCATGTGGAACAGGTAGATCCAGAAGTACAGCACCTCGGCGGAGCGGGAGTTCTCCAGGGGGCTGATCGCGTGGCCGATCACGACCAGGCCGATGAGCAGGAACTTGGCGTTGTCGAGCAGCGCGTCGCGCTGTTTCGGGGGAGGAGGCGCGGGGCTCTCCTCCCGGGTCCGGGCATGGTCGAGGGGGGTTGACGGGGAAGACGAGGGCACGGAGACTCCGGTCGTTGTTCTGTGTCGACGCGACGGGCGGAGCGGGTCGCCCACAGCGGGTTCACCCACAGGGGGATCGCCGGTCCTCCGCCATGGCGGAGCCGGCCCTTAGCGCACACACCTGTGGAATCGCTGGGAGGGACGTTACTCCTTCGTGGACACTTGATTCCACTTTGATCTTGATCCGCTGGGGACGAACCTTCTCATCGGGAGCGAACCCGCACGAGGGGAGCGGTGCGCCGCACCCGCGTTTGAGATTCGTCATCCCTGGCGGGAGAATCGGCGCGGCGGAGCGCCCCATGTCCGGGGCACCGCCGCGCCCCAGGCCCGTACCCGATGAAGGCGGTGGAAGCAGTGCCGCAGGCGGTCGATCCACAACGTGTCGCCCAGCACGGCGAAGCGGTGATGCGACTCGTTGACGAGATCTTCCCGCTCGTCGAGGGGTTCTACGTTGACCTGCACCGCAACCCCGAGCTGTCGCACCAGGAACACCGCACCTCGCGGGCCGTCGCCGAGTGGCTGTCGCGCGCCGGGTTCGAGGTGGCCTCGGAGGTCGGCGGCACCGGCGTCGTCGGCGTGCTGCGCAACGGCCCCGGGCCCACCGTGATGCTGCGTGGCGACATGGACGCGCTGCCGGTCGAGGAGAAGACCGGCCTGCCCTACGCCAGCACCGCGCGCGGTGTCGACAGCGAGGGCAACGAGGTCCCGATCATGCACGCCTGCGGCCACGACGTGCACACCGCCTGCCTCGTGGGCGCCGCCGACCTGCTGGCGAGCACCCGCGAGCGGTGGAGCGGCACCCTCATGATCGTCGCCCAGCCCGCCGAGGAGATGATCGACGGCGCGGAGGGCATGCTCCGCGACGGCGTGTACGAGCGGTTCGGCCGGCCCGACATCGCGCTCGCCCAGCATGTGGGTCCGCAGCCGGCCGGCCTGATCGCCCACCGCGCCGGCGTCATCTTGGGGGCCGGCGCCACCTTGCGGGTCCGGGTGTTCGGCTCCGGCGGGCATGCCTCGCGGCCGCACAACGCGATCGACCCGGTGGTCATCGCGGCCTCCATCGTCACCAGGCTGCAGACCGTGGTGTCGCGCGAGATCGACCCGGCCGACAGCGCGGTCGTCACCGTCGGCGTGCTCAGGGCGGGCAGCAAGGCCAACATCATCCCCGATGAGGCCTACCTGGAGATCAACACCCGCTCCTTCGACGAGCGGGTGCAGCGGCGTCTCCACGCGGCCATCGAGCGGATCGTCCGGGCCGAGGCCGCCGCCTCCGGAGCGCCCCGCGAACCCGAGATCACCCTGGTCCAGCAGGCCGGCGTCACCCGCAACGACCCCGCGCACACCGCCGCGCTCGCCGCCGCGCACCGCGCCTACCTGGGCGACGCCTACGTCGTCGACATGCCCGAGCCGTTCACCGGCAGCGAGGACTTCGGCGACTTCGGGCTGTCCGACGGCCCCGACCCCGTGCCCTACGTGTTCTGGTTCATCGGCGGGACCCCGCACGACGTGTGGAACGCGGCACCGGGGAGCACCCCCTACGAGAAGCTCGCCGGGGTGCCCGGCAACCACTCGCCGTTCTTCGCCCCCGACCGCGAACCCACCCTGCGCGTCGGCCTGGCCGCGCTCACCCTGGGGGCGCTCACCTACCTGGGGCACACCTCGCCCCGGCCCCCGGCCGAGGCGGCGACGGCCGGCCACCCCTCCCTCCTGGGAGAGCCGCCCGCGTCCGTCCCCGCCCCGGCAGGGGAGCCCGTCGTGGAGGAGGAGCCCGAGCTGGACTCCACCCGCGACGCGGACATGGCGGCCCTGCTCGCCGAGGAGGACCCGGCCGACGAGGTCCGGGCCGACGAGGGCCGGGCCGACGAGGGCCGGGCCGACGAGGGCCGGGCCGATCGGGCGGGGCTGCCGCAGGAACCGCCTCCGCCGCCCACGGGGCCCACGCGCGGCACCGACACCGGTCCCGGCCGGCCGCCCACGGGCCCGCAACAGCCCGTGGGACCGCAGCCGCCCACGGGGCCGGCGTTCCCCGCCCCTCCGCCGTCGGGTCCGCCGGTCGCCGCCCCGCCGCCCGCGCCGGGGGAGGACCCGCTGAGCGACGATCTGCCCTACCCGTACCGGGAGTGACCCGGTCGGGCCGAAGGGATTTCGCGGAGGGGCCCGCGCCACGACAATGAGCCCATGCCCGTCCTGCGCTGGGGTGACCGCGACCGGCGGCGCGCCCTGCGCCATCCCCGGGAGAACGCGCTGCTGGCGCTGTGCGTGGTCGTGACCGTGTTGACGATCGTGGGCACGCTCAACCGCGTCTTCGATGGGGACACCGGGCGCCCCCTCCTGCTTCTGGGCATCCCGGCCCTGGTCTACTTCACCCGCGGGCAGCTCTACGCCCGCCAGCGGGTCAACGGGGTGCGCATCGGCCCCGGGCAGTTTCCCGAGGTCCACCGGATGGTGGTGGACGCGGCCCGTTCCTTCGGCCTGCCCGATGTCCCCGACGCCTACGTGGTACCGGGCAACGGGCGGATCAACGCCTTCGCCTCGGGACACGGGTTCCGTCGTTACGTGGCGATCCACAGCGATCTGTTCGAGATCGGCGGACGCATGACCGACCGCGACGCGCTGCGCTTCGTCATCGGCCACGAGGTGGGCCACATCGCGGCGGGCCACGGTTCGTTCTGGCGTCAGCTGGGCGTGTCCATCGCCGAGTTCGTCCCCGGGGTGGGGGCCGGTCTGAGCCGGGCCCAGGAGTACACGGCGGACAACTACGCCTACGTGTTCTGCCCCGAAGGGGTGGAGGGGCTGCGGGTCCTGGCCGCGGGCAAGTACCTCTACCGGCGGGTCGACTTCGACGACATCGTCGCCCGCGCCCACACCGACCAGGGGTTCTTCGTGCTGCTCGTCAACTTCCTGTCCAGCCATCCCATCAACACCTGGCGGTTCGCGGCGTTGCGGGACCGGGAGCGGCCGGGCCGGCTGCTGTGACCGTGGAGCGTTCGCGTGGCGGGGGTCAGGGGGCGCGCACCGCCTCCACCGGGGAGCGCCCGCCGGTCAGGACCGTCGCCGTCCGCGCCCCGGGTGGATCGTGGGCCAGCACGGCGGCGATGCCGACCGCGGCCGCCGGCTCGACGAGGAGGCCGAGGGTGTCGCGGAGCAGGCGCAGCGCGTCGTCGATGGCCTTCTCCTCGACGAGGAGCATGTCGTCGACGACGTCGCGCATCCACTCCACCGCCTCGGGCGTGGGCGAGCGCACGGCCAGGGAGGTGGCGAAGGTGCGCGCGTGCGCGGTGGCCATCGGCGATCCGGCGCGCCAACTGTGGGCCATGGCGGGGGCGCCGGCCGCGCACACGCCGATCACGCGGGTGCGGGGGGAGCGCGCCTTCAGCCAACGGCCGACGCCGGCGGCCAACGCGCCGCTGCCGACCGGGAGGAGGACGGTGTCGGGGCGTAACGGCGCGAGTTCCACGCCGATGGTCCCGGCGCCTTCGGCGATCCGGGCCTCCCGCCCCTCCTCGATCAGAACGAGGTCGCCGCGTCCGCGGGTGTAGACGCTCGCGGCGTGCCGGGCGTCGTCGATGTCGCGCCCCTCGACGACGACGCGGACGCCCAGCCCGCGCAGCCGTGAGATCTCGGCCGGGGCGGTGCCGACCGGCGCGAAGACGCAGGCGCCCAGGCCGCGGCGGCGGGCCACCTGGGCCAACGCCCGGCCGAAGTTGCCGGTGGAGGCGCACACCACCGTCCTGGTCTCCTTGGTGTGGCCGAGCAGGAAGTCCGCGCCGCGTCCCTTGAACGAGCGGACCGGGGTGAGCGTTTCGATCTTGACGAATACCTCGCGTCCCAGGCTTCGGGAAAGCGATTCGTCGGCGAGGTGGGGGGTGTCGCGGAAAACGGGGTCGATGAGGCGGCTGGCCGCTTCGATTCGGTCCAGGCTGAGGGCAGCGTTCGGCATGTGTGCATGGTAGAGCGCGGCGAATTCATCCCGTGGTGGACTCTCTGCCTGTTGTCCGGGCATGCGGCTTTCCGCCGACTTTCCCGTTGATACCGGTCTTCCCCGCGCCTCGATACGGTCGGGGCGCAACCGGGTGGACCGGACCGTCAGCCGCGGTGCGCGGTGGCCCGGACCGCGGCGAGGGCGGTGGCGGCGGCGCGGTCGGCGTCGTCGAGTCCGACCGGCTCACGGCTGACGAACAGCCGGTAGTACAACGGCGCGACCGCCGTGCGGACCAGGTCCACCGCGTCGACGTCAGCGGGCAGTTCGCCGCGCTCCACCGCCCGGGCGACGGCGACGGCGCAGCGCCGGTGACGGACGGCGAAGAACCCGCGCAGGGCCGCCGCGGCGCGTTCGGACTGGAAGGCCGCGGCGATCACGGCGGAGGGGACCGGGGCCTGCGGGCCGGTGAAGCCCCGCACCACCTCGCGGGCGATCTCGCGCAGGTCGCCGTCGATCGTCCCGGTGTCGGCCGGCAGCCAGGTGTCGTCGTTCGCGGCGTCGAGGGCGTCGCAGAGCAGGCCGTCAACGCCGCCCCAGCGCCGGTACAGGGTCGTCTTGTGGACGCCGCACCGACGGGCGACGCCCTCGACGGTCAGCCCGCCATAGCCGTATTCGCCCAGTTCGGCCAGTGTCGCGGCCACCACGACCGCCCGGGTGCGGGCGGTCCGTCCGCCGGGCCGTCGGGTGCCGGGCGTGTTCTCGTCCTCCATGGAACGCGGTTCTCCGGTTGCGTCGGGAGCGGAAATGGTCCAGGATCAGCTTAACGCAACTAAAGTTGCCTTAGGTTCGTACGTGAGGAGACACCAGTCATGGACCTGCGAGGACGCGCCCCTTCCCCCACCCCTCGCGCGCCACACGGCCGCGCCCGAAGCGATCGGAGTCCTCTTTGCCTACTCAGCTCTCCCTGCGTGACGTCACCGTCTCCTACGACGGGAGACTGATCCTCGACCGGATCTCCCTGACCGTCACCCCCGGCGAGCGTGTCGGGGTCGTCGGCGACAACGGCGCCGGCAAGTCCACCCTCCTGCGCCTGATGGCCGGCGAACAGCAGCCCGACAGCGGAAGCGTCACCGTGGACGCCGACAACGGTGTCGGCCACCTCGGCCAGGTCGTGGCCCTGCCCGGGGAACACACCGTGGGCGAGGCGATCGACACCGCCCTGGCCGACCTGCGAGCCATGGAACGGCGCATGCGCGAGTTGGAGACGGTCCTCGACCAGGCCCGTCCCGCCGATCTCGCCGCCTACGGCGACCTGCTCTCCGCCTTCGAGGCGCGCGGCGGATACGAGGCCGACGCCCGCGTCGCCGCGGCCCTCGACATCCTCGGCCTGGCCGGAATCGGCCATGACCGCCCCCTCTCCACCCTCTCCGGGGGACAGCGCGTCCGGCTCGCCCTGGCCGGCCTGCTCGCCGCCCCGCCCGAGATCCTCCTGCTCGACGAGCCCACCGACCACCTCGACGCCGACGCCACCGCCTGGCTGGAGGAACGGGTGCGCGCCCACCGGGGCACCGTCGTCGCCGTCTCCCACGACCGTCTCTTCCTGGAACGCACCGCCACCGCGATCCTGGAGGTCGACGCCCAGCGCCGTACCGTCGTGCGCCACGGCGACGGCTACGCCGGCTTCCTCCAGGGCAAGGCCGCGGCCCGCCGGCGGTGGGAACAGGACTACGAGCGGTGGTGCGGCGACGTGGAACGCCTCACCGCGCAGGTCGCCCTCACCGCCCGGCAGGTCGCCCCCGGCCGTGCCATCAGGGACAACAACAAGATGGCCTACGACCGGGCCGCGGGCCGGGTCCAGGGGTCGATGTCCGTCCGCATCCGCAACGCCCGGGAACGGCTGCGCCGCCTCCACGCCGACCCCGTGCCGCGCCCGCCCGACCCCCTGCGCTTCACGGCCCGCCCCGGCGGCGGCGAGACGCGGGGCGTGCTCGTCGGAATGGCGGACGTGGCGGTCGGCGACCGGCTCGCCGTCGCCCACCTGGAGATCGAGGCGGGACAGCGCCTCCTGGTGCGCGGCCCTAATGGGGCCGGCAAGACCACCCTGCTGCGGGTGATCGCCGGACAGGTGCGGCCCGACCGGGGCGTGGTACGCCGCCGCGGCCGGATCGGTCTGCTCCCCCAGCACACCGTGGTCACCGACCCCGGACGGACCCTGCTGGACGCCTTCGCCGCCGGAAGGCCCGGCACCCTTGAGGAGCACGCCGAACGGCTGCTGTCGTTCGGCCTGTTCCGCCCCGACCGGCTGGAGGCGCGGCTGGGGACGCTGTCGACCGGGCAGCTGCGCCGGCTCTCCCTCGCCCGCGTCCTGGCCGCCGACACCGACCTGCTGCTGCTCGACGAACCCACCGACCACCTCTCCCTCGACCTGGTCGAGGAGCTGGAGGAGGCGCTGAGGCACTACCCGGGGGCGATCGTCGTCGTCTCGCACGACCGGGCGTTGTGCCGCGCGTTCGCCGGTGCCGAGCTGTGGGTCGAGGAGGGCCGGGTCGTGGCGCCACCGCGGAGCCGATCGCGGGAGGAGGTGCCCGCCGGGAGACGGGGGTGAGCGCCGCGCCGCCGCGCCGGCACGTGTGGGGGCCGCCCCGATCGGGACGGCCCCCAGCGGCGGACGGGTCTCAGCGCGCCCCGGCCTTCGGCGTGACGTACCTGTCCGCCAGGTGCCGGGGCAGCGCCTCGTGGCGCAGGTAGCGCCGGCTGAACGTGCCCGTCCCGTGGGAGACCGAGCGCAGGTCGATCGCGTAGCGCGCGATCTCCGCCTGCGGGACCTCGGCCCGGATCAGGGTGCGCCCGCCGGGCAGGGACTCGGTGCCCACCACCCTGCCCCGCCGGGAGCTCAGATCGCTCATCACCGCGCCCATGTAGGCGTCGGCGACGACGACCGACAGCTCGTCCACCGGTTCCAACAGGGTGACCTGCCCCTTCTCGGCGGCGTCCCGCAACGCCAGCCTCCCCGCCTTCTGGAAGGCCATGTCGGAGGAGTCCACCGAGTGGGCCTTGCCGTCGTAGAGGGTCACCCGGATGTCCACCACCGGGTACCCGGGCCCCACCCCTTGCTCCATCTGGGCGCGCACGCCCTTCTCGACCGAGGGCACGTACTGGCGCGGCACGACGCCGCCGACGATCTCGTCGACGAACTCCAGCCCCGACCCCGACGGCAGCGGCTCGACCTTGATGTGGCAGACCCCGTACTCGCCGTGGCCGCCGCTCTGCTTGACGTTGCGTCCCATGCCCTGCGCCGGGATCGTGAACGTCTGGCGCAGCGGGATGCGCACCTCCTCGGTCTCGACCTCCACCCCGTAGCGGTGCGCGAGCCGGTCCAGGGCCACGTCGAGGTGGGCCTCGCCCATGCACCACACCACCAGCTGGTGCGTCTCGGGGTTGACCTCGACCCGCAGCGTGACGTCCTCGGACGACAGCCGCGCCACCGCCTGGGCGAGCCGGTCCTCCTCGGAGGCGTGTGCCGCGTGCACGGCCACCGGCAGCAGCGGGTCGGGGAACGTCCACGGCGGCATCAGCAGGGGACGCTCCCTGTCCGACAGGGTGTCCCCCGTCTCGGCGTGCGCCAGCTTGGCCACGGCGCAGACGTCACCGGCCAGGACCTCGCCCACCGGCCGGGACCGGTTGCCCAACGGCTCGGCGAGCGCGCCCACCCGTTCGTCGGCGTCGTGGTCCTCGTGGCCGCGATCGGCCAGGCCGCGTCCGCACACGTGGACCGACGAGTCGGGGCGCAACCGCCCGGAGAAGACACGGACCAGGCTGACCCGGCCGACGTAGGGATCGCTCACCGTCTTGACGACCTCGGCCAGCAGCGGCCCGTCGGGGTCGCACGTCAGGTCGGAGACCGGGCGCCCCTCCGGCGTGGTCACCGGCGGGATCGGCCGTTCGGGCGGGGAGGGGCAGGCCCGGGGCAGCTCCTCCAACAGCTCGGCCACGCCCACGCCGGTGGTGGCCGAGACCGCGAGCACCGGGTGCAGCCCGCCGCGCGCGACCGCGGCCTCCAGGTCGGTGATCAGCAGCGTCGCGTCGAGTTGCCCGCCCTCCATGTAGCGGTCCATGAGCGTCTCGTCCTCGCTCTCCTGGATCACGCCTTCGATGAGGGCGTCGCGCAGCGGCCCGGCCTGCGCGGCGATCTCCTCGGGCAGCCCGTCACGGACCGTCCGCTCGGCTCCCGTGTGGTCGGTGTAGCGCCCCGACAACAGGGCCGCCAGCCCGCGCACGGTGCGCTCGTCTCCCTCGCCGGAGACCACCGGCAGGTAGGCGGGGACGACCCCCTCGCCGAACGCGGCCCGGCACTGTTCGACGACGCCGTCGAAGTCGGCCCGGTGGTGGTCGATCTTGTTGATCGCGACGGCGCGCGGCATCCCGATCCGCGCGCACTCGTCCCACAGCAGCCGGGTGCGCCCGTCAACGCCGTCGATCGCGGAGACCACGAACAGCGCGGCGTCCGCGGCGCGCAGTCCGGCGCGCAGGTCACCGACGAAGTCGGCGTAACCGGGTGTATCGATCAGGTTGACCTTGACGCCGCCGACCCGGACGGGGGCGATGGCGAGGTTCACCGACCGCTTCTGCCGGACCTCCACGTCGTCGTGGTCGCTGACGGTCGTGCCGTCCTCGACCCGGCCGGCGCGTTCGATCGTCCCGGAGGCCGACAGCAACGCCTCGACCAGCGTGGTCTTTCCGGAGCCGGAAGGGCCGACCAGCGCGACGTTGCGGATGTTCGCGGGCTGATCGGCCGTGGGCGCCCTGCCGGCGGTGACCGTACCGGATTTGTCCGCCATGGTGCATCACTCCCATGGGAAGAGACAGATGTCCCGCGTCCTGTGTGACAGGGGACACCTTCTACGGTCACCCCCCATCGGCACATCCCGCAAGGGGGAAAACACGACACGCCGGGGCGAAAGCCCAGGTCATCCGGCTACGTAGGAGATTCGGAGAAGGAGGGGATCCGGGTGCGCCGCCGGGACCCGAACGGCCCTCGCGATCTCTTAGGCTGTGGCCCGTGCCATGGAGCGAGAGCGTTCCCCAGTTCAGTACGGCCGCGACGATCATCGGCATCGTGTTGGTGGCCTACGCGGCGGTCGGTGAGCCGCTGCTGGGCCGACGCGGGTTCGCCCGGCTGGAGCGAAGACGCCCCTCGGACCCGCGCGCGCTGACCCGGCTGTACCGGACGACGATCGGCGTCGAATGGACCTGGACCGCGCTCATCGTCGTCGCGGTCCTGCTGTCCCCGGGAGTGCAGGCCCAGCACCTGGGCCTGCGCGCGCCCAGCCAGTGGGGGCCGCTGCTGGCCGCGGTCATCGGCTTCTGCCTGGCGGCGTTGGTGCTGTGGCTGCTGACGCGCGACCGTGGCGCCTCGGGCGGGTCCCGGCGCTCCGGGCGCGCGGGTGGAGCGCCGTCGTCGTCGCGCGCGACCCCGGGCGGGCACGTCATCACCACGCTCGCGCCGCGCTCGCGGACCGAGCGGCGGCTGGGGATCGGCCTGGCCATCACAACGGGGATCTGCGAGGAGCTGCTGTACCGCGGTCTGTTCGTCGCCTTGGGGGTGTCCCTGGGGTTGCCGTTGTGGGCCGCGGCCGTGGCGTCGTGCGTCCTGTTCGCGCTCGCCCACGTCTACCAGGGCTGGTGGGGGCTGGTGGGCCCCGGGCTGCTCGGCGCCCTGTTCATGGTGCTCTACCTGGGGACGGGAAGCCTGCTCATCCCCGTCGTCCTGCACATCCTGCTGGACACGAGGGCGCTGCTGCTGACCGGAACCGGCCGCCGCCACCGCGCGCCGGAGCTGTAGCCGGCCCGGGGCGGACCTGCCGGGACGGGGCGCCGTCTTCCCGCGTTCTCGGGTGGTTAGAGGCGCGATGTTCCGGTTCGCCGGCGAGGTGATCGATCCCGCCGCCGACACGGGGCACCCGCAGGGTCCGCGTCCTGTCCGGTGAACCGTCTCCCGCTGGGACCAGTGCCGTCCGGCTGGGTGGCGGCCGGTGGCGGCCTGTTGCCGTGCCCCGAATGGGCGGTCGCCCTCGTCGCCGACGGGTGTTGGGTCCGGCCGTCTCCGTCTCCGTGGCCGGCTGACCGTTCGGGGACGCGAGGGGGTCGAGCGCTCCGGCGAGGAGGCGCGTGGTGGCCCGGGACCCCGCCGCGCGGCCGATCCCGCGGGTCCGCGCCCCGGGCCGTGGAGGGCCACGAGGAGGCACCCCAGCGCGTTCCCGCCCTCGCGCCGCCGTGCGGTGACGCGAGAGGGAGTGCCGGAGGTGACCGGTCTGACGTTGCCCCTGAAATTGTACGACCGTACAATTGTGTACAGCCGTACAAAAGGAGTTCGTCATGGCCTGGATCCTGCTGATCATCGCGGGGCTGCTGGAGACCGTCTTCGCCATCGCCCTGAAGATGAGCGAGGGATTCACCCGACTGTGGCCCACGGTCACCTTCGTCGCCGCCGCCGCGGCGTCCTTCACCCTGCTCAGCCTGTCCCTGCGCTCCCTGCCCGTCGGCACCGCCTACGCGGTGTGGACCGGTCTGGGGGCGTCGGGCACCGCGGTCTTCGGCATGATGTTCCTGGGCGATCCCGTCCAGGTGCTGCGCATCGTCGCGATCGTGCTCATCCTGGCGGGGGTCGTCGCCCTGCAACTGGCGGGCGGCGGCGCCCACTGACGACCCGAGGGAGGAGGCGGCGTGACCGAACGCGGCGAACGGCGCAAGGCCGAACTGGTGGAGACCGCGGTGGACATCATCCTCGGCGAGGGCTTCGCCGCGCTGAGCCACCGGGCGGTCGCCGCGCGCGCCGGCGTGCCGCTCGGCTCCACCACCTACTACTTCGACTCGCTGGAGGACCTCACCGTCCAGGCGCTGGTCCGCCTCGGCGGCAGGTTCCGCGCCCACGCGGAGGAGGTCCTGGCCGGATTCGAGCCGGGAGGGGAGCGCGAACTCGCCGCGGCCCTGGTCCGCATGGTCGCCGGACCGGTCGGCGAATCCGGCGCGCTCGCCTTCTACGAGCGCTACGTCCAGGCCGGACGCCACCCCGCCTACGCCGGTGTCGTACGCGACTGGAACACCGACCTGGTCCGCGTGATCGTCTCGCTCTTCGCCCGGGCCGGACGGGACGTCGACTCCGACGACGCGAGGCTGGCCCTCGCGCTCACCGACGGCCTGCTCGTCAACGCCGGCGGCGAGGGCGTGGCCGACCCGGAGGGGGCCGCCACCACCGCCCTCGCCGCGGCGCTCCCCCGCCTGTTCCCCGCCTGATCCGGACGGCGGGCGCGGCGCCCGTCCGGGGAGACGCCGGTGGGGAGGCGGGATCAGGCGTCCTCCGGTGGAGGGATCGGCCGCGGCCCATCGGGGTGTTCGGCCTCCCGGTTCACTGGCCGCGACCGGCCCGCCGCCTCGGTGAGTCGCGCGGACACCGGGCGGGCGTCGTGAAACCGGCCCCGCCGGGCCGACGTGGAGACGCCACGTCCGGGCCGGCTCCAAGAAGTCCGGACGCGACCGCCCGCCCAAGGCCGCGCGACCGGGCACGCCGATGAACCCCGGTGCCGCTCCCGGCCACCGGCCACCGGCCCGCGCGACCGCGGACCCGGACCGGTGGGGCCCGCACCACGCCCGATCACCGGCCCACCCCCCTGACCCCGGAAACGGGATGCGGCAGGATGGGACGGTGTCCGACCTCCTGCCCGGCACCACGCCGTCCCACCCCGAGCCCGCCACCCTGCTGACCTCTGATGGCGTCTCCATCGACGCGGCCCTGCTGCGCGGCACCGCCACGCGCCCGGTCGCCATCGCCGTCGCCAACGGCTTCACCGGCACCTGGCGCAACCCCGGCAGCCGCATGATCGCCCGCAGCCTCCTCGCCGTCGGAGACGTCATGGTCTTCGACTTCCGGGGCCACCACTCCTCCGGCGGTGAGTGCACGGTCGGCGACCGCGAGATCCACGACCTGGAGGCGGTCGTCGGCCACCTGCGCGGCCTCGGCTACACCCGTGTGGCCACCGTCGGCTTCTCCATGGGCGCGGCCGTCGCCGTGCGCCACGCCGGCACGTTCGGCGGCGTGGACGCCGTGGTCGCCATCAGCGGTCCCAGCCGCTGGTTCTACCGGGGCACCCCCCGTATGCGGCTGCTGCACTTCGGGGTCGAGAAGCCGGCCGGCCGGTGGTTCCTGCGCACCGCCCGCCGGGTCCGCGTCACCGACCGGGAGTGGGACCCGGTTCCGCCCGACCCCACGGAGCTGGCCGCCGCGATCGCCCCGGCGCCCCTGCTCGTCGTGCACGGCGACGCCGACGCCTACTTCCCGGTGGAACACGCCCTGCGCATCCACGAGGCGGCGCGCGAACCGAAGGAACTGTGGATCGAGCCGGGCATGGGCCACGCCGAGCGGGCCATGACCCCCGAACGGGCCGAACGCGTCGCCCGGTGGCTGGCCGCGCGTCTGGACGGCGCTTCGGGGCCGGCGCCGGAGGGGAAGTGAGCCCCCGAGGGCGCGGGACGGACCGGGACGCGAAAGGCGGCACGTCCGCTCGCCCCGGCACGCCCCGGTGACCCCGCCCCGGCGCGGCGTGCGCACGCCGGCCTTCCGGCTCCTCATCGCCGCCACCATCGCCACCTTCAGCGGTTACGTCCTGCTGCTGCCCGTCGTCCCCCTGTGGGCGGTGCGCGGCGGCGCCGGCGAGGTCGCGGCGGGCGCGACCACGTCGGTGTTCATGCTGACGACCGTCCTCACGCAGCTCGCGATGCCCTGGATCCTCGACCGGGGCGGTTACCGCTGGACCATGGCCGTGGGCTCGCTCCTGCTCGGCCTGCCCGCGCCGCTGTACCCGCTGACCACCGACCTGGCCACGCTCCTGGCCCTGTCGGGAGCGCGCGGGATCGGCTTCGGCATGGCCACCGTCGCGGGCACGGCGCTGGCCGCGCGGCTCGTCCCACCCCAGCAGATCGGGCGCGCCACCGGCTACTACGGGCTCGCCGTCGGCCTGTCCAACCTCGTCTTCCTGTCGAGTGGGGTGTGGATCGCGCTCAACGTCGGGTTCGCGGCCGTGTTCTGGCTCGCCTGCGTCGGCCCGCTCCTGGGCGCCGTGGCCGCGGTGGGCGTGTGGCTCACCGGCGGCGACGGCGCCCCGGCCGGGACGCGGGGGCGGGGCGGCGGCGCGCGCGCCGAAGGGCCGGCGGGCGCCCGGACCTGGCTCCTCCTCGCCGCGCCGCTGGCCGTCATGCTGGCGGTGGCGATCGCCTCCAACAGCCTCGTCACGTTCCTGGCCATCCCCCTGGAGCGCGTCCCGGCGGTCGCCACGGTCGCGCTGCTCGCCTACGGGGTGTTCTCGGCCGTCGGCCGCGGGGTCGCGGGCGTGCTCGGCGACCGTGCCGGCCGCGCGGCCCTGCTGACACCGGCGGTGGCCGCCTGCGCGCTGGGGTGCGCCGCCATCGCCTGGGCGCTGTGGGCCGCCGTTCCCGGCTGGAGCGGGCCGGGAGCGGCGGGAACGGTCCTGGTCGTGGCGGGGGCGGCCCTGTTCGGCGCCGGGTTCGGCGCGGCGCAGAACGACACCGTCACCGTCATGCTGCGCCGCTCGGGGCCGCGCGGCTACGGCACGGCCAGCGCCGCGTGGAACATCGGTTACGACGCGGGGACCGGTGTGGGAGCGCTCGCCCTGGGCGTCGTCGCCCAGGGGCTCGGCCACGGTCCGGCGTTCGCGCTGTCCGCGCTGGTGGCGGCCGTGTGCCTGCCCACCACGTTGCGCCTGGGCCGGCGCGGTCGGGACGAGACCGTCGGCGCCCGCTAGCCCGCCTTCACCGCGGCCCACTCGCGTGGACGCGGGGCGCGGAAGGGGACGCTCCCCGTCCGTGGTCCTCCGGCACCGTTTCCGGGGCGTTGCGTGAAACGCGGCCGGGACACGTGGCCGTGGAGGTCACCTCCGTGCCCGAGGCCCGGCACACCGGCCGCCGGAGGTGTCCCTCCGGCGACGGTCACGAGCGTCGGGTCGGGCAGCGGACGCGATCGGAGCGGGCGGCGCCACACCGCGTCGGCGGTCAGCCGCCGGTGGCCTCGGCGTCGGCGATCCTCCCGCGCAGCATGAGGTCCATGACCGCCATGTACCGGTCGGCGCGGTGCCGGCCCAGCACGAAGGGGTTCGCCCCGTCGGGCCGCTCCCTCAGCTGCTCGGCGCGTTGCAGCCCGTAGTCGTTGGGGTGGTTGGACAGTTCGACGTCCACCCCCGCCTCCCGCATCCGGCCGCGGAAGGAGGCGATGGAGGCCAGGTAGTCGCGCAGCTCCGGCAGCGTGCCGGGCGGGTTGGTGCCGCCCCACAACATGGCCGTGTGCCGATCGGAGCCGGCCCGCACGGGGAAGATCGGCGAGACCGTGCCGGGGGTGTGACCCGGGGTGTGGTGGAAGCGGACCGTCGTGCCGCCGAGCGTGAGCCGCTGCCCGTCCGCGATCTCCAGATCCCGGACGGGGGCGTTGTCCGGCCGGGAGCCGGCGACGAGATCCCAGTCGGCCGGCGACATCAGGACGCGGGCCCCGTAGCGGTCCGCGAGGTACTGGGCGCCCCCGAAGTGGTCGTAGTGCCCGTGGGTGATGACGACGTACCTGATCGCCGCGGGATCGGCGCCCAGCTCGCGCAGCCCCGGGACGATGACGTCCTCGGCGTCCTCGGGGGAGCGGAGCGCGTCGAACAGCACGATCCCGTCGTCGGTGAGGAGCGCCATGGCGTGCACGAAGCCCACGCTCACCAGGGCGAGATCGTCGAACAGCAGCAGCGGCGCCGGCGCGGGCACGTCGGGGAAGGTGACGTCGGGGGCCAGCGCCGAGGCGAGGGCCCGCAGGACCGGATCGTCCCCGGCCAGCGCGCGGGCGCGCTCGTAGTAGTCCTGTCCGTCGGCCGCCGCGCTCGCGGCGGGGGCGGGACCGACCAGGCCGGCGCCGGCCGCGAGCCCGAAGGCGGCGAGCCGGCCGAAGCCGCGCCGGGAGACCAGACCGGCCTCGCCATCGCGGCGGGGTGAGGGACGCACGTGGTTCTCCTGCTGACTCGTGTGGCACGGGGCGGAGGGCACGCTACGCGGATCGCGTGGCCGGGACGAGCCGCTCCGCGGTGATTCGGCGAGGTCCGAAACCCCGGGCCTCGGCGTGGGCGCGGCGTCCCGCCGCGCCGCTGGCCTGCGGCTTGCGGGCGGCCGGCGCCGCCACCTCCGCCGTCCCGGGACCGGGGAGGCGCGGTCCGTGACCGGAAACGGTCACCAGGGGGCCGCCCACCGGACGGGCGGCCCCGCGGCGCCGTCGCGGCCCTTCCGGTCGCCGGCGCCGCGGATCGCCTCCCCGGACCGGATCGGGCAGGATCGTCCTTGAGACTCCGCGCGGCCACCGGCCCCTCGTGAGGAGAGGCATGACCACCAGCACGACGGCGCCACCGGCCGCCTCCCCCCTCGCCTCCATCGCCGCCCTCGCCCTGACCGTCGTCGGGGGCGTGGCGATCGGCGTCTTGACCTCGTTCGGGCAGGGATGGCTGCCATCGGCCCTGAACTCCCTGGCCAACTCGGCCGGCTCCTGGAGCGTGGCGGCGCTCCTGCTGGCGCTGCTCGCGCCACGGCGGTGGGCCGCGGTCGTCGCGGGCGTCCTGGCGTTGGCGGCCATGATGGCCGGTTACGACCTGGCCTCGGTCCTGCGCGGCTTTTCCGTCTCGGCCGGTGTGACGCTCTTCTGGGTGACGGCGGCCGTCGTCGTCGGCCCCTTCCTGGGGTTGACGGCCCACGCCCTGCGGTTCCGGACGGCCTTCGCCCCCTACGGCGTCGGCCTGCTGAGCGGGGTGCTCGTCGGTGAGGGCGCCTACGGGCTGCTGTACATCCTGGCGACCACCTCGGGGGTCTACTGGGCGGGATCGATCGCCGCGGGATCGGCCCTGCTGGCGTGGGGGTGCGTGTGGCGCTTCCGCGACGCGCGGTCGATCCTGGCGGCGGTGGCCGTCGCGGCGGTGACGGCCGTCGCGTTCGTGGTCGTCTACTCGGGCGACCTGCTGATCTGGTGGTCGTCCTGAGCGAGGCGGCGACGCGCCGGTGCCCGGTGTACCGGCAGGTCGGGCCGGTCTCGTGAGAGCGGCGCGCGACTCCACGGAACGGTCTGTGCGGGGACGGCGCCGAGGACCGTCAAGCGCCGGGACGGCGGGTGCGAGGCCGCGGGGGAGGGCGACCACTCTCCGGTGCCGGCCCGCCTGACCCCGGTCTCCGGGGCGGGCCGGACACGACGGACGGGGACGCCGCCGGCGTCCCCGTCCCCGATCGCGTGCCCGTCAGTACGACGAGACGTGCACGTGGTCGTAGTGGTTCTGGGTGATGCTGCCGCGGTCCTCCATCGGCTTCCAGCCGGCGCCGGGGTTGCGGGAGTCCCAGATGCGCTGCTCCCAGATGACGTACATGACGCCCAGGCGGTCGGCGTTGTTCTTCGCGTACTCGGCGATCTGCGTGCCGAGCTGCTGGTTGGCCGCCGAGGGCATGCCGCCGTTGGCGCTCATCATGAAGTCGCAGGCGCGGCCGGAGCCGTGCTCGCCCGGGTCGCCGGGCCGCAGACAGCCGACCGGGAAGGGGGCGCCGAACTCGCGGACGATCTCGTCGCGGATCGCCGCCATGCGCGGCGTCGCGCCGTCCCAGCCGGGGCCGATCGCGCTCGCCGGGACGGTGCCGTCGCCGGAGCCGCCGGACGAACCCGTCTCGGCGGGTTCGGGGGTCTGCTCGGCCTCGTACTTCTCGATCTTGTCCAGGACCTCGTCGCGCTGCTCCTCCAGGTCCTCGATCAGCTCCTCGGCCTCCTTGAGCTTGCCGTCGGCCTTCTCCTTGGCCTTCTCGGCCTCGGCTCGCAGGTCGGCGAGGGAGAGGACGCGCTCACCGTTGCTGTCGGCGAGGTGGTCGACGAGAGCCGCGTCGCCGAGCATCTCGTCGGGGGAGCTGCTGAACACGACCTCCATGGTGGGGTTGAGGCCGCTGCTCTTGTACTGGCTCGCGGCGATCTGGGAGACGCCTTGGCGGGCCTCCTCCATCCGCTTGTTGATCTCGTCCAGGTCGTCCTGGGCCTTCTGGGCACCCTCCTTGGCGGAGGTGTACTGGACGAGTTCGCTGTCGTACTCCTCCTCCAGCTTCTCGGCGCGCTCGTTCAGCTCCTCGATGTCGACCTCGTCCCCGGGGTCGGCGTAGGCGGGCGCGGGCACGGCGAGGGCGAACGCGGCGGCCAGGCCGGCGAACACCATCGCGCGGCGGCGGCGCGTGGGCATAGAGGGGCGTGATGCAAGGGGTTTCGTCACTGGAGTGCTCCGTGGGCAGACCTGTGGCCTCGCCCTGAGATGGGGGGCGAATGGTTCCGCTGGGCCACGTGATGCTTCAGCAGACCTTACGAGATCGTGCCGTTATCTGCCTAGTCGGTGTCGTTGTTTGTCGTGACATGGGGAGGATCATCCGATTCCGCCGAACGCGCTGGGGAGCTTCGACGGCGAGACCGGTTCGGGCTTCTCCCGCAGGAACCACGGGGAGTTGCGGACCTCCCGCATCGCGGCGTGGCGGTTGTCGCGGTCCAGGCGGTCCAGGTAGAGCATGCCGTCAAGGTGATCGGTCTCATGCTGGAGGCAGCGGGCCATCAGCCCCTCGCCGGACACCGTGACCGGCTCGTTGCGCAGGTCCACGCCGCGCACCACGGCGCGCTGGGCCCGCCGGGTCGGATACCACAGGCGCGGCACCGACAGGCAGCCCTCATCGCCCTCCTGGACCTCCTCGGACAGCTCCACGATCTCGGGGTTGATGACGTAGCCGATCTTCCCCTCGACGTTGTAGCTGAACGCGCGCAGCCCCACGCCGATCTGCGTCGCCGCCACCCCGGCGCGCCCGGGCGCGTCCACGGTGTCGAGCAGGTCGCGCACCAGCGCCTCGGTGTGCCGGTCGAACGTGGTGATGGGCGTGGTGGGGGTGACGAGAACGGGGTCGCCGAAGTACACGATGGGCCGCATGGTCATGCCCGCAAGATTAGCCGCGCTCCGGGAGCGGGCATTCCGCCCTATGAGGGGATGACCTCGGGAAGCCGGGAGAAGAGGGGCGACGGAGAGGCGCCGAGACGGACGGGACGGACGATCCGGGGCGCGGGGCAGGGAGGGGAGGGTGGCCCTTTGTCGCCTTGCGTGTTCTATGGGGCTTGTGTCGGAATTTCAAGAAGTGGTCGTGGAGAGAGGAAGCGCCTGGTAACGTCCCAGGTCAACAAGAGTGCTCCCCGCGCACGCGGGGATGGTCCCGACGGTCGCCTCCTGCGCCTGCTGCTGTTCGAGTGCTCCCCGCGCACGCGGGGATGGTCCCGAGCAGCATCGCCGCCCCGACGGCACCCGGTGGGTGCTCCCCGCGCACGCGGGGATGGTCCCGCTAGCAAAGCCAACAAAAAATCCGCAGCTGGTGCTCCCCGCGCACGCGGGGATGGTCCCCCGTCGTGGACGGCCTTCGGGACGGCGCCCTCGTGCTCCCCGCGCACGCGGGGATGGTCCCGTGACCGGGTTGTCCTCCAACATGACCACGGAGGTGCTCCCCGCGCACGCGGGGATGGTCCCGTCGTACATCGTTTGCAGGGTGACCGAGGTCTGTGCTCCCCACGCACGCGGGGATGGTCCCAGGTAGCCCTCATCGTCCGCCCACACGCTCTCGTGCTCCCCGCGCACGCGGGGATGGTCCCGGGACGAGCCTGAGCCTGCGCCAGAAGGCGGGGTGCTCCCCGCGCACGCGGGGATGGTCCCGAGGTGGAGGAGCGTGACACGGTCGACGCGGTGTGCTCCCCGCGCACGCGGGGATGGTCCCCCACCACCGTGACGGCACCGCCGTCCACGTCCGCGCCACCTACCGAGCCGACGCCATACGGCTAGCGGACCAATACCGCCCCACATAAAAATCCGCGCCCCGCCGGCAGCGCTGTGACCAGGGGAAAATCTGGTCCAGCGCTGCCGGAAGGGCGCTCCGTGAAACGGTACTGATCCGGACCTAGAGCCTGTTTTCCTTCGCTGCTAGAAGGAAGGATTCCCAGCTAGCACGGCTGAAGCTCAAGTGGCCGAAAGCTCGATTTTGGGTGTCTCGAATCTGTACCTCATCCTCTTCCTCAAGGCGAGCTTCGAGGCAAGCCCCTCCCGCGCCAGAGTATGAGGATTTCATCCAGTCGGTGCTGAGCACGACACTACGCTCCTAATCAGGTCGATTGAGTCTGCTGGGGACAACGCCCAGGCCTGCAGCCGTCCATGCACCGTGGCAATACGGTGCACCTCTCTTGCCTCTTCTATCAACTCCCCCCCGCACGCATGCTCTGAGTGAACCAGGGGCAATCGGTCAGCGAAAACGAACAAATCGTAAGCGCCGACCGCTGAACCTATGTTCAAAGCTGGACCGCTAGGGATGACCTGGATCTCTACGGTGCCTGCCTCGGCCAGGTCTAGAAGGTGCGGTAACTGCGAACTGGGCATGCATGTCCTCACTACTGGTTCGGGGATTACGGCGGACACCAGGGGAGGACCAGGCGCTAGAAGGCGCTCACTTCGCGCTTTTTTCAGTCGCACCAGAGAAGCGATGGCCTCTGGAGGATCAAGCGGTCGTCCGGCCGTCAGCACCTCTTCCGCGTACTCCGGTGCTTGCAGGGGACCCGGGATCAGCACGGGATGGAATAAGGATAGTGAGGACGCTGCTCTCTCGGCATCCTCCATCCGTCGATACCAGGCCGGGTCCACGGCTTGCCTAGTAACTTCTGTCCATCTGCGGATCAGATCTCCATTTGTACAAAGAGCCTGATCCAGTAGTACCACGGTGTCCCTTTTGGGGGCTCTCACTCCTCGCTCAATTTTGGACAGCATGCTAATAGAGATGTTGGCGTTTTGGGACACCTCTCGCAGAGAAAGCCCTGATCGAAGGCGTGATCGTCGCGCCTCTCCGCCAAAAAGTTCCCAATCAGCAAGCTTGTTTTCCTCCATAAGACAGAGTTGTACCAGATGGATCTCTGCTTGGACAAGGTTTGCCAGAAGGTTCCCAGTTCGGTGTAACCCCTGGAGAGGACCGGACTTTCTGCTGGACGCTAGGCGCGAAAAGCCCCGCGACGGGGGGCACCGTCCGGGGAGTGGCCACCAGCATCCAGGAGTGCTGTGACAAGTACCAAGATAGAGCAAATCTCTCCCAAGCAATCCCGTAGGGGCCTTCCCGGGAAGGGGGGCGTATGAGGGCGATTTTTTCTACTTCCCTGCCGGGGACCCCGGAAAGTGTCTACCTGGCCCGTCGCTTCGTCGTGGGTGCGCTAGCCGTTCCTGAAGAGGTTCCTCTGGGTATCGTCGAAGATGCCAAGGTCATCGTGTCGGAGCTAGCGACTAATGCCATCCGTCATACGCGCAGCGGGGACCCAGGCGGGACCTATGACCTGTACTTCAGCATCGACATCGACGTGCGCGGCCTTTCCGGGAGCATTCGCACCAAACCGCCCAAGGTGAGGTCGGTTCTGGCCGACGACGATTCTCCCTGTGTGGGAGGGCGGGGACTACACCTCGTGCGGTCCTTGGCGGCCGAGTGCGGAAGCCTAGAGCCTTACGAGCACGGAACCTTTTTTGCTCTTAGGTGGGGAGGGGGTGCTTGATGTCTGGCCGCCCTGAGCTTCCACGCCGTGACCTGGCTCAACGGTATTGGCCGCAAAATCCCGCGAGATCCGTTCCTTGGCATCCCCGGCCTGTGAAGAAGGGGCGCCCCCAAGGCGAGGGTCTCTCTCCGATGCCAGATTTCTACTTCGGTGATGCTTCCAGCGGCGCCAAGGAAGCCGCCGCTGGAGGGGGCACTTCCTAGTGCCCCAGGCGCGGCCCGTGCGTAGGGATGGCGCGCAGAGGGAAGCGGGCCGCGCCACCTTTCAATTCATGCGGAAATGCAGATCCCGCCCGGGCGGGGCTCACTCATCCGCCTACAAGCAAGGAGTCGCATGCTGTGGAGCCACCTACACCAGGCATCTCCGAAGCCTTGACCATGCCCCCCGGGCAGGCCGTCCACCTCACTGCGGCTCAGCGCAGTGAAGTGCGCGCCCGCATCCTCAAGAGCGGGCTGCCCATGCCCGAGGTCCTACAAGACCACCACGACGAGCACGACGAGGACGAGCCCTAGAGGCCGATCACCTTAGGAAAGAAAAACGGCCCCGGCAGGTGCTAGGAACACCTGGCCCAGGGCCTGACTCCCAACCTGCACTACCAGGAAGAGAGCTATGCGCGACCTTATCAGCCGCGTCATGGCCGCGTTCACGGTCATGCTGCTGGCCCTCGCCCACCCCCGCACCGCCGAGGCCATCACGGCGGCGTTGACCGCCACCACCGCGCCCGCACGTCCCGAGACACCACCCCCGGCCACACCCGAACCCACGCCCCCACGGCCGGGCACCGAGCGCGTGCGCCCCTACGCCACCGCCCTCGCCTCCCGCGCCCCCTACGCCTTCGGCTCCCCGCAATGGTGGGACGCCCACGCGGCTTCCAAGCGGCCACAGTCGTTCATCCATGACGGGCCGCCCTACCGGCCTTACGTGACCGCCTGACAGAACCCTTCTCGGTTGTCCGGAGCCATCGGGGCTCTTCACCTGCCTGCCGTGTGAGGACTTTCGCTGAAGGACAGGGGCGGCCGCCCGCGCCGCGTGGGCGGCCGTCGCCGTTCTCTGTCGGGACTGGTCGAGGCGGGTGTGGACCTTGCTGCTTCTTCGGGTCAGAGGATGGTTCGTGGTCCGGTGGGTGTTTTGCCGGTTTCTTAAGAAGTGGTCGTGAACGGCTTCGAAGCTCGGTAACGTTGCAGGTCAGTAAGAGTGCTCCCCGCGCATGCGGGGATGGTCCCGTGCCCGGCGAGGTGGAGTTCGAGGAACTCAAGTGCTCCCCGCGCATGCGGGGATGGTCCCGGCGCGCAGTGGGCCTGGCTTCAGGAGGAGACGGGGGCGCCGATCAGCTCCCTGGTCGCCGACGCGCTGACCGAGGAGAGTCCGTGACGAACATTCCCGAGGAACGGTGGCGGCCCTTGCTGGACGCCTTGGTCGATGAGATCGCGCCCGCCGATCCCGCGTGGCGCGACGCGTTCCTCTCGGTTCCCCGGCACGTTTTCGTTCCCGGTTTCCACGACGAACGGAACCCGCCCGCCTGGATCGGCTCCGACGACCCCGCGTGGCTGCCGGGCGTCTACGCCGACCAGTCCCTGGTCACACAGTTACGCCGCCATCCCGACGACCCCGAGAACTGGTGGCCCACCTCCTCCAGCAGCCGCCCCTCCCTCATGCTGTCGATGCTGGAGGCCCTGGACGTCGCCGACGGGATGCGCGTACTGGAGATCGGGACCGGTACCGGCTACAACGCCGCCCTGCTGGGGGCCCGGCTCGGGGACCGCCACGTGGTCTCCGTCGACATCGACCCCGAGCTGGTGGAGACGGCCCGTGGCCGCCTGGCCTTTCTAGGGCACCACCCCGTCCTCGTCGCCGCCGACGGCCGCGAGGGATACCCCGGTGAAGCGCCCTACGACCGGGTGATCGCGACCCACTCCGTCGAGCGGGTCCCCTACACCTGGGTGTCCCAGACCAGGCCCGGCGGCGTGATCCTGGTGGATATCCGCTCCGTGGGCAACACCCACATCGGTCACATCGCCCGGCTGACCGTTGACGACGACGGCACCGCGAGCGGCGACTTCGGTCACGCGGAGCCGGGCTGTTTCATGCCCGCCCGTTCGGACGCCGCCACCCCGAACCGGCGTTTTCCACCCGCCATGGACCTACGTGACGCCATCACCCGCGTCAGCGACCTCGACGGCGCCGTGCTCGGGGATCCCGACATGGCCTGGGCCCTGTGGCTGGCCGCGCCCGATATCGGCTTCGTTCGCATGGGGCAGAGGACGCTGTTGTTCACCTCGGACGGGTCCTGGGCGCTCGCCGAGGAGGGGAGGGTACGGACAGCCGGAACACGCGACCTGTGGGCCGCTGCGGAGAACGCCCACGCGGAGTGGGAGTCCGCGGGCAGGCCGGCGATCGGCGACCACACCATCACCGTGACCCCGGAAGGGCAGCGGATCACACCGGCGTGAGCGAGGATCACGCGGACGCGGAGGCGCGGAGCCGTGCGTCGTACTCGGCCTGGGGTCCGAGACCGACCGACGCCCGGCGTTCGTCCAGGCCCGATGGGTCCTCCACCTCCTCCAAGCGCAGCCCGCCGTCCGGAAGCCGGCGGTACTGTGTCCCGTACCGTTGCGGCAGTCCCCGCCATACGCGCACCCGATCCTCCAGATAGGCCAGGTGGACGGGTGCGGCGTCCCCGTTCTCGACCGCGCGGCGCAGCAACGGCAAGAACCTCTCCTGGTCCTCGGGCGGAGCGTGCTGGGCCAGTAGCCAGGCCGCCTCGGCGCCGTCGTCACCGGCCGACGACCACCCCGGCCACCCGTGGGCCGCGACGAGTTCGCGCAGCCAGGCGTGATTGTCCTCGTCGACCGGAGCCACCAGCCTGGCCCAGTCCCGCGTCGTGTACCCGGCGGGCAGGGCCTCACGTGCCCGACGATCCCGCCTCGCGCGGTCGAGCAGCTCCGCGCGCAGGATCTCTGTTGTCCTCACAGAGCATCCCCCTTCCCGCGGACCGCCGTCCGGATGGCGGCACCGCGTGAGCGCAGCCCTACCCGTGACACATCGGCGCGCACGCGGAGGCCGACCCCCCAGGGGAGGTGAATGTCCTCGCTTCGCCCTTCAAGGGGCACCGGTTCCAGGACTTTCCAGGAGGCGGTTTCGGCAAGAGCGTCGCCTTGATCGTGAACCGAGTGTCGCCATGGGGGCGAGCAGCTGCCGTGACTCGGCCACCCGCCTGGGAGAGATGGCCTCGACCGGCACCATCGGCAGGACCGGTGGAGGCTTCTCTGAGACGTCGGCGGTTAGGCGCCTCGATGGGTTTTTGCGACCTGTGGCGCGTTTCGTCCTTTTCTTAAGAAGTGGTCGAATCCGAGGGGGTCGGCTGATAACGTCCCAGGTCAATAAGACTGCTCCCCGCGCACGCGGGGATGACCCCACCGACCCGCCTCAGGAACACCCCCGGCCGCTCTGTTCCCCGCGCACGCGGGGATGACCCCTCGACTCCGCTGTTGGCCACGAGTCCACGGCTCTGCTCCCCGCGCACGCGGGGATGACCCCGCTTCATGAGCCGACGGCGGGGAGGCTTGCGGCTGCTCCCCGCGCACGCGGGGATGACCCCAGTACCGGGAGCATGAGCCCGACGCCCCGTGGCTGCTCCCCGCGCACGCGGGGATGACCCCGGGCCACGATGACACTGGAGGGCGCAGTCTGGACTGCTCCCCGCGCACGCGGGGATGACCCCCAGCCCACCATCGACCGGGCGCTGCGCGAGCTCTGCTCCCCGCGCACGCGGGGATGACCCCGGCCTGTTGCGGGGTGTCGACCGGGCCGAGGTCTGCTCCCCGCGCACGCGGGGATGACCCCGAGGTCTGGGCCGAGCACGGGGTCGCCCCCGAGCTGCTCCCCGCGCACGCGGGGATGACCCCTTGGGTCGCTGCGGTGGGAACGCGACGAACGTCTGTTCCCCGCGCACGCGGGGATGACCCCCCGGACGACGGCCACCGCGAGTAGCCGGGCCGCTGTTCCCCGCGCACGCGGGGATGACCCCAGCTTGTAGGCGAGGCGGCGGGGGCACGGGTCCTGCTCCCCGCGCACGCGGGGAGCACCCCAACGGTTCCCCTTTCCCCTGGCCGGATCAGGCCACAGGGGATTTCCGGGTTTCGCGGTTTTCTGTCCGGGACAACCGCTTGGATCCGGCTATGACCTACGACGGCCTTCGGCCCATCGGACCTGTGGGGCTCTCCGAAGCCGCGCGGTCCGTCTGGGCCAAGCACGACCGCGACAGCGACGGCTGGCTGCCGCTGTGGCGGCACATGGCCGACAGCGCCGGCGTGGCCGGCCTGTTGTGGGACGAGTGGGTTCCCGAGCAGATCCGGAGGCTCGTCGCCGGCGCGCTGCCCGGCGGTGCCGACGACGCCCGGCGGCTCGCGGTGTGGCTGGCCGCCACTCACGATGCCGGCAAGGCGACCCCCGCCTTCGCTTGCCAGGTCGAGCATCTCGCCGATGGCATGCGCGCGGCCGGCCTGCCCATGCCGTTGGAGAAGCAGATCGCCGATCGCAGGCTCGCCCCGCACGGTCTGGCCGGGCAGTTGCTGATCCAGCGGTGGCTGGTCGAACGGCACGGCTGGGCGCGGCCGGCCACCACGCAGTTCGCCGTCGTCGCCGGAGGCCACCACGGCGTCCCGCCCGAGGACGCCGACATCCAGGTCCTGCGCGAACATCCCGCCCTGCTGTGCGACCCGGACGGCCCCGAGGCGTGGCGGGCCGTCCAGGACGAACTCCTCGACGCCGCGGCCGAGGCGTGCGGCGTCACCTCCCGCCTCGCCGAGTGGCGCGGGGTGAAGCTGCCGCAGCCCGTCCAGGTGCTGCTGACCGCGCTGGTCATCGTCGCCGACTGGATCGCCAGCAACCCCGAACTGTTCCCCTACTTCCCCGGCGAGCGCCGCACCGACCCCGAACGCCTCGACACCGCCTGGCGGATGCTCGACCTGCCCCGCCCCTGGGTCGCCGAGGACACCGGAGAGGACCCCGGCGCGCTGTTCGCGTCCCGTTTCGACCTGCCCGCCGGCGCGCGCGTCCACCCGGTGCAGGCCGAGGCCCTGCGGGTCGCGCGCACGATGCCCCGGCCCGGACTGATGATCGTCGAGGCGCCCATGGGCGAGGGCAAGACCGAGGCCGCGCTGGCCGCCGCCGAGATCCTCGCCGCTCGTAGTGGCGCCGGCGGCTGCTTCGTCGCCCTGCCCACGATGGCCACCGGCAACGCGATGTTCCCCCGCCTGCTGGCCTGGCTGGAGCGGCTGCCCGACGCCCGCGCCGGGGCGGGCGCCCACTCGGTGTTCCTCGCCCACTCCAAGGCGGCGCTCAACGAGCGTTTCACGGAGCTGGTCCGCGCGGGCCGGCCGGTGTCCGACGTCGACCGTGACGGGGAGGAGCACCGGCGTTCGCGGGGGGCCGCCGGTTCCGCGGCCGCGGAGCTGGTGGCCCACCACTGGCTGAAGGGCCGCAAGAAGGGGATGCTGTCCTCCTTCACGGTCGGCACGATCGACCAGCTGCTGTTCGCCGGCCTGAAGAGCCGCCACCTGGCGTTGCGCCACCTCGCGGTGGCCGGCAAGGTCGTCGTCATCGACGAGGCCCACGCCTACGACGCCTACATGAACTCCTACCTCGACCGGGTGCTGTCGTGGCTGGGCGCCTACGGCGTCCCCGTGGTGGTGCTCTCGGCCACCCTGCCCGCCGCGCGGCGGCGCGAGCTCGCCGAGTCCTACGCGGGCGGGCCGGCCGGCCCCGCGTTCGCGCCGGTGGGCGAGGCCGACGCCTATCCGCTGATCACCGGCGTGGCGGCGGACGGTGTGGTCATGGCCGCCCCCGAGGCGTCCGGGCGCCGCACCGACGTGCTGGTCGAACGGTTCGACGACGACCTCGGCGCGCTCGCCGCGCGGCTCGAGACCGAACTCGCCGGCGGCGGGTGCGCGCTGGTCGTCCGCAACACGGTGCGCCGGGTCATGGAGACCGCCGACCACCTGCGGGAACACTTCGGGGCCGACGGCATCCCCGTCACCGTCGCCCACGCCCGCTTCATCGACCCCGACCGGGCCGAGAACGACGCGCGTCTCCTCGCCCTCTTCGGCCCCGAGGCGAAGGTCGCCGAAGCCGGCGAGACCCGCCCCGAACGCCACGTCGTGGTGGCCAGCCAGGTCGCCGAGCAGTCCCTGGACGTCGACTTCGACCTGCTCGTCACCGACCTCGCCCCCGTCGACCTGCTGCTCCAGCGGATGGGGCGGCTGCACCGGCATCGGCGCGGGGAGGGCCGGTCCCAGCGCCCCGAACGGCTGCGCCGCGCGCGCTGCCTGGTCACCGGGGCCGACTGGGCGGCGCGGGTGCCCGAACCCGTCCGCGGCTCGCGCGCGGTCTACGGCGCCCACGCGCTGCTGCGCTCCGCCGCCGTACTGGAGCCGTTCCTCGCCGAGTCCGACCGTCCGGTGCGGCTGCCCGACGACATCAGCCCGCTGGTCCAGCGCGCCTACGGCCCCGACCCCGTCGGTCCCGACCACTGGCGGGAGGCGCTCGACCACGCCCGTCTCGCCCACGAGGTCGAGCGCGCGGACAAGCGCAAGAGGGCCGAGGACTTCCTGCTGGGCGGGGTCGCCCGCCCTGGCCGCGCCCTGGTGGGCTGGGTGCGGGCCGGGGTCGGCGACGCCGACGACACCTACGCCGGCCGCGCCCAGGTCCGCGACAGCCGGGAGAGCCTGGAGGTCCTCGTCGTGCAGCGCCGCGCCGACGGAACCCTGGCCTCCCTGCCCTGGCTGAGGCGCGACGGCGGACGCGAGCTGCCCACCCACGCCGTCCCGCCCACCGCGCTGGCCCGCACGGTCGCCTCGTGCGGGATGCGGCTGCCCTACGAGATGTGCGCCGACCCCCGCACCCTCGACCGGGTCATCGAGGAGCTGGAGGCCCAGTGCGTCGAGGCGTGGCAGGCCAAGGAGGCGCACTGGCTCGCCGGGGAGCTGGTCCTCGCCCTCGACCAGGACCAGCGCGCCCACCTGGCCGGTTTCGATCTCCACTACACCCGCTCCGACGGACTGAAGGTCAACCATGGTGACTGAGACCCCCACCGCCTCCTTCGACCTGGTCGACTCGCCCTGGCTGCCCGTCCTGCGCCTGGACGGCACCCAGGACGAGCTGTCGATCACCGAGGTGTTCGCCCAGGCGCCGCGACTGCGCCGGCTGGTCGGCGACGTCCCCACCCAGGAGTTCGCGCTGACGCGGCTGCTGCTGGCGATCCTGCACGACGCCGTCGACGGTCCCGCCTACGAGGAGGACTGGCAGGCCCTGTGGGAGGCCGACGGCCTGCCCCTCGCCGCCGTCACCGCCTACCTCGACAAGCACCGCGACCGCTTCGACCTGCTCCATCCGCGGACGCCGTTCTTCCAGGTCGCCGACCTGCGCACGGCCAAGGACGAGATCTTCCCGCTGGACCGGATCGTCGCCGACGTCCCCAACGGCGAACCGTTCTTCACGATGCGATCGCGCGGCGCCGAACGGCTCGGCTTCGCCGAGGCCGCCCGCTGGCTCGTCCACGCCCACGCCTACGACCCCTCCGGCATCAAGTCCGGCGCGGTCGGCGACCCCCGGGTCAAGGGAGGGCGCGGCTACCCGCTGGGCGTGGGCTGGGCCGGCAACCTCGGCGGGGTCCTCGTCGAAGGCGACGACCTGCGGCAGACGCTGCTGCTCAACCTCGTCGCCACCCAGCAGGAGGCCGGCGGGCTGCGCGGCGACGGCGACGACCGGCCCGCCTGGCGCCGCGACCCCTGCGGCCCCGGCCCCGCGGACGAGGCGGAGCTCACCGTCCGCCCCAACGGGGTGCGCGACCTCTACACCTGGCAGTCGCGGCGGGTGCGCCTGCACCACGACGCCGAGGGCGTGCACGGCGTGCTGCTCGCCTACGGCGACCCGTTGTCGCCCCGCAACATGCACGACCGCGAGCCCATGACGGCCTGGCGGCGCAGCCCCGCCCAGGAGAAGAAGCTCGGCGAGTCGCCGATCTACCTGCCGCGCGATCACGAGCCCGCGCGCAGTGCCTGGCGCGGCCTGGCCGCCCTGATCACCGGCCGGGTCCGCAACGCCCACCAGCGGGGCGAGGCCGCCGCCGTCGTCCGGCCCCGCGTCCTCGACTGGGTGGCCCGGCTCGCCAACGACGGCTACCTGCCCGAGGACCACTTCGTCCGGGCCCGGCTGATCGGCGCCGTCTACGGCACCCAGCAGTCCGTCATCGACGAGGTCGTCGACGACGCCGTGACCATGGCCGTGGTCGTCCTGCGGGAACGCGACCGGCTCCTCGGCCAGACCGCCGTGGACGCGGTGGGCAACGCCGAGGACGCCGTCAACGCCCTGGGCGACCTGGCCGACGACCTCGCCCGGGCCGCCGGGATCGAGTCCGAGGAGCCCCGCGACGCCGCCCGCGACCGCGGCTTCGGCGAACTCGACGGCCACTTCCGCGACTGGCTGCGCGGGCTGTCCCCCGGGGACGCGGCCGATCCCAGGCCACGGCACGCCGAATGGCAGCGGACGGTCCGCCGCGTCGTCCTGGCGCTGGGACGCGAGCTCGTGGACGGCGCCGGCGAGGCGGCCTGGGTCGGCCGCGTCGTCAGCACCGCGACGGGAGCCGTCTGGCTCAACGCCTCCCGCGCCGACCTGCGCTTCCGGGCGAGGCTCCGCAAGGACCTGCCGCTCGGCGGCGACCAGCAGAACCCCGAAGGGGAGGACCGATGACCGCCACCACCACCGAGCGCAAACCCGCCCTGCGGCCCCTCGGCGCCTACGTCGACGAGCAGGTCAGGAAACTCCAGGAGGGCTACCTGCGCGACCGCCCCGGGGCCGTCGCCACCCTCGCCGGGCTGCGCGGCGGCGCGGGCAAACCGCTCACCGACGCGCCCGAGGCGTGGGAGTTCACCTCCGCGCCCCAACTCCACGACGCCCTGCCCTACGGCGGCGACCCCGAGGGCGAGAGACGGCGGGAGGCCGCCGAGAACGCGGTGCACATGGCGCTGTCCCTCTACGCCGTCCACCAGCAGTCCCGCCGCGAGGAACGCATGCACCGGCCCGGCCCCGACCTCGGCCGGGCGGTCCGCCGCCTCATGCCGCCCGGCGACATCGACCAGGCCCTGCACCGGCGCTTCGTCCAGGCCGGGACGGCGGTCAACCCCGCCGTCCTCGCCCAGCGTCTCCGCGAGATCGTCACCCTGCTGCGCCGCGAATCCATCCCCCTCGACTACGGCCTGCTCGCCGACCACCTCCACACCGCGCTGGCCGAACGGAACGGAATCAAACAGGTCCGCACGGCCTGGGGCCGCGGATTCCACGCCTACCGCCCCGCCAACGAGCCCGCCGACACCGGCACGAACGACGACACCGACAAGGACGCCGCGTGAACCGCACCATCCTCGACCTCCACGTCCTCCAGACCGTCCCGCCGAGCAACCTCAACAGGGACGACACCGGCAGCCCCAAGACCGCCGTGTACGGCGGGGTGCGCCGCGCCCGCGTCTCCAGCCAGGCGTGGAAACGCGCCACCCGGCTCGCCTTCCACGACCTGCTCGACCCGCGGGAACTGGGCACCCGCACCAAGCGCGTCGTCGAACTGCTCTCCGGCCGCATCCACGAGCTCGACTCCGACCTGGACGAGAAGACCCGCTGGAACCTCGCCGCCGAGACCGTCAAGACCGCCACCGGCGCCAAGATCGAGGTGCCCAAGCGCAAGGCCGACAGCGCCAAGAAGAAGGGCGAGGAGGAACCCGCCCCCGAGTCCTCCTACCTCCTCTTCCTCAGCGCGCGCCAGCTCGACGCCCTGGCCGCGCTCGCCGTCGAGGGCAAGGACGACATCGCCGCGTTCTTCAAGGACAAGGCCAACAAGGAACGCGCCAAGAAGGCCGCCGACAGCCGCCACTCCGTCGACATCGCCCTGTTCGGCCGCATGGTCGCCGACGGCGCCGACATCAACGTCGACGCCGCCGCGCAGGTCGCCCACGCCATCAGCGTCCACGCCGTGGACAACGAGTCCGACTACTACACCGCCGTCGACGACCACAACACCGACGCCGAGCCCGGCGCCGGCATGATCGGCACCGTCGAGTTCAACTCCGCCACCCTCTACCGCTACGCCGCCCTCGACGTGGACCTGCTGCGCCGCAACCTCGGCGACAGCCCCCGCGAGGACGAGCCCGCCACCGAGCCGCTGCGCCGCGCCGTCGAGGCGTTCGTCCGCGGCTTCGTCGAGTCGCTGCCCAGCGGCAAGATCAACACCTTCGGCAACCACACCCTGCCCGACGTGGTCATCGCCAAGCTGCGCCGCACCCGGCCGGTCAGCTTCGTGGGGGCCTTCGAGGAGGCGGTCGAGGCCGGTTCCGGGCGCGGCCACCTGCGGGAGGCGGCCGAACGGCTCGCCGACTACATCCCCCAGGTGGAGCGCGCCTTCGACGTCGGGGAGGACGTCGACACCTGGGTCGTGCGCGTGGGCGAGGCGACCGGAAAGCTCGCCGGCGTCGGCCGCCAGACCACCCTGCCCGAGCTGGTCAGGAAGGTCGGCGAGGAAGTGGCCCGGCGCCAGGCCGACGCGAAATGAGCGTCCTCACCCTGCTGCTGGCCGGCCCCCTCCAGGCGTGGGGATCCTCCTCCCGGTTCGCGCGCCGCTCCACCGAGGGGGCGCCCACCAAGAGCGGCGTCGTCGGGCTGCTCGCCGCGGCCCAGGGCCGTGAACGCGGCGACGACATCTCCGACCTCGCCGCCCTCCGGTTCGGGGTGCGCGTCGACCAGCGCGGCGTCCGCGTCCGCGACTACCAGACCGCCCGCCACTTCGTCACCGGCAAGTCCATGCCGGTCTCCGAACGGTTCTACCTGAGCGACGCCGTGTTCGTCGCGGCCGTCGAGGGAGACGACGGCCTGATCGAGGACCTGGACAGGGCCGTGCGCGCCCCCGCCTTCCTGCCCTACCTGGGCCGGCGCTCCTGCCCGCCGGCCCGGCCCGTGGGCCTGCGCGTCCACCACGGCGGGACGCTGGAGGCCGCGCTGGGCGATGAACCGTGGCAGGCGCCCGAGTGGCGGCAGAGACGCGAACGGAACCGGGCGACCGTCGTCCTCGACCTCCTCGTCGACGCCGACCCCGGGCACGCCTCGGAGGAGGGGGCGGCGGACACCATCCGCGACCACCCGATCAGCTTCGACCCGCTCCACCGCCGCTACGCGCTGCGCGGCGTCCGGGCCGGCACCGTCGAGGTGCCCAACCCGCGCGCCCGAAAGCCCGAGCCTCCCCACCACGACCCGGCGGCCCTGTTCGAAGGCGACTGATGTACCTCACCAGCTTCCGTTTCAACACCGCCCGCACCGGCGCGCGCAGGCTCCTGGCCTCGCCCCAGGCGCTGCACGCCGCCGTCATGAGCTCCTATCCCGACATCCTCCCCGGCGACGACGGGCCGCGCGTGCTGTGGCGGGTCGACCGCAACGCCCGCGCCGAGGTCCTCCTCTACGTCGTCGGGCCCGACGAGCCCGACCTCACCCACCTGGTCGAACAGGCCGGCTGGCCCGCCAAGGAAGGGGGCTGGCGGACCCACGACTACGCGCCCTTCCTGTCCCGGCTGGCCAAGGGCGACGTGTGGGCGTTCCGGCTCACCGCCAACCCCGTCCACAGCATCCGCCGCAGGGACGGCGAACCCACCAAGCTCACCCCGCACATCACCCCCCGCCATCAGGCGCGCTGGCTGTTGCAGCGCCAGGAGGCCGCCGGGTTCCGGGTGCTGGAACGGCCCGGGGAGGACGACCACGCGCCCGAGGAGGACGGCCACGACCTGCTCGTGCACGGCCGCCGCGACCTCCGCTTCGGCAAGGGCGGCGCCGGCCGCGCGGCCGGCGCGAAACCGGTCTCCCTGGTCACCGTCACCTACGACGGCCACCTGGAGGTCACCGACCCCGACGCGCTGCGCCGCACCCTCACCACGGGGCTGGGCCGGGCCAGGGCCTACGGGTGCGGGCTGATGACGCTCGCCCCGGCGGGGAAGCGGTGACGGCGGTCGGCCGGCGTCCCACCCTCAAACCGCACGAACTCACCCGCGTCGCAGACCGGCTCTCCTTCGTCTACCTGGAGCGGTGCACCGTCCACCGCGAATCGAACGCGCTGACCGCCGAGGACGCCGAAGGGGTCAGGCACATCCCCTCGGCCACCATCGGCACCCTGCTGCTCGGCCCGGGCACCCGCGTCACGCACAGGGCGATGGAGCTGCTGGGCGAGAGCGGGGCCGGGGTCGTGTGGACCGGCGAGCACGGGGTCCGCTTCTACGCGGGCGGCCGGGCGCTCACCCGTTCGGCGGCCCTCGCCCAGGCGCAGGCCGGCCTGTGGGCCAACCGCCGTGCCCGCCTGGACGTCGCCCGCGCGATGTACCGGATGCGGTTCCCCGACGAGGACCCCGAAGGGCTCACCCGCAGGCAGCTCCTCGGCCGGGAGGGCGAGCGGATCAGGAAGGTCTACCGGGCCGAGGCCGCCCGGGTCGGCGTCGCCTGGCACGGCCGTCGCTACGTTCCGGGCGACTACGCCTCGGGGGATCCGCCCAACCAGGCCATCACGGCCGCCGCCCAGTGCATGTACGGGGTCGCGCAGACGGTGGTCGCCGCCCTCGGCTGCGTCCCCGCGCTCGGGTTCGTCCACTCCGGCCACGAACTGTCGTTCGTGCTCGACATCGCCGACCTGTACAAGGCCGAGATCGGCATCCCGGTGGCCTTCGAGGTCGCCGCGGAGGGGCCGGAGGAGGTCGGTTCGCGGACCAGGCGCGCCATCCGCGACCGGATCAACGAGACGCGCCTGCTCGACCGCTGCGTCGCCGACGTCAAGTCGCTGCTGCTCCCCGGAAGCGTCGTGGACGGGCCGGACACCGACCTCGCCGACGCGCCCGACCGGGTC
The DNA here is from genome assembly GCF_054780875.1 of Marinactinospora endophytica. Classification (NCBI taxonomy): domain Bacteria; kingdom Bacillati; phylum Actinomycetota; class Actinomycetes; order Streptosporangiales; family Nocardiopsidaceae; genus Marinactinospora; species Marinactinospora endophytica. Next base: position 211,678 of record NZ_BAAGVM010000004.1, on the reverse strand, counting down.
ACCCTCCAATCCGACCACGGAGTCGAGGTGGAGTCGGGATACAACCACGCCGTCGACGACGGGGTGATCTGGTGACGGTCATCGTCCTCACCGACTGCCCGCAGGGGCTGCGCGGGTTCCTCACCCGTTGGCTGATGGAGATCTCACCGGGGGTCTTCATCGGCCGCCCCTCCGCCCGGATCCGCGACGCGCTGTGGGACGAGGTGCGCGGGTACACGGGCAAGGGCAGGGCGCTCCTGGTCCACAGCACCGACAACGAGCAGGGGTTCACCTTCCGGACCCACGACCACAAGTGGCACCCGGTGGATCACGAAGGACTCACCCTCATCCACCGCCTCCGCGACAAGGCGGAGGGGACGACGGCGGAGCCACAACTCAAGAAGAAGGGGTGGAGCAAGGCCTACCAACGCCGCCGCTTCGGGAACCGGTGAACGGATTGGGTGTTATGGAGCTTTTGTCCGATTCTCGGAAAGTGGTTGTAACGAGGGTCCGCCCGGGATAAAGCCGCAGGTCACGAAGTATGCTCCCCGCGCACGCGGGGATGGTCCCGCCTCCAGGGGGGCGGTCTCCAGCTCACTGCGATGCTCCCCGCGCACGCGGGGATGGTCCCCGGGACCTACCGCCCATCAGGGCAGGTTTCGGATGCTCCCCGCGCACGCGGGGATGGTCCCGAGCGGGTGCGCCTCCAGTAGTCGACGCACGCATGCTCCCCGCGCACGCGGGGATGGTCCCAACCTCATCGACCCGGCGAAACGGCGGATCCGATGCTCCCCGCGCACGCGGGGATGGTCCCCAGGTGGAGGATGAGGGGTTCGCCCAGCGCCAGATGCTCCCCGCGCGTGCGGGGATCGTCGGGTGTGTTCCGGCGGGCAGGGGCCGGGTGGGGTGGTCCTTGTGGAGTGCCGGTTCCGGCCTCAGGTCAGGGGTGGGACAGCCGGTCGATCCGGTGGATCTCGGAGAGCACGGCCTCCGCGAGGGGGTGGACCCGTGCCCTCAGGTCGTCGCTCCAGCGTTCCTCGGAGTAGGGGGAGCCGAGGTAGAGCCCCTTCACGTGCTCCAGGACGGGCCGGTGTTCCCCGGGGAGCCGGTCCATGGCCCAGTCGGCCGCCGCGTCCTTCGGCCTGATCACGCCGGTGGCGAGGGTGCTCCAGGTGCGCACCAGGGTGAGCAGGACGTTGCGGGTGTCGTCGTCCAGTTCGGCGAGCAGGCCGGGGAGCCCGTTCACGCTCGCGCGGATGAGGTCCTCGCGCGGTACGGGGTCGAGGACCTGGGCCGGAGGTGGGCCCGAGAGAGGGTGGTCGCCGGCGAGCAGCATCGTGATCACGATGGCGAGGTCCGGCATCGGCCCGGGCCGGGGGAGGGCCCCGGCCTCGAACTCCTCGCGCAGCCACTCGCCGTACAGGAAGTCGCCGGTGGGCGGGAACCGCCACGGGCGGACCTCGGACTGGACGACCACGGTGAGTTCGACCGGGCGGAGTTCGTCGGTGATCCCGGAGAGGCGGAGGAGCCCGTCGAGGAGGGCGCGCCGTTCCCGGTCGTCCATGCCGCGCCGGGAGACGGTGAGGATGTCCAGGTCGCTGGCGGGTCTGAGGCCGCCGAGCACGTGGGATCCGTGGAGGTAGGTGCCGATGACCTCGGGTCCCAACGTCTCGTCGACCAGTCTCACGACTTCCCGGATCTGATCCACGTGGCCAGTCTCGGGCGCGGGGAGGAGGGGACGCAACCGCTTTTCCCGTCCCTGGGGACTGCGGGCCGGGCGCGGGCCGTCGTCCCGTCAGTGGAGGGGAGCGGGCGGTCCTCGGGCGGGCGGTCCTCGGGCGGGCGGTCCTCGGGCGGGCGGCCGGTGGCGGGAAAACGGGTATACCAGCCTTTCTTCCGGGCTTACGGTCACCTGCCACGGCCTGTCGCCGATATCCGGCCGGATGATCGGGGAGGTTATGAAACGGCCTCTTACCTGCGTTTTCCGCTTCCAGGCAGAGGGCGGCTCCTCCTCTTGTACGTTACGGATCCGAATGATCACCGACCGTCGTGATCGAGGGTCGTTCCCTTTCGGGAGCGGTGTCTCTCACGCCGGAGGGGAGTCCACGGCCATCGCGGATGGCGAGACCAGAACACGGGAGAACAACGTGAAGCGAATCGGAACGGCGGCGGCCGTCGCGGCGGCCGGCCTCGTCGGCCTGCTCGGCGCGGCGACGCCGGTGACGGCGGCCGAGTCCACGATCGCGGGCGCTCCGGCGACGCGCTCCCTCTACGTCTACGAGCACGACGACTTCGGCGGCCGGTCGGCTCGGCTGACGGCCAACGACGGCAACTTCATCAACAACACCTGGGGTGGCGGCAGCGGCGGGAACATCAACGACAACATCAGTTCCTTCCGCAACACCGGAAGCAACCGGGCGCTGCTGTACACCCACGCCGACTACGGGGGCACCTACTACACCGCACTGGGCCACTCCGAGGACAAGGACCTGAGCAACAACAGCAACAACCCGTCGAACTTCGACAACAGGGCCAGCTCCGTCCGTTTCGTGAGCTAGCACCGGTGGAGGGAGGGCGGTGCCGGTCGCCCGGCGCCGCCCTTCGACGGAGGGAGGAGCGCCGTGCCGATCTCCCGGTTTCTCGCCGCGGGGCTGGTGCTGGCCGCCGCGGGCTGTGCGGCGGCCCCCGAGGACGCCCAGGAGGCCGGACCTCCCGAGGTGGGGCGCCAGGTCCGGGCCCTCCACGTCCCCCTCGACGACTACAACCTCTCCCGGCCCGACATCGAGACGATCGAGTACGCCGAGGACCTGCTCATCGGCGCGTGCATGCGCGACCTCGGCCTGGACTGGGAGCTCCTGCCGCCGCCGGAGGAGCACGACGCCGACCCGCTCAACCGCAGGCGCTACGGTCTCGTCGAACCGGAGGTCGCCCGGCGGTACGGCTACCATCCGCCGCCTCCGGCGCCGGGTCAGCGCGCACGCGAGGAGGCGCGCCGGGTCAGGGCGGCGCTGCCCCTCGGCGAGCAGGTCGCCGCCTACGGGACGGACGGCCGGGGAGGCTGCCTGGCCGAGGCCCGCGAACGGCTGGGCGCGGACGTCCCCGGGTTCGACGCCGGGGTGCTGAACGGCTACATCGGCGACACGTTCGAGGCGTCCCGGCGGGACCCGCGGGTGGTGGAGGTCGTCGGCGCGTGGAGCGCCTGCATGCGGGAGCGGGGGTACGCCTACGAGGATCCGCTCGACGCCCTCTCCGACCCGGCCTGGGCGGAGACGGAGGAGGCGTCGTCCCGGGAGGTGGCCGTGGCCGGGGCGGACGTGCTCTGCAAGGCGGAGACGGACCTGGTCGCGGTCTGGAACGCGGTGGAGGACGAGATCCAGCGCGAGGTCATCGACGCCAACCCCGGCGACTTCGCCCTGTTCGGGCGGGTGAGGGACGCCGAGCTGGACGCGGCCCGGGAGGTGATCGAGGCGACGGACCCGCCGTGAGGCTCCGGCGAGGCGGGAGAGGGCGAAGGGATGGTCCGGGTTCCCGCTCGCCGTGGCACGCCGCGCCGCACGGGGAGCCGGCCCGCCCGCCGAGGACGTCCGGGCGGGTTCAGAGCGGGGCGCCGCCGAAACCGATCTCGTTGCCCTCGGGGTCGCGGTAGACCGCCTTGCGCACCCCGTTCCCGTAGGTCTCCCGCCTCGCGGGTTCCAGCCCTTGCTCGGCGGCGCGGGTGACGAAGGAGTCGAGGTCGTCGACGAAGACGCTGATCAGGGCGTGGCCGGCGTGCTCGGGGGAGTACTCCACGAACAGCGACCGATGGGGCGCCAGCTCCCACACCGCCTCGGTGTCGCTCGCGACGTAGGTGGGCGGGGAGCCGAGCAGCCGCCGGTACCAGTCCAGCGCCGCCTCGTAGTCGCTGACGGGGATCCCCGCGTACAGATCGACGGACATGCCCGCATCGTAGAGGCCGCCGGAGACAGACCAGGGTCCCCGGTCCCGGTCGCGTCACCGGAGCGCACGGCGGATGCCCGCCGGGCCGGGAACCGAGGCGGTGACAGGCCACGCGACGGTCGGTGACGGGGGCAGGCCCGGGTCGGAGCCTTCCGGGTGCGGGAAGGCCGGGGAGGCACCGGGGAACGGGACGGGTGGCCGGGCGAGGGAGCCGAGGGGTGACGGCCGCCGCGCCCGTCACCCGGACGGGGGCGGACACGGCCCGGAACGCGAGAGAGCGGGGCCTGAGAACGGACCTCCCGGCGCGAGACCGGCCCCGGCCGCGCCCGACCCCGGTGGACCCGCCGACGGTCCTGCCGTGGCTGCGCGTCCGGACGGCCCCCGGAAACGGCGCGGCTCCCACGGGCGGAGCGCGGGAGCCGGCCGGACGGGCGGAGCGGGATCAACGTTGGGCGGCGGGCCGGACGACGATCTCGTTGACGTCGACGTCCGCAGGCTGGTCGATGGCGTAGGCCACGGCGCGGGCGACCGCGTCGGCGGGGAGGAGCGCCGCCCGGTACCCGACCATCAGGTCGGCGGCGTGCGCGTCGGTGATGTGGTCGGCGAGTTCGGATTCGACGACCCCCGGGGAGACGGTGGTCACCCGGATCGACGGGTCGGCCTCCTGGCGCAGCCCCTCGGCCAGCGCCCAGGCCGCGTACTTCGTCGCGGAGTAGACCGCCGACGTGGGCGAGACCTCGTGCGCCCCGATCGAGGCGATGGTGACGACGTGCCCCGACCGGCGGTCGCGGAAGTGCGGCAGCACCGCGGCGAAGCCGTTGCAGAGCCCCCGCACGTTGACGTCGATCATCCGGTCCCACTCGTCGACGAGCAGCGAGTCGAGGCGCGAGAGCAGCATCACGCCCGCGTTCCCGACGAGGACGTCGAGGCGCCCGTGGGCGGCGATCACGTCGGAGACGAGCGCGGCGAACGCGGCCCGGTCGGTCACGTCGAGCGTTCGGGCGTCGGCGCTGTGCCCGTCACCGGTGAGTTCGTCGGCGACGGCGCGCAGACGGTCCGCGCGCCGGCCGGTGAGGACGACGGTGTGCCCCTCGGCGGCGAGCCGGCGCGCGATCGCCTCGCCGATCCCGCTGCTCGCCCCCGTCACGAGGACGACCTTTCGCGCCGCGTCCTCCTGCGAGGAGGACGTGGTGTGCCTGGCTGTCTGATTCGTGGTCATGGCGTCCACTCTCGTCGCGGCCGCCGAACCGATGAAGGCCCTGTCGTGCCTGGGAGTGCCACACCCCGGCAGGCTCAGGAGCCCTCGCCGATCTGCCGGGCGACGGCGCGCGCCTGGACGGCGACGGAGGTCAGGAAGTTGACGAAGGACCGGCGGACGTGGGAGGCCGGGCCGATCACCCAGATCCGCTCCGGCCGGCCGTCGAGGTGGAGGCGCAGGTCCCCGTCGATGGCGGTGAGGGGGACGGCCGACGGCGGAGGGTCCACCAGGTGGACGCCGTCCGCGTCGTGGTGGAGCGCGGGCATGTGGAACCCGGCCGCCGCCACGACGTGGTCGTGGACGCGGACGCGGCCGTCGCGCGAGGCCACCTCGAAACCTCCGTCGTGGGCGCGGACGCGCGCGGGGTCGTAGGTGTCCAGGGTCAGTTTCCCGGCGTCGATGTGGGCCAGCAGTTTCCTGGCGTTGGGCAACGCCAGGGAAGTGACGTAACGCCATATCACGGGCCTGACGGGGGCGAGGGCGGCCTCGCGGTCGGGCAGGGGGAGCCCCTCGCTCCACGCGGACGCGGCGTGGAAGACGGAGAGCAGGACGTCCTGCCAGTGGCACAACCCCGCCTCCGCCAGCGCGGTCTCCTCCCGCAGCCGCCGGACCGGGTCGGTGCTGCGGGACAGCTGGCGGCGCAGGGGGAGGGGCGAGACCACGCGCACGGCCTCCACCACCGCGCGGCCGACCTTGTGGTGCAGGAGGGGGTCGTCCGGTTCCAGCCCGGCGATCCTCTCTAAGGAGGGGAGGGGCCGGGGGGACGGCAGGATACGGGCGCGCACGGCGGGCAACAGGCCGCTGCGGGAGGCCAAGGTGACGTGGTGGCCGTCCCGGCACAGCAGCAGCGCGGCGTCGACCGCCGAAAGCCCCCCGCCCACCACCAGGACGCGGGAGGGCGCGTCCCCGACCCGCCGGCGCAGGCGGGCCGAGGGGTAGGGCGACGGTGTCCAGCGGGGGTGGGAGGTGAGCGCCGCGAAACCGTCGGGGACGACCGGTCCCCCCAGGCCCACGGCCACGATGACGTGGGAGAAGGTCCTTTCCCTTCCGTCCCCCAGCCGGAGCCGGTACCCGCCGCCCGTCCTGGTCACGCGGTGGACGCGGCCGGGTTCGTGGGCGACCCCGACGCCCCGGGCGCGCGCCGGCGCGGAGTGGTCCCGGAAAAGCACACGGGCGTACTCGCCGATCCAGGAACGGGGAACGAGGTCGGCGTCCCCGACGGGGCGGGCATGCTCGGCGCAGAAGCCGACGAAGTCGGAAGGCGCTTCGGGAAGCAGGGAACAGATGCCCGCCGACGTGTTGCAGAGCAGGTCGGGATCCGGATCACCGAAGACGGGCCCGGTGCCGGGGGCGTTCGGATCGATCAGCGTGACCGAGGACAGGCCGGCGCCCGCCTCCCGAACCAACTGCACGAACGCGCTGATCCCGGCCACGCCGGCCCCGACGATGGCGATGTCCCGCATGCTTCCGATGTGTCTCCTCCGCGGCGAATCGCGTACTTATGGTGCATCCTGCCGCAGAGCGGAACCGGGAGCCGGGGAAACGGGAAGAGCGGCCGGGGGCGGCCACCGCCTGTGAAGAGCGGCCGGGGCGGCCACTACCTGTGAGACGTTTCGCGGGTCCCGGCCTCCTCGGCGGGCCGGCGCCACGTGACGCCGTGTGCCACTTCGGTGTGAGAGGAGCCATGGGCTTGGTCCGTCCCATCCCGGCGCCTCCGACCGGGAGAAGGGCGTTTCTGTGCCGTTTTGAGCCTTTTGCTGCTCCGTGCCGCTTTCTCAAGAAGTGGTCGAAAACGCGGCTCCCCACTGGTAACGTCCCAGGTCAACAAGAGTGCTCCCCGCGCACGCGGGGATGGTCCCCACCTGCTGGGCAAGATCCAGGCCCTGGCCACGTGCTCCCCGCGCACGCGGGGATGGTCCCAAGCTGGGGATGGGCCACCATCCGTTAACCGGGTGCTCCCCGCGCACGCGGGGATGGTCCCTCGTCTTTCGTTGTGAAGAGGCGAAGACTTGCGTGCTCCCCGCGCACGCGGGGATGGTCCCCGGCGGTACCACAGGCCGACGTACTGGCTCTTGTGCTCCCCGCGCACGCGGGGATGGTCCCAACGCCCCCGCGAACGCGGTCCGCTACGGCGAGTGCTCCCCGCGCACGCGGGGATGGTCCCTACGGTCTGGCCGGCCGTGCGCAGCAGCCACCGTGCTCCCCGCGCACGCGGGGATGGTCCCGCCGACGGCACCCCGCGCGCGGGCACGGTGGTGTGCTCCCCGCGCACGCGGGGATGGGGTGTATGTCTGCCCTGGCAAGGGCGGATCTCATGGCGCTGATCGTGGTCAGGGCCGCCAGTGGACGCTCGGGGCTTAGGGGGCACGGGGAGAGCCCGAGGCGCGCGCAACCGTCCCAATGACGCTGGCCACGCCACAGACCCACACGACCGGCAAGGAATCGGGCGATACCCGGCAGAACGCCTTAATGGGGCCTCGGCGCCTTCGTTTGGCCGAAAACGGCCACCCTCCGGCTTTCTGTGACGTATTCCATCTATGCTAGGCGTCCTTCCATGCCCGACCCGCAGGTTGGGCGGTGCCCCCCGTCCAGAAGAGATCGCCCGTGACCCGACTTCCCGTGCCCGTGCGCTGGGTCCGTGCCCTGCTGTACGTCTCTGGTGGGCTGACCCTCCTGCTCGCCGTGTCCATGCTGATCCTCACCGGGATCTCCGCCTACGAACTCGGCTACAACCTCATGGCCTCCCTGCCCGGCATCCTCCAGATCCTGTTGGCGGTGTTCGTCCGCCGTGGCGGGCGCGTGGTGTTCTGGTCGATCCTCGTCCTGGAGTCGCTGCTCGCCCTGTACTCCCTGCTCACCCTCGGCGGCGACGGCCGGATCACCCAGCTCATCCTGCCCGTCGTGATCCTCGTCCTGCTCCTGCGCCCGGCATCGCGCGCGTTCTTCCTGCGCTGACCCTCCCCACCGCCCCGTGGCCCCGGGCCGACATCGAGGTTCCCCCATGCTCCGACGCATCCACGATCCCGAACGCGGTGCCGGCTACATCGAGTACACCGCCGTCATCCTGCTCGTCGCCGCGCTCTTCGCGGTCCTCATCACCAGCGGGATCGGCGGCCAGATCTCCTCCTCCGTGGCCGCCGGCGTGGAGTCGATCCTCAACGGCACCAGCGGAGGCGACGGTGGTGGCGGTGACGACGGCGGGAGCGGTACCGGGGAGACGGGTGGCACCGGCGGCGACGGGGACGACGGCGCGGAGGAGTCGGGTGATGCCCCGGACGCCCCGCAGGGCGAGGTCACGCAGGTCTCCGACAACGGCGGCGGTGGCGGCGGCGACGATGACGACGGCGGCGGGTTCCTGTCGTGGGCGGGGGACGGGCTCGGCGCGGTGTGGGACGGCGTCACCGACTTCGGCACCGGCGTCGGGAACGCCGCCAGTGACGCGTGGAACAGCGTGGGCGACGCCTGGAACGGCCTGGTCGACGGCGCGCAGCGCCTGTGGGACGACCCGGGCCAGTGGGTCTCCGACACCTGGGACTCCCTGGTCGACGGGGTGACCGGCAACTGGGACGCCTTCACCGACGACCCGGTCGGCTGGGGCCTGGACCTGCTCTTCAGCGAGGAGACCCAGGAGAACTGGAACAACGGTAACTACCTGGAGGCCATCGGCCAGGGGGTGGCCGAGAACGCGGTCGCGCTCATCCCCTACTTCGGCTGGGGCAAGAAGATCGACCGCCTTAACGACATGGCCGACAACAGCGGCGACGACGGCGGTGGCGGGGACGGTGACGGCACCGGGGAGCAACGGGCCGACGGTGACCAGGAGGGCGAGAACGCGGAAAGCCCCTCCTGCCGCCGCCCGTCCAGCTTCGTGCCGGGCACCCCGGTCCTGCTGGCGGACGGCACCATGCTCCCCATCGAGGAGATCGAGGTCGGCGACACCGTCCTCGCCTTCGACCCCCTGACCGGGGAGGAGGGGCCTCGCGAGGTCACCGCCCTCGTCTCCAGCATCGGGACCAAGACGCTCATCACCCTCACCGTCGACGACGGCGGCGGTGCGACCGACACGATCACCGCCACCGCGGAGCACCCCTTCTGGGTGCCCGACCGCGCGGAGTGGGTCGACGCCGCCGCCTTGGAGCCGGGCACCTGGCTGCGCACGTCGGCGGGCACCTGGGTCCAGATCACCGCGGTCGACCGGGCCGAGGCCGAGGCGCAGCGCGTCCACAACCTCACCGTCGCCGACCTGCACACCTACTACGTGGGCGCGGGGGCCGCGAACGCGCTCGTCCACAACACCAACGGCGACTGCCACCCCGACCGCGAATACCGGGAGGACGACGACGGGGTGCAGCGCCCCGTCGGGGACCGCGACTTCGCGGCCGTCGCCGCGCAGCGCGCCCACGAGATCATGCGGGGCACCAACAGCCGCAACCTGACCGTCGCGGTCACCCGGGTGTACAACACGGAGACCGGCGAGTTCGAGGTGTGGGTCACCAGCAGCAACCCCAAGGGGCAGAACAGCGACGACCCCGGCTCCTACGCGAACAACCCGCCGGCCGGGTTCGACCTGAACCCCGGCGAGATCTACGTGCCGGGCCGCGGCCACGCCGAGAACGCGCTCAGGGACCACCTGAACCGCAACCCGCAGTACCGCGTGGTCGAGGGCGGCACCAGCTCGAACATCTGCCAGGGGGAGCGTTCGACCGGGAACTGCATGCCCATCATCGAGGACGAGTTGGGTCTGGAGACCGGCGGTGACTACCCTGGCACCACTTACACCTCTGGGAAACGCGAATTCTGGTGGGAGGGCGGATGATCCCGCGTAAATCGCGCTACCGCGACGAGCTGCGAGAGCTCGACGCGCGACAGCGTGTGACGCTCGCCGCGGGCTCCGCGGCCCGCGCGGCGGCGGTGTACGACTACTTCGCCGACGACTCCGAGCGCGCCGTGCTGGCATCGGCGGTGGAGGAGCTGTGGTCGCTGGACCCCGGCGGCCCGGAACAGGCGCGCGCGGTGCTGGAGCGTCTGGGCGCGATCTGGCCCTACGGTGACGACCCGGACCCGGAGTTCGAGGCCGACGAGCCCGAGTACGAGCCCGACGAGCCGCGCTACTGGAAGATCCGGGCGCTGGAGGTTCCCCGCTTCGCCTTCCTGGAGCTCGCCGAGGAGGACTCCCTCCGCGCAGCCGACCGCGCCATCCAGTTCGGCATCGGGCTGGTGCAGGAGGTCGAGGGCGCCATCGGCGCGGACCCGCTGCGCGGGCTCGCCGAGGAGTACGCCGACTCGCGTGGACCGTTCGAGGAGCTGGAGGGCGACCTCCTCGAAGAGAGCCTGAGGATCGTGCGCGAGGAGCCGGAGGCGGAGGCCCGGCGCCGTCTGCGCGAACGCTCCGCCGCCCACGGGCGGCGCGTGCGGGAGGTCCTGCTGCCCGTCCTCGCCTCCTCCAGCGGCTGGTCGCCGGACGACATCGAGGCGGCACGGGGCTAGCAGTTCGAGGGACGGCACGAGCGGGTCGCTGACGTAGGTGAGGGCTCGTGCGCGTCTCAGCAGACCCTCAAGCTTGATAACCGGCAGACTCTCAAGCTTTATAAAGCGGAGATAACGGCCCGCGAAGCCGCAGGTCATCTTCTGTAAGCCCCGCGCACGCGGGGATGGACCGCCGGCGCTGCGGAGAATCATGCAGGCGTGGCTGTAAGCCCCGCGCACGCGGGGATGGACCGCGACCCATTGGACGGGCAGTCCCAGACCGTCGGTAAGCCCCGCGCACGCGGGGATGGACCGACACGTCGACGGCGGGGTCGACGACACGGATCGTAAGCCCCGCGCACGCGGGGATCGTTCCATAAGAAGGAGGCGTGGCCCTGCCCCGCCCGTGGGTTCTGTCCAGGCGAGGTGAAAAAGTCGGTCGTCGTGGCTGTGCCGTCGACGGGGACGAAGTGAGAGGCCAGGGCGAGGACGCCGCGGGGGCGCGATCGGCGTGACCGAACGTATCTCCAGAGGGCAGACGATACCGAGCGTGGGTGAGGGGCATCCTTGACGTGGTTCTGGTATGTGCCGCCAGGCCCTGGCTCTTGAGGTCTAGAGTTCGTCGGCCCTGATCGCGTCGAGGAAGGCGGCCATCTCGCCTGCCGGGAAGATCAGGTGGCCGTCCGGGTTCTGGGAGTCGCGGACGGCGGCGGCGCCGAACAGGTCGGCGATCTCGACACAGTCGTTCCTCCTGCTGTGGGAGGACTTGCGGAAGTCGGGGATCGTGTCCATGGCGTCTCTCTAGAGTTTGCTCTTCAGGTAGTCCAGAGACTTCGCTGGCTTCCATGCTGCCGCCTGGATGTGCAGGAAGAGCTTGCGGTAGCGCTCGATCTCTTTCTCTTCCTCCAAGTACAGCCCGTCGGTGTCGGTCTCGATGTAGACCAGCGGCTTCGTGCTCTCATCGAAATCCAGCAGGACAAAGGGACCGCCGACGCCCGCGTGTAATCCGGCATCGAGTGAGAGCACCTGTACTGTCACTGAGTTCGCGGTGTCCTCTATGACGTCAATCAGGTGCTGGATCTGCTCGCGTGCCATGTCCCCGTCACCGAGGCGCAGCAGCGCGGCCTCGTCAATGACGGCCCACACGTCTGGTCGGTCAGGGCAGGTGAGGAGCGCCTGGCGGTTTTGTCTCGTGGCGATTACTCGCTGGATGTCGTCTGTGTCCACGATGAGGGCGGCGCGCGTCATGGCCCTGATGTAGGCGGGCGTCTGAAGTAGACCTGGGATGACGGTGGGCTGGTAGGTACCGATGTTGCGTGCGGCTGCCTCGAAGCCCACGAAATGTCCGGTGAGCACATCGTCGTAGCGAGTCCACCATCCGGATTCCCGTGCACTACGAGCGAGGTTGAGTACGGCATCACGTTCGCGCTCGTCTGTGACCTTGTAGAGATCGAGCAGCGCCTTCACGTCGGTGATGAGAGGTTTCTTGCGGCGACCGGTTTCGATGTGTCCCAGTCGCGCCCGTGACCATTCGAGGGCTTCGGCGGCCTGCTCGACTGTCAAGCCGGCGGCTGCGCGGAGACGACGGAGTTCATTGGAAAGCTGCCGTCTCTTGATGGTGGGGCTGTCCGGCACCGCGTCTACCTCCCGACGAGCTGGGCGCTCATATTATCCACGCAATCCCGAGTCAGAAATTCCATCCAATACAAAGTTGTAATTCCAGGTCGCCCATCTACTTCTTTCTCGTTGAAATCGTAGATTCTACGTTTCATGCTGAGAGTGTTGGATCTTGCCGGGTGTCTCACCTGGCCTGTTCTCTTGGGGTTCCTATGACGGTCCTTTCTTTGTATTTCTGGATGGGTTTGTCGTTGTTGCGGTTGTGGTCGTCAGGGGGCGCGCGGGTGGGGGATCCCGCCTCGAGGGTGGCACGTCCTCCGGTTCCCCCTCCAACTCCACCGCCGGTGTTGCCGGCGCGGCAGGCACCGCCCCCGCCTCGGCGGATACCGGATCACTACGGGTGGTGTGTGCTCGCGGAGCGGTATGCGCATAAGTGGGAGCTCACCTATGACTACGACGCGGTGATGCCGTATCGGGCGCGGCATCGGGGGCAGCCGGATCTGGTGTTCGCGGCGTCGGATCGGGAGTTGTTCGAGGTGATGTTGTCGGTGGCGGAGCCGCCGTCGCGGGTGCGCCGTTATGTGGTGGAGGCCGAGGAGCGCCAGCGCGCCGAGGAGTTGGCCGCGTTGAACGATCTGGTGTTCATGGCCCCGGCGGGAGGGTGAGGGACATGAACCCGTCTTGCGATCCAGTGGGCGGCAACGCTCGTCCCGGTTCGCCTCGTAGTGGTGAGGGATGTCGGCCTGGCGGGGAGGAGACTCTGGGCCGGGGTGGTGCCTGTGTGTCGTGTGCGCACCAAAGGTGTCGTGCGGCGCGGGCGGCGAACGAGGGCGGGGCGGTGTGGGGGCGTTGCCGGGAGTTCGCGGTGGAGCATCGACGAGCGGCTGCGGTGCGGCGGCGTTTCCCGGGCGTGGTGGTGTGGTGGGGGGAGGTGACCCAGCGGTACTGGGCGATGACCTCCTCGGGACTGCGTGAGGCCGAGACCGTTGAGGCGCTCCTCGCCGTCTTACGATCCGGGAGCACATCCGCTCTTGACCGTGAGGCTGCGCGGGGAGTCCGCATTCCTCGACGCGTTCCAGCGGGTTCTCCGACCGTTTCCCCGGCTCGCTTCCCCGCGGGCTCCCTTGAGGGGAGACGCGCGCGGGTGGTGGGGCGGCGCCCGGTGCGGTGGTGCCTCACCGGCCATGCTCCTGCCATCTCCCGTCCTGTGGGAAGGGAGGTGGGTGAGGGTGGCTCCGCCGCGGCGCGCTGATCTGGATATCGGAGTGTTGCGAGAGATGTATGTGGTCCAGGGATTGTCGTTGGCCGAGGTCGGGATGCGGGTGGGGGCGGCGGGCAGCGTGGTGGCGCGTCATCTACGTCGTGCGGGTATCGCGGTTCGTCCACCCGGCGGACAGTTGGACCTGCCGGTGGAGGAGATCGCGGCGCGGTTTCGGGCGGGGGAGTCTCAGCGTTCGCTTGCCCGCGCCTACGGGGTCGCGCTCGACACGATCAAGGCTCGCCTGAAGTCCCATGCGGCCGGCCACGCCGATCAGTCGGACAAGCCGGTGACGGGAAGAGGGTGATTTCCCCTGGGTATTGAATGGGCGTTTGGTGGCCTATCGCGCGCTTCGCCCTTTTCTTAAGAAGTGGTCGAAACCGAGGGGGTCAGCTGGTAACGTCCCAGGTCAATAAGACTGCTCCCCGCGCACGCGGGGATGGACCCAGGCAGCCCGGTAGATCCACGCGGCTCCCTCCCTGCTCCCCGCGCACGCGGGGATGGACCCGAACCTGTGGGTTCGTAAGTGTGGACCTTCGCCTGCTCCCCGCGCACGCGGGGATGGACCCGGCGTGCGGGCTACTCCTCGACGGCGTGGTGGCTGCTCCCCGCGCACGCGGGGATGGACCCAGGGTCGGCTGGTTGGCGGTGAGGTGGACCCACTGCTCCCCGCGCACGCGGGGATGGACCCGCCTGTTCGAGGGGCTGGGCTCATCGCTGGAGCTGCTCCCCGCGCACGCGGGGATGGACCCGACACGGGAGAAGTAGCTCGCGATGCGATTGCCTGCTCCCCGCGCACGCGGGGATGGCCCCTCGCAGATCGGTCCGCGCCTCATCCCGGGATTCTGCTCCCCGCGCACGCGGGGATGGCCCCAGCCGGAGCCGGGTGCGCCCCGTGCACGTCCTCTGCTCCCCGCGCACGCGGGGATGGCCCCGACCAGCTTTACGCTGACCACCTCTGGGGGGACTGCTCCCCGCGCACGCGGGGATGGCCCCGCAAATGGGCCCACCAGTAGCGGACCGCCCTCCTGCTCCCCGCGCACGCGGGGATGGACCCGAGGAGATCTCGATCAGGATCGGACCGCCCTCCTGCTCCCCGCGCACGCGGGGATGGACCCTGGGGATACCGGGATGCTCGATACAGAGCGTCGCTGCTCCCCGCGCACGCGGGGACGGCCCCTCTCCGTGCCCGCCCGGGGTGGCGAGCCGGAGCGGTCGGGGCCAGTTCAGGGTGGGCGAAGAACGTGGGGCCTCTCCCGGTGTTCCGGGAGAGGCCCCACGTGTGCGTCTGGGCGGCGGGTCAGGCCGGCTGGGGGGAGAGGGCGTCGTCCAGGACCATCTCGATGTAGTCGAGGGCGGCGCGGCGGCGGGCCAGCGCGCTCTGGTAGAGCGACGGGAGCCGGGAGCCGCGGCGGATGCGCAGGCACTCGTTGACGATGCGGTCCCACCGCTCGGGGAAGGCGTGCAGCGCGTAACGCCCCGCGCCGGACTTCGAGGTGATCTCGCCCGTGCGCAACGTGAAGTGCAGCCGGCTGACGCTCAGCACGCTCCACGACGGCGCCAGCGACCCCAGCGCGGCCAGGCCGCGCGGCGTGACCAGCCGGCCGGCCTTGGCCCGCCAGCGGCGCCAGTGCTCGTCGAGGTTGCCCAGCGACCAGTCGCGCAGGCTGTCGCGCTCGTTCCACATGTCCAGCTCGACGGGGAGCGGCCCGCGCACGGTGACGCCGCGCTCGGCGAGCACGTGCCAGGTGACCGGGTTGACGTCGGCGCTCGCCTTGCGGCGCAGCCGGCCCGCGTTCACCGACGCGAGAGGGCCGCACGCGGCGGGGTCGTCGTCGAGATCCTCCCACGTGACGTGGATGCCGTTGAACTGCGGTCGGGGAAACCGTGACCGCATGCGGGAGTGGACGCGGCGCAGCGCGTCGAAGTCGGTGTCGGTGAGGCGGCGGGCGGTGACCACGACGAAGTCGACGTCGCTGACGTGCGGACGGTAGTCGTCCAGGGCGACCGACCCCGTGAGGTACAGGCCCTCCACCAAGCCGGGGGCCTCGCCGTCGATGTCCCTGAGGAACGTCTCGGCAACGGTCCGCGCCTGCGGATGGACAGCCATGTGGTCTCCAGTCTGCTCCGCCTGGCCGCGGAAGTGAGGGTCGTGAGCGCTCGCGCGGCGCCATCGCCGGCGATGGCGCGGGGCCTGGGCCCTTCACGTCCAACGACCCCGTCCGGTTCCCGGTTCCGCTGCGCGCGGGGGAATCGGGGACGGCAGGCGGCGTCGATGCTCATGCGTTCGGTTGTCGCAGGGGCCGGCTGCGCGGCCCCTGCCTTCCAGTCTGGGAGCCGGTGCGCGGCTTGGCAAGCGAAGCGGCGCGAGTCTGGTGCCATGTCCCCGTGGATGGTGGTGCGCGCACCACCACGCGCCCGGTTTCGCGGCCCGGCCCGGTGGCGGCCGCGGGCCATCGAGCATAAACCAGCGGCCATGGGGGATCTAAGGGACGGACATGGACGGCCCGCCCCCGAGCCAGGAAGAACCTGATGCCGCAGCTCGAACCGAAACAGATCCAGTCGTGGTTGGAACAGGGAACCGAGCGTTTCGCCGAACGGATCGCGGGCCTTCCCGACGCCGACTTCCGGGTGCCCTCGCGGCTGCCGGGGTGGACCAGGGCGCACGTCATCGCCCACCTCGTGGCCAACGCCGGGGCGTTGCTGAACCTGGTCGCCTGGGCGCGCACCGGTGTGCAGACCCCGATGTACCCGTCGCCGGAGGAGCGCGACGCCCAGATCGAGGAGGGCGCGCAGGACCCGCCGGAGTGGCTGCGCGCCGAGTTCGCCGACTCCGCGCGCCGGCTGAGCGAGGCCCTGGCCGGGCTGGGGGAGGCCGAACCGGACACCGTCCTCACCGACGCGCGGGGGGCCGAGATCACGGCGCGCGACCTTCCCTGGGAGCGCGTGGTCGAGGTGTGGCTGCACCTCGTCGACCTCAACGCGGGCGACTCCTGCGCGGACCTGCCGGCGGAGCTGGTCGACGCGCTGCTGGACCGCGCCGCCGGCGACCTCTCGCAGCGGCCGGGATGCCCGGCGCTGCACCTGGTCGCCACCGACCGGCGACGGACCTGGGAGGTCGCGGGGGAGGGCGAGGTCGCCGAGGTGACCGGGCCCGCCGCCGACCTGCTGGGCTGGCTGACGGGCCGCGAGCGCGGGACACGGCTGCGCACGGGGACCGAGCGGGAGGCGCCGCGTCCGCCGGCGTGGAGGTGACCGGGCCCGGGACGGCGTGGTGGCGGCCGGTGGGCGCGTCCGCGGTGGCATGAACCACGTCCCGCGGTGAACGGCGTCACGTCGCGGTTCCGACCGCCGTCGCGATGGCGGATCCCCGCCGGGATGTGCGCCAGGCACGCCGGAGTGAGTGATCCGCCACAGCGTGACGGTGCATGGCGCGTTACTTCGCCGGGTACCGTCGCAATTTGATAGAAAAGACGTTTTTGTCGTCTTCGGGGTCGTTCATTGCCGACCCGGCAGGCGTCTGAGGACCGTTTCGACCGGTCCAGACGAGCTGAGAAGAGTTCTCATTCCCATGGTCAACATGGTTGAACGTGTACGCACCCGTGCCCTCCGAAAACGAGAGGAGGGGCGGGTCGACACCTGGGTGGTCGGCGTCAGTGGCGGAGCCCTCATCGCCTTCGTCGCCGCAGCCCTCCTTTTCCCCACCGCCACGGAGAACGCCGTCGACACGGCGTTCACCTGGTCCGCCGACTGGTTCGGCGCCTACTGGCAGCTTTTCCTCCTGGCCACGTTCCTGGTCGCCGCCGTCCTCGCCTGCTCCCGTTACGGCCGGGTCCGCATGGGCGGGATCGCGCGTCCGGAGTTCGGCTGGTTCAAGTGGGTCGCCATGGTGATGACGACCCTGCTCGGCGCGGGCGGCGTGTTCTGGGCGGCGGCCGAGCCCATCGCCCACTACGTCGACACCCCGCCGTTGTTCGGGACCGGCGGCGGCGCCACCGACCCCTCGCCCGAGAGCGTGGCGCTGGCCCAGAGCTTCATCCACTGGGGCTTCCTGGGCTGGGCCGTCGGCGGGACGCTGGCGACGTTCGTCATGATGCGGGGCGTGCAACGCGGCCTGCCGCTACGGCCGCGCACCCTGCTGTACCCGATCATGGGCGACCGGGTCAAGGACCACTGGATCGGCACGGTCGCCGACATCTGCTGCATCCTCGCCGTCGTCGCCGGAACGGTCGGCCCGGTGGGCTTCCTCGGCCTTCAGGTCTCCTACATCTCCGGTGAGATGTTCGGGACGTTCGACGGCTACGCCACCCAGCTCGTGGTGATCATCGGGCTGACCGTGGTCGCCGCGATCTCGGTGCTCAGCGGTCTGGACAAGGGCATCCAGTTCCTCAGCCGGCTCAACGTGTGGGTCGCGCTCGCCCTCCTCGTCTGCGTGCTGGCCCTCGGCTCGGCGGTGTTCGTCTTCAACACCTTCTTCGACGCCTTCGCGCTGCACGCCACCCAGTTCCTGTCGATGTCGGTCTACCGCGGCGACGGGTCGTGGCTGGGCTCCTGGACCACCTTCTTCTTCGCCTGGTGGGTCGGTTACGCCCCGCTGATGGCGATCTTCATCGCGCGGATCTCCAAGGGCCGCACCGTCCGGGAGATCTTCATCGGCGGAACCGTCCTGCCGACCGTGGTCACCACGTTCTGGTTCACCGCCCTGGGCGGCACCGGCATCTGGCTGGAGACGCAGAACCCCGGTTCGGTCTCCGGCCCCTACGAGGAGACCGGTCTGCCGGCCGCCGCGCTGTCGATCGTGCAGCAGCTGCCGATGAGCGCCCTGCTCGGCGTGATCGTCCTGGTGGTGACGGTCGTCTTCGTCGCCTCCACCATGGACTCGATGTCCTACGCGCTGGCCGCCTCGGGCATGCGCGACAGCGAACCGCGCCCCGTCATCCGCGCCTTCTGGTGCGTCGTGATGGGCGCCGCCGCGGCGGTCCTCATCGCGATCGGCGACGGAGGGGTCAACGCCCTCCAGTCGTTCATCGTGGTCACCGCCGTCCCCGTCGGCCTGATCATGCTGCCGACCCTGTGGACCACGCCGCGCATCATCCGCTGGATGGCCGTCGAGCAGGGTCTGCTCTCCCGCGCCGACGCGGCGGGCATCCCCGAGAAGCGCGACGAGGAGGTCCCCTCCTGGACCGGCCCCTCCGAGGTGGGCCGCAAGGAGCCGGAGTTCGCCGGCCGCTACTGACCGCGAACCGGGGCCGTGCCGCCGCCGTGCCCGGCGGGGCGCGGCCCCGGCCCGTCTCAACCGGGGGCCGGGGGCGATTCCAGCGCCGAGGCGTACAGCTCCCGGGCCAGCCCCCGCCAGCGGGGCCGGAAGGCGTAGACCCCGGCCAGGCGCAGCCGGGTCGCCGCCGCGTAGGCGGGAACCCGGCGCAGCGTCGCCTCGTCGGGCTCCAGCCCGGCCAGGAACGCGGCCCGCGCCGCCCGGGCGCGGGCCGGGCCCACCACCCCCTGGGCGCTCCGCAGTTCCAGGTGCGCCACGACGTTGGCCACGTCCACCGCGGGTTCGCCGAGCGCGAGGGTGTCCAGGTCCACCAGCCCGATCCGCTCGGCCTCGGGAGCGGCGACGAACTGCTTGTCGTAGCAGTCGCGGTGCACCGGGCGAAGCGGCGCGCCGGCCTCCTCCCCGAGCGCGGCCAGCACCGGGTCGGGGTCGGCGTGCGGCAGCAGCCCGAACCGCCAGGCCGGGCGCAGCCAGCGCAGCACCGTCTCCTTCTCGTCAGCGGGGGTGTGCCGGGGCAGTCCGCCCTGCCCGCCCGGACCGGGTGAGGGGGGCTCTGCCGCGTGCAGTACGGCCAGCGCGGCGCCGGCCCGGTACCAGTCGAGCAGCCAGTCGCCGACCCGCCCGCCGGCCGCGGGGCGCGTCAGCGGCTCGCCCGGCAGCGCCGACCACAGGGTCGCCCCCTCGCCCATGTCCTCCAGCAGCCGCGGCACCGCGAACGCCGTCCCGGCCAGGCGCTCGGCCTGTTCGAAGCGGGCCACGAGGGCGGTCTCACGGCCCGGCCGCACCGCCTTGACGTAGCCGCGGTCGGTGCGCACCACGGCGCGCCGTTCCGGCCGGTGGGCGACCAGCCGGCCGCCGGCCCGGACGAGCGCGCGCACCCTCGGCAGCCTGCGGTCGGCCCCGTCGGGCTGGAGCAGCACGCCCTCCCCGGGCAGGGCGGACGCGCCCGGGGTCGCCGCCGCGACCCGTTCCAGCCGGTCCGGGTCGGCGAACCACTGCCCCGCGACGCGCCGCCCGTCGGCCTGCTCCCACTCGACCAGGGCGTGGTCGGTGCCGCGCGGCCAGGCCCGGCGCAGCAGCAGCGGTTCGCCGGTGGCGGGGGAGACGACCCGGTCGGCGACGAAGCGTTCGGTCACGGGATCCTCCACGGGTGGGCGCGGCCGTCCTGCGCCGCGTGGTCCTCGTTCACGCGCCCACCAGTCCGGCGGCCGTCTCGACGAGCATCCGGGCCTGCCCCGCCCAGCCGGGCACGCGGTGCCGGAACGGCTCGGCGCACCGGTTCAGCAGTGCCGCCGCCGTGTGCGCGGCCAGCCCCCGCGGCCGGGGCCGGCCGGGGCGGGCCTCCAGGTAGGAGTCGAGGAGCGGGCCCAGCACCCGGTCCGGTTCGGCGCCGGCCAGGGCCCGGCCCGCGGCGATCTCGGCGGCCACGAAGGACGCCAGGTCCGCGGCCGGGGCGTCCACGCGCACCCGGTCCAGGTCGATCAGCGCCGGACCCCGCTCGGTCAGCAGGACCTGGTCGGCGGAGAGGTCGCCGTGCACCAGGACGCCCGGCTCCGGTTCCAGGGCCCGGGCGCACGCCTGGGCGACTTGTTCCGCCCGCGCCGCGAGGTCGGGCAGGAGCGCGGCGACGGCCCGCGCGGCCACAGCCGGGTCCGTGGGCCGGGCTTCGGGGAGCTCCCGGGGCGCCGGGACGGCGTGCAACCGGGCGAGGAGACCTCCCACGGCGGCCGGCGCGTCGACGTCACCGGCCGCGAGCGCTCCGTCCAGGGGCGTCCCGGGGATCCAGCGCGTGGCCAACAGCCCGAACCTGCTGACCCTGGTCACCTCCGGCACCGGCAGCCCGGCCGCCGCCAGCGTGACATAGGGGGCGACGTTCACCCCGCCCGAGTGGGCGCGCAGCACGTGCTCGGGGCGCCGGGCGTCGCCGTCGAGCCGGCCCACCCAGCGCCGTCCCGGCTTGTGGCGCAGGGTCCGCGCGCGTCGGGTCCCCTGCGAGGCGAACCCGGGGGCGCCGGCGAAGTGGCGCAGCGCCGGCAGGGCGCGGTCGTCGGCGGGCGCCGCCACCACCAGCCCCAGGTCGGGGGCGACCAGGGGGCCCCGCCAGCCCGGATCGGTCACTTCCGTCAGATCGACGCCTGGCGGGGCCGGCGCGGGGGGCCCCTCGGCGTGGCGGACGTCCTTACCGAGCTTGCCGTCGCCTTCGGCCGTGTAGGCCCGCAGGAAGGCGCGGCGGGTCCTGCCGCCGTACCCCAGCCGCAGCGCCGCGGTCAGGCTGGTGCCCGGCTTGTAGCGCAGGTAGGTGACGGTGACCCGTTCGGGGGCCTTCGCGTCCGCGGGCAGCAGCTCCGCCACCAGCGAGGTCAGCGCCTCGTGGTCGAGCACCACCCGCAGCGCGGGAAGGGCGGGGTCGCGGTCGGCGATCTCGGCGTCCGCTGGCTCAAGCACCGGTGGGCCTCCTCGGCTCGGTCGGGGAGCCGGTCGTCTCCGACGCGGCGGCGATGTTCGCGGTCACCTCGATGACCTCCTGGGGCCGTCCCTGGGCGAGCACCCGCCCGTCGTGGATGGCGATGACGACGTCGCAGTCGGCGACCGCGTCGATGTCGTGGGAGATGAGGAAGGTCGTGCGCCCCCGGGTCAGTTCGGCCAGCGCGTCTTGGACCTCCCGCCGGCTATCAGGGTCCAGGCCGGTCGTCGCCTCGTCCAGCACCACGATGGGGGAGCGGCGCAGCATCGCCCGGGCGATCGCGATGCGTTGACGCTGCCCGCCCGACAGGGTCGCCCCGCGCTCGCCCAGCACCGTGTCGTAGCCGTCGGGCAGCGCGGAGACGAAGCCGTGCGCGTTGGCGGCCCGGGCGGCGGCCTCGACCTGCGCGTCGTCGGCGGTGGGGTCGCCGTGCCGGATGTTCTCCCGGATCGTCGTGGCGAACAGCACCGACTCCTGGAGCACGATCGCCACCTGCGAGCGCGCCGCCGCGACCGGCAGGTCGCGCAGGTCCAGCCCGTCGATCACCACCCGCCCCTCGGTGGGGTCCTGGAGGCGCAGCAGCAGCGACGCCATCGTCGACTTGCCCGACCCCGACGGGCCGATCACGCCGACCCGGGTGCCCGCGGGCACCGCCAGGTCCAGTCCGCGCAGCCCCCACCGGCCCGCGCCGTAGTCCAGGCTCACCGACTCGAAGCGGACCTCGCCGCGGCGCGGCGGGGTGACGTCGAGCGGCCCGTCGGTGATGTCGGGGCGCACGGCGAGCAGCTCGGCGACGCGCTCACCGCTGGCCGCGGCCTTGGCGATGCGGCCGGTGTACTTGGCCATGTCCCGCATCGGTTTGAACGCGCTCTTCAGGTAGGTCACGAACACCACCAGTTCGCCGGGGGTGAGGCTGCCTGAGAGAGCGGCATACCCGCCCGCGGTCACGACCATGCCGGTGGCGATGCCCACGAGCAGGTCGGTGCGCCGTTCCAGCCCCGCCGACAGCCGGGTGGCGCGCACGCCCGAGACGAGGCTGGAGTCGTTGCTGGCGGCGAAGCCCCTCTGCTGTTCGGCCTCCAGGCCGTAGGACTGCACGACGGTGATGGCGGCCAGCGCCTCGGCCGCGCCGCCGGCCAGCTCGCCCTCGCGGCGGCGCTGCTCGCGCGCCGCCGAGTTGATCCGCGCGGAGTCCCGCGTCCCGTACAGCGCGAACACCGGGAACATCGCCAGCACCAGGCAGGCCAGCGGCCAGTTGATGATGAGCATGACGACGCTCATCCCCAGCAGGGTGACGACGTTGCCCACCATGGGCAGCGCCGCGGTGACGGCGACCTCCTGCAACCGGTTGACGTCCCCGGTCAGCCGGGTCAGCAGGTCGCCGGCGCGGCTGCTGCGGTGGTAGCGCAACGACAGGCGTTGCAGGTGGGCGAACAGGTCGCCCCGGACCTTGGTGAGCACGCGCGACCCGGCCAGCGCGAACGCGCTCGTCATCAGGTAGGAGGCCAGCGCGCGCATCCCGGCGAACGCGACGACCGTCACCCCGCACAGCACCAGCATCAACATCAGGCGCGGGGTCGGCTCCAGGTCGGGACGGACCACCGCGTCCAGGACGATCTTCAGCGGCCAGGGTTCCAGCAGCCGGAAGGCGACCTCGGTGAACAGCGCGATGAAGCCGCCGGCGACGAGGGTCCGCTCCTGGCGCAGATGCGGGCGCAGGTGGCCGAAGATACGGCGCAGCCCCGGCAGGGACTCCCGTAGGTTCTTCGGTCGGGCCATCTTGTGGTCCTTTCAGGGGGCAGCGGGGTGGGGACGGGGGTGGTCATACCGCGATCGGACCGGCGACGGCCAGCGTGCGTTCCACGACCGCCTCCCAGGTGTGCCCCAGGGCGGTGCGGCGGGCGGCGGCGCGCATCCGGGCGCGCGCCGCGGGGTCGTCGCGCAGGGACTCCAGCGCGGCGGCCAGCGCGGGGGCGTCGCCGCCGGGGACCAGGAGGCCGTTGGAGCCGGGGACGACGACCTGGCCGATCTGGCCGACGTCGCCGGCGACCACGGGCAGGCCCGCCGCCAGGTACTCATAGAGCTTCAGCGGTGAGAAGTAGTGTCCGCCCTCGGCCCGGTAGGGCGCCGCGGCCACGTGCATCCGGCGCAGTTGCGCGGGCACCCGGTCGGGCGGGAGCGCCCCGGTGAACTCGACCCGCTCGGCGACGCCCAGCCGGTGGGCGAGGTCGCGCAGCGACGCGGCCTCGGGGCCGTCGCCGACGATCAGCAGCCGCGCGTCGTCCCCGCGCATCCGGGCGAACGCGCCCACCAGCACGTCCACGCCGTGCCAGCGCTTGAGGGAACCGGTGAAGCCGACGGTGAACGGGCCGTCGGGTTCCCGGTCGGCGGGCCGGAACCGTCGTACGTCCACGCCGTTGGGGATGACGTGGACCCGCTGCGGGGGCGCGCCGTGGGCCAGCACCCACTCCGCGACCGGTCCCGACACGCACACCACGGCCGAGGCCACGGTGAGGGTGCGCGACAGGATCGCCTCGGCGCCGCGCCGGTGGACCAGGCCGCGGTGCTCGGCCTGCTCCTCGATCAACGGGGCGTTGACCTCCAGCACGCCGGGCACCCCGGCCGCGCTCGCCCGCTCCAACGCGAACCCGCCCCACAGCGCGTAGCGCTCGTAGACCAGGTCGTAGGGGCCGGCGGCCTCCATCAGGTTCTCCAGGGCCGCGGCGGCGCGCATCGTCATGCGCTCGCGCGTGGCCGTGTCACCGGTGCGCGCCGGCGCGACCTCGTGCACGGGGATGCCGGCGAGGTCGGCGGGCGGCGGGCCGCCCGTGCGCATGCAGAACAGCTCGACGCGCGCGCCGCGCGCCAGCAGGACCCGCAGGACCTCTTGGACGTGGATGGAGGCCCCCTTGGAGCCGAACACCGGGATGCCGGGGTCGGCGCACACATAGGCGATTCGCACGTTGTCCTCCTTGACGGGGCTGGTCACAGGGCCGCGACGGCGGCGGGCACGGGAGGTCCGGTCACCGGGGGCGGGGGCAGGAGCGCGTCGAGCCGGCCGGCCTGGACGGCGGCGTCGAACTCCCGCTCGACCAGTGCGCGGCCCGCCCGCGCCAGGCCGACCCGCAGCGTCGGGTCGGCCAGCAGCGCGGCGAGCGCGTCGGCCAGGGCGGCCGGGTCCCGCTGGGCCACCACGAGCCCGGTCTCGCCGTCGCGCACCACCTCGGGGATGCCGGTGACGTCGGTGGACACGCACGGGGTGCCCAGCGCCATCGCCTCCAGCAGCACGGTCGGCAGCCCGTCGGCGTTGCCGTCGGAGCCCACGACGCACGGCGCCGCGAACACCGCGGCCGCGCCGACCAGCTCACGGACCCGGGGCTGGGGGAGCGGACCGGTGAACTCCACCGTCCCGGCCAGGCCGAGCCGTTCGGCCAGCGCGGTCAGCTCGCCGGCCAGCGCGCCCGTCCCCGCGATGCGGCAGCGGAACCGCACGCCACGCGCCACCAGCAGGGCGCACGCCTCCAGCAGCACGTCGAACCCCTTCTTCTCGACCAGGCGGCCCACCGCGGCGATCAGCGGGAGACGGTCGACGGGGTCGCGGTAGGGGTGCGCGGAGAGGTCCAGGCCGTTGTAGACCCGGTACACCCGCCGCGCCGCGCTCCCGTAGCGGTCGGTGAGGTGGCCGACGTTGTAGTCGCTGACGGTGACCACGTGGTGGGCGTCGGCGAGTTTGGCGGCCAGGTCGGCCGGCTCCACCGAGGCGTGGAAGATGTCCTTGGCGTGGGCGGTGAACGAGTAGGGCACCCCCGTGATCAGCGAGGTCAGCCGGGCCACGGTCGTGGCGACCGAGCCGAAGTGGGCGTGCAGGTGGGTGATGCCCCGCTCGGTGACGTGCACGGCCAGCTCCATGGCCTGGGCGGCGTCGCGGGCGTCGGCGGCGAGCAGGGCGGTGAGCGCGTCGGGGCCGATGGGGCGCAGCGCGTTGACCCGGGCCAGCGTCTCCCACAGCTCCGCGGCGCGCAGCCGCGTGTGCGGCAGGTAGGTGACGGGGGCCTGGACCCGCGACAGGGTGTCGTGGAAGCGGCCGTCGTTGGGCAGGCGCAGCGAGAACAGCTCGATGTCGGCCCCGCGGGCCTCCCGGGCCAGGACCTCGGTGACGACGAAGGTCTCGGAGAAGCGCGGGTACATCTTCAGCACGTAGCCGATCCGGTGTCCGGTGGCGCCGCCGGGCGACGAGAGGGACATGACGGGTCCTTTCGGGGGATGCCTGTCCGACAGGACAGGGACGGTCAGGAGGCGGTGGGAGCGAAGGCCGGGGAGTCGATCAGCTTCCGGGCCAGTTCGGGGATGCGGGCCAGCCCCTCCAGGTCGGCTCCGCCGCGCGGCCGGCGCGGACGTTCCAGCGCCTCGCCCACCCACGCCCCGATCCCCGAGGGGGTGAGCGCCGCCGGGTGCAGCAGGTCGAGCAGTCCGGCCCCGGCCAGCCGCAGGGCGCGGACGAGCTGTTCGGCCCGTGGCCGCACCCGTGGCACCACCAGCAGCGGGGCGGTGCCCGCCAGGGCCTCGCAGACGGTGTTGTAGCCGCCCATCGACACCACGGCGGAGGCGTGTTCCAGCCAGGGGGCGAGGTCGGGGGCGAACTCGCGCACGCTCATGTCGGCGCGGCCGGCCGCCAGGGCCTCCACCGCCCGGCGCCGCGCCGGCGGCATGTGCGGTCCGGTGACGAACACCCCGTGCACCCCCGCGGGCAGCGGGGCGGAGACGAACGCCTCGGCCAGGCGGGCGCCGTCGGCGCCGCCGCCGGCCAGTCCCAGCACGAAGGGGGTCTGCATCGGCGCGGGCGCGCCGCTCCGCCCGCGGTCGGGCACCAGGTAGCCGGTGTGGGTGACGCGCGCGGCGAGGTCGGCGGGCAGGCCGAGGTCGGCCGTGGGGTCGCTGAGCGTCGGGTCGCCGTAGCACCACACGGCGTCGTAGTAGCGGCGCAGCGCGCTGGTGCCGCGGGCGCGTTCCCAGTCGGCCGCGGCGGCGGAGGGGGCGTCTAAGACGTCGCGCAGACCCAGGACGACGCGTGTGGGGCCGCGCCACAGGACGCGCAGCGCCGGTTCCAGCTCGCCGAACACGCCGCGCGGGTGCTTGTCGACGATGAGCAGGTCGGGGGTGAAGGAGCGAAGCGTCGAGGACAGGATCGCCGAGCGCAGCGAGATGAGGTCGGCGAGGTCGGCGGAGAGGTGACGGGCGGCGTACTCCCCGTCGGGGTCCTTGCCCAGCGCGGGCAGGCCGACCACGTCACAGCCCGGGGGACGGCCGAACGCCGCGGCCTCGGGCGCCCCGGTGAGCAGGAGCACGTCGGGGCGCGGCTCCAGCGCGCCGAGGGCCGAGGCGAGGGCGAGGTTGCGGCGCGTGTGGCCCAGGCCCTGGGCGTCGTGGGAGTACAGCGCGATGCGAAGCCGGCCGGGCCCGTCCCCGGCGGCGCGCGGGGGACGCGGGGTCGCTACGTCATCCAGGGTCACAGGGATCCTCCACGGGGTCGGGTGGGATGGCCGGCGGTGTCGCCCGGCGCAACAACTGTGCTGGCGAGCGCCCTAACGGGGGGTTAAGGAGACGAGAAGGCGATGAGAAGGCGGCGGAGGGGTGCGCGCCGGCGGGAGCGCCGGTGGGAGCGTGGGAACGCGAGACGTGAAATTGCGCGCGGATCCGGTGACGGATCATTGGCCCGCCTGCGCGGGCGACCTGGCCGGGGGCGGCCAAGGTGGAAGTGGCGGGTGTCCTGGGCAGCGCAATCGTTGACGCGAGAGCGTCATGTGCCGACAGTCCGTGCCCGGGAGGCCGGTGCTGATGTTAATCATCCGTCCAGATGGGTATTTCCCATTTCCCAGTGCGGGGCGGTTAATTGCCAATCTCAATCACGCGAACCTCTCTAGAGAGGTCGGGTAGTAAAGTCGCCGGCTTAGCGAGAGCGTCGGAGACTCAGGCGATCCCGCTCCGGAGGCGACCGCGGAGGAAGTGATGGCGATAACAGCACCCCGCTGTGGAAAAAGGAAATCCCCCCGTATATCGTTGCTATCGTGCGGAAGTAGGGCCTGGTCCTGCGGCCGTCGTTTTTCCCGGAACGAGCTCCGGAGTCACCTCGGGTGATCTTTGCCGCCCCTTTGGGTCGTTTGGACGTCGTGATTAGACGCTGTTTTCACGTGTGTAACACGAGGTCATTCGGGTGAAACCCGTGATCTTTACGCTCGTCAATACCGAGTGGGCGTTCTCGGCGATTTTTAAGGAGACGGACATGGTTCCGACGATGCTGCTGGTGGCCGACGGTTCTCACGACCCGCAGCGCAGGGAGGCGCTGGGGGACCTCGCCGAGGCGATCGCGAGTCGTGGAGAGGCTCCCGTGGTGACCGCCTTCGGCTCCGACACCGACCTGAAGACCGCCGTCGAGGCGCTGGAGGGACCGCTCGTCGCCGTCCCGGCCTTCCTGGCCGGTGGCGACCACGCCAGCTCCGAGCTCTTCGCCGGACTGAACCTCGCCGACCGTTTCGACGCCTGCGCGACGGCCCCGTTGGGCGCCGTCCCCTCGATCGTCGCCAACCTGGCGGTCCGCCTGGAGCAGGCCGGCTGGCGGCCCGGCGACGGTGTCGTCCTCGCCGCCGACGGCATCCGCGACCAGGACGAGCGCCAGCAGGTGGCCGCGGTCGCGCGGATGCTCAGCCGCAGGGTGCACTCACCCGTCCAGGTCGGGCACCTGGGAACCTGGGCGCCCTCGGTCTCCGACGCCGTGGCGCGGCTGCGCCGCAACGGCAACCCGCGGGTCGCCGTCGCCGCCTGGCGCCTGGTCGACGGCGCCGACGGCGAGCGTCTCCGCGAACTCGACGCCACGGCCGTGACCGCGCCGCTGTGGCCCTCCGACGTCGTGGTGGACACGCTGCTGGCCCAGCACCGCGCGGCGACGTCGCGGCTGGCCGCCTGAGCCGCTCCCCGTCAGGAACGCCCCCGTACCGGATGAGCGTCGCGCCGCCGCGCGGGTCCCGCCCGCGCGGCGGCGCGGCAGCGCATCACCTACCGGGCGACAGGTCCACCCGGCGCAGGAGCTGGGCGTTGAGCGCGACCACGATCGTCGACAGGCTCATCACCACGGCGCCCACCGCGGGTGGGGGGACGAAGCCGATCGACGCCAGCACCCCCGCCGCCAGCGGCACCGAGATGATGTTGTAGCCCGCCGCCCACAGCAGGTTCTGCCACATCTTGCGGTACCCGGCCGCCGAGAGGCGGCGGACCGCCAGCACGCCGCGCGGGTCGTCCGAGGCCAGCACCACGCCCGCCGACTCGATCGCGACGTCGGTTCCCGCGCCGATCGCGATGCCGACGTCGGCGCGGGCCAGCGCGGGCGCGTCGTTCACGCCATCGCCGACCATCGCCACCCGGTGTCCTCTCCGCTGTAGGTCGCGCACCACCTGGTCCTTCTGTTCGGGCAGCACCTCGGCGAACACCTCGTCGACGCCGAGTTCGGCCGCCACCGCGTCGGCCACGGGCCGGGCGTCGCCGGTCACCATCGCCACGCGCACCCCCTGGTCGTGCAGTTCCGTCACGGCCTGGCGGGACTCCGGCCGGACCTCGTCGGCCAACGCCAGCGCGCCGGTCACCGCGCCGTCGCGCAGCACGTGCAGGACGGTGGCCCCCCGCTCCCGCCAGCCGCGGGTGCGTTCGACGAGTTCGGCGGGCTCGGCCGCGCCCGACTCGGCGAGCAGGGCCGGACCGCCGACCTCGATCCGCGCGCCGTCGACCTCGGCGCGCACGCCGCGGCCGGTGAGGGAGTGAAAGCCGCTCGCCGAGGGGACTCGGCCCCGCTCGCGGGCGGCGCGCGTGATCGCCCGGGCCAAGGGGTGCTCGGAGTCGGCCTCGGCGGCGCCGGCCAGTGCCAGCACCTCCTCCTCGTCGTGGCCGGAGGCGGCGGCGACGCCGGTGACCGTGGGCCGGCCGCGGGTGAGCGTGCCGGTCTTGTCGAACAGCACCACGTCCACCGCGCGCGTGCGCTCCAGCGCCAAGCGGTCCTTGACCAGGATGCCCGCGCGCGCCGACATCGTCGTCGAGATGGCGATGACCAGTGGGATCGCCAGGCCGAGCGCGTGCGGGCAGGCGATCACCAAGACGGTCACGGTCCGTTCCACGGCGTCGGACAGCGGCCCCAGCAGCGACCAGGCGGCGAAGGTGAGCGCGCCCGCGACCAGGGCGAACCAGAACAGGGCCGCCGCGGCGCGGTCGGCCAGCGCCTGGGCGCGCGAACGCGACTCCTGCGCCTCGGCGACCAGCCGCCGGATTCCGGCCAGCGCGGTGTCCTCGCCGACCGCCGAGACGCGCACCCGGACGGCGGAGTCGGTGGCCACGGTTCCCGCCACGACCCGCTCGCCCGCGCGGCGGGTCACGGTCCGCGACTCCCCGGTGATCATCGACTCGTCCATCGCGGCCGAACCGTCCATGACCGTGCCGTCGGCGGGGACCCGGCCGCCGGAGCGGACCAGGACGGTGTCGCCCACGCGCAACTCGCCCAGTCCCACCTCCTCGACGCTCCCGTCCTCGGCGATCCGCTCGGCGGTGTCCGGCAGGAGCTCGGCGAGGGCCTCCAGCGCGCCTGATGCCTGGCCCAGCGCCCGCATCTCCAGCCAGTGGCCCAGCAGCATGATGACCACGAGCAGGGCGAGCTCCCACCAGAAGTCCAGCGCGGGTCCGGCCAGCCCGGCGGCGGAGAACAGCCCGGCGACGAAGGCGACGGTGATCGCCAGCGCGACGAGC
This sequence comes from Marinactinospora endophytica, assembly GCF_054780875.1. NCBI lineage: Bacteria > Bacillati > Actinomycetota > Actinomycetes > Streptosporangiales > Nocardiopsidaceae > Marinactinospora > Marinactinospora endophytica. The sequence goes on along the minus strand of NZ_BAAGVM010000004.1, from coordinate 181,644 downwards.
GTCATCATGCCCGGCCGGCGGGCGCGCAGTTCGCCGACGGCGCCGCTGAGGAAGGGCCAGCCGCCGTAGCCGAAGATCACGGTGCCCAGGACGGGCGGGATCCAGGCGGCCCAGTGCGGAACGGAGTATCCGAACCATCCGGCGACCATGTGGCTGGTGGCCACGACGGGGATGGCGAGCAGCAGGTTCCATAGGAAGCGGGAGCGGAACGCCGCCGCGTGGTCGCCGTGCCCGTGTGGGCCGTCGTGGCCGGCGTGCTGGCCGTGGCCCGGGGTGGTGGCGGGCGCGGGGTCTCCGGTGGAGGCGGGCGCCGCCGCGTGGTGCCGGGCGTGGTCATCGGGTCCCATATCGGCCTCCCGAGATCGGGTGTCATCATCCGCTTTATACCCCCTGGGGGTATGTGGTCGTCAAGTGGCGCCTCCCCCGGGCGCGTTCACGCTCCCACGCCGCTCGGGGGAGGCGGGGCAGCCCACGACATCGGGCGTGTTGCGAACGGCACCCCCCAAAGGGGATTCGTCGCCGCCGAGGCGGGCAGGAAGGCAGTCAGGAGTCCGGTTCCGGACGCGACGGGACCAGGCCGGCCGCGGCCCTGGGGACACCGCGGGTACCGGGACGCCGCGCAGGTCACGCCGACCCCCGGCGTGCCGCGGGCACCGGACGCACCCCGAATCGGCCGCGGCGCGGATGCATAAGGTGGACCCTATGAGCGACGTCACAGCGCAGTTGGTCGATGACGAACAGCGAGACAGGCTGGTACGACGCTTCGGCGCCGGAGCACGGAACTGGCTGGCCGCGATGCCCGCGCTGGTCGATGAGATCGCCCGCGAGTGGGGACTGACCATCGACGGACCCGCGCCCCACGGCGCCACCTCGGTGGTCCTGTACTGCCGGCGCGAGGACGGCACCCCCGCCGTGCTCAAGGTCGGCCCCGAACCCCGGTTGATCCGCAACGAGGCGCAGATCCTGCGGCTGTGGGAGGGCACCCGGCGGGTACCGGAGGTGTGGCAGGTCGACGGGCGGCGCGGCGGCCTGCTGATGGAGGCGATCTCACCGGGGCGCTCCATCGCCGAGGCCGAGCGAGCGCCGACCGTGGAGGAGATCGCCGCGCTCATCGCCGACCTGCACGGCGCCGACATCCCCGAACGCGACCGGGGGCGCCTGCACCCGCTGCACAGCCGCATCCACTTCGTCTTCGACCTGTGGGAACGCTACCGGGCCGACGGACTGGCCGCCGAGTTCGTGCCCGCCTCCGTGCTGCACCACGGCCACGCCCGCGCCCGCGCCCTCGCCTCGGGCGAGGACGACCTCGTTCCGCTCCACGGCGACCTGCACCCCGGCAACGTCCTCGACGGCGGCCCCGAGCGCGGCCTGGTCGCGGTCGACCCGCGCGGCTGCCTGGGAGACGCCGCCGCCGACGCGGCCGACTGGGCGCTGTGGCGCGTCGAGTCGGTCGAGGAGATCGAACACCGCGCCGCCATCCTCGCCACGGGCGTCGGCGTCCCCACCGAGCGGCTGCTGGCCTGGGCCCGCGCCCTCGCCCCGATCATGGCGATCGCCGTCGCCAACCGCGGTGGCGCCTCCAGCGCCTCCTTCGCGACGCTGATGGACTTCGGCAGCTGCTGACCGGCCCTCGCTCCCCGGCCGCGGTCCGCCCCCTCCACGACGCGCCGTGACCGCGGCCGCGCGCCTGGCCGCTCCCGGCCGCGCCCGCCAGCGTTCAACCGCCCGTGGGATGTCGTTCAATCGGCAGGGGTCGGGGGGACGCGCCGACCCGGCAGGGTTCCCCCGTTCGCATCGTCACCGAACGCGAGGGAGAACCATGCGGCGCAACGCACCGGCGCGGGCCTGGACCGGCGCTCTGACCACCTTGTTTCTCCTCGGCGCGGGGCTGACCACCGTGGCGGCCCCCGCCGCGGCCGACACCGCCGGGGGCGAGGAGTCCCTGGTGGAGACGCCGTGGGTCATCGGCCACCGGGGAGCCTCGGCCTACCGGCCCGAGCACACGCTCGCCGCCTACGAGCTGGCGGTGCGCCAGGGCGCCGACTTCTTCGAACCCGACCTGGTCGCCACCAAGGACGGCCACCTCGTCTCGCGGCACGAGAACGAGCTGGGCGGGACCACCGACGTCGCCGACCACCCCGAGTTCGCCGACCGCAGGACCACCAAGGTCATCGACGGCGTGAGCGTCACCGGCTGGTTCGCCGAGGACTTCACCCTCGCCGAGCTCAAGACGCTGCGGGCCGTCGAACGCATCCCCGACATCCGCCCCGGCAGCAGCCGCTACGACGGCCGCTACGAGATCCCCACCTTCGAGGAGATCCTCGACCTGCGCGAGGAGCTGTCCCGCCGCCACGGCCGGCAGATCCCGATCATCCCCGAGCTCAAGCACGGCGCCTACTTCGACTCCATCGGCCTGGACCTGGAGGAGAAGGTCACCGACGCCCTCGCCGAGCGCGGGCTCACCGACGAGGACGACCCCGTGGTCCTCCAGTCGTTCGAGCCCGACAGCGCCCGCGAACTCGACCGGCGCACCGACGTACGGATCGTCCAGCTCATCAGCGGCGGCCAGCGCGAGCTGACCACCCCCGAGGGGCTGGACGAGGTGGCCGGCTACGCCGACGCGATCGGCCCGACGATCTCGCTGGTCCTGCCCACCGGACCCGACGGCCGCGCGGGTGAGCCCACCTCGCTGGTCGCCGACGCCCACGACCGGGGGCTGCTCGTCACCCCCTACACGCTGCGCAGCGAGAACGCCCACCTGCCCGACGGCTACGACAAGGGCTCCCGGCCCGACAAGTACGGCGACCACCGCGCCTACTACACCGCGGTCCTGGAGACCGGGGTGGACGGCGTGTTCTCCGACAACCCCGACCACCTGTACAAGGCGCGCCAGAAGTTCCTGCGCGACCGCCGGTGACGGCCGGCCGCCGGGCGGAGCGCGGTCCGCCCGGCGGTCAGCCCTGTTCCGTGGGAGGCTCACCGGGCTCGAAGCGATACCCCATCCCCGCCTCGGTGATGAGATGGCGCGGGTGCGCGGGGTCGGCTTCGAGCTTGCGGCGCAACTGCGCCAGGTAGACGCGCAGGTAGTTCGTCTCGCTCTGGTAGGCCGGCCCCCACACGTCGTGCAGGAGCTGCCGCTGGCTGACCAGCCGGCCGGCGTTGCGCACCAGGATCTCCAGGATGTGCCACTCGGTGGGGGTCAGCCGCACCTCCCCGCCGTCGCGCAGCACCCGCTTGGCGCCGAGGTCCACGGTGAACGTCGCGGTGCGCACGACCGGCGCCTCCTCGACGCGCACCGCGCGCCGGGCCGCCGCGCGCAACCGGGCCAGCAGCTCGTCCATCCCGAACGGCTTGGTGACGTAGTCGTCGGCGCCCGCGTCCAGCGCGCGCACCTTCTCCCCGGCCGAGTGCCGGGCGGACAGCACGATGATCGGCACCGCCGACCAGCCGCGCAGCCCCTCGATGACCTCGATCCCCTCCATGTCGGGCAGGCCCAGGTCGAGCAGCACGATGTCGGGGGCGCGCCGGGCCGCGGCCTCCAGCGCGCCGGCGCCGTCGGCGGCGGTGTCCACCTCGTAGCCGCGCGCCCGCAGGTTGATCCGCATGGCGCGGACGATCTGCGCGTCGTCGTCGACCACGAGCACCCGCATCACCCGGTCCCCTTTCCGCCGTGCCGTCCCTTGTCCGCGCCACGCAGCGTGAACACCATGGTCAGCCCCCCGCCGGGGGTGTCCTCGGCGGCCAGCCTGCCCTCCATCGCCTCGGTGAACCCGCGCGCCACCGCCAGCCCCAGGCCGATGCCCGTGCCCCGCGGAGCGTCGCCGAGCCGCTGGAACGCCTCGAAGATCCGCTCCTTGGACTCATCGGGGACACCCGGGCCGTGGTCGGCCACGCGCAGCTCCACCGTGTCGCCGAGGGCGCTCGCGGCGATCCGCACCGGGGCCGCGCCGGGAGGGTTGTGCCGTACGGCATTCTCCACCACGTTGGCCACCGCCCGCTCCAGCAGCCCCGGATCGACGGCCACGCGCGGCAGGTCGTCGGGGACCTCGACGAGCACGGCCCGCGCGGGCACGCCGATGAGCGTGGCGGGGACGATCTCCTCCAGGCCGACCGCCTTGACGTTGGGCCGGACGGTGTCGGTCTGGAGGCGGCTCATGTCGAGCAGGTTGCCGACGAGGCCGTTGAGCCGGTCGGTGGACTCCTCGATGTTCTCCAGCAGCTCTCGCCGGTCCCGCTCGTCCAGGTCGATGTCGGTGGCGCGCAGGCTCGACACGCTCGCCTTGATCGAGGTCAACGGCGTGCGCAGATCGTGGGAGACCGCGGCGAGCAGCGCCGTGCGGATCCGGTTGCCCGCGGCCTGGCGGCGCGCCTCGGCGGCGTCGCGGGCCAGCCGCTGGCGGTCCAGCGCGATGCCCAGGTGGGTGGCGAAGGCGCCCAGCACCCGGCGGTCCCCGGCGGCCAGGACCCGGCCGCGTAACGCGAGCGCGAGCGTGTCACCGACCGACACCAGCACGTCGGCGTCCTCAGGGCGGTCACAGGGGTCGGAGCCGACCCCCGCCAGGGGCCGCCACCGCCCCGTGTCGTCCTGCTCCAGCAGCGCCGCCGAGCGCTGCCCGAACGTCTCGGTGATGCGCCGCAGCAACGCCGGGATCGGGTCCTCCTCGCCGAGGACGCTGCCGGCGAGGAGGCTGAGCGTGCTCGCCTCGGCGCGGGCGCGGGCGGCCTGCGCCGAACGGCGCGTGGACACGTCCACGATCAGCGCCACCACCACCCCCACCACGACCGAGACGACCAACGCCACCAGGTTGTCGAGCTGGGCGACCGTCAACCGGTACAGGGGAGGGGTGAACAGCAGGTTGAGCAGTGTGCTGCCCCACAGCGCCGAGAACACCGCCGGGCGCAACCCGCCGATCAACGCCACGGCCACGGTGATGAGCAGGAACAGCATCATGTCGGTGGACAGGCCGAGCAGGTTCAGCGGCGGCAGCCACAACCCCGCCGCGACCAGCGGCGGCGCCAGCGCCGCCACCACCCACCCCCACCCGCGGCGGGCCCGGCCCAGGCCGGCCGCCGCCGGCGGCGGCAGCAGCCCCATGCCGCTGCCCACGTGCTCGTGGGGGACGATGTGCACGTCGACGTCACCGGCCTCGCGCGCCACGGTCGCCCCGACGCCGGGCCCGAACACGTACTGCCAGCTGCGCCGGCGGGAGGAGCCCAGCACGATCTGGGTCGCGTTGACCCCGCGCGCGAAGTCCAGCAGCGCGCCCGCCACGTCGTCGCCCAGGACCTGGTGGTAGGTGCCGCCCAACTGCTCCAGCAGCCGGCGCTGGTGGGCCAGCGCCTCGGGCTCGGCCGAGGACAGGCCGTCGCCGGAGACCACGTGCACCCCCATGAGGTGGCTGGGCTGGGGCCGGCCGCCACGGGAGCGCGCGGCGATCCGCGCCGCGCGGCGGATCAGCGTCTCGCCCTCGGGGCCGCCGGTCAGCGCGACCACCACCCGTTCGCGGGCCTCCCAGGTCAGGCGGATGTTGTGCTCGCCCCGGTAGCGGGCCAACCCCTCGTCCACCCGGTCGGCGACCCACAGCAGCGCCAGCTCCCGCAGCGCGGTCAGATTGCCCTCGCGGAAGTAGTTCGACAGCGCGGCGTCGATCTTCTCCACCGGGTAGACGTTGCCGTGCGACATGCGCCGGCGCAGCGCGTGCGGCGACATGTCGCACAACTCGATCTGGTCGGCCCGGCGCGCCACCTCGTCGGGGATCGTCTCGCGCTGGCGCACCCCGGTGATCTGCTCCACGACGTCGTTGAGCGACTCCAGGTGCTGGATGTTGACGGTGGAGATGACGTCGATGCCGGCCTCCAGCAGCTCCTCGACGTCCTGCCAGCGTTTGGCGTTGCGCGACCCCGGCACGTTGGTGTGGGCGAGCTCGTCGACCACCGCGACCCGCGGGGCCCGGGCGATCACCGCCGCCACGTCCAGCTCCTCGAACGCCACACCACGGTGGACCAGGGTGCGCCGCGGGACCACCTCCAGCCCTTCGAGGAGTTCGGCGGTGCGGGGCCGCCCGTGCGTCTCGACGAAGCCGACGACGATGTCGGTGCCGCGCTCCCGCCGGCGCCGCGCCTCGCTCAGCGCGGCGTAGGTCTTGCCGACGCCGGGCGCTGCGCCCAGGTAGATCCGGAGTCTGCCACGTGCCACACCACTCATTGTGCTGCCTGGGGAAAAGGCCGCGGCCGCGCCCCGGGTGGCGCGTCCCGGGGCACGGCCACGGCGGTTCAGGCGTCCTCCAGGGCCAGGTTCAGCGTCAGCACGTTCACGCCCGGCTCGCCGAGGAAGCCCAGGGCGCGGCCGGTGGTGTGCTCGCGGACCAGCGCGCGCACCTCTCCCGGGTCCATTCCCCGGGCCTGGGCCACCCGGTCGGCCTGGAGGTCGGCGTAGGCCGGCGAGATGTGCGGGTCGAGTCCGCTGCCGCTGGCCGTCAGCGCGTCGGCGGGCACCTCCTCGGGCGCCACGCCGTTCTCCGCCGCCACGGTGGCCCGCCGCTCCTCGACCGCGGCCGTCAGCTCCTCGTTGTTGGGGCCGAGGTTGGAGGCGCCGCTGGCCGACCCGTCGTAGCCGTCGCCGGCCGCCGAGGGGCGGGGGTGGAACCACCGCGGTCCCGAGAAGGACTGTCCGAGCAGTTCGGAACCGACGACCTCGCCGTCGTGCCTCACGGGCGAGCCGTCCGCCTGGTGGGGGAAGACGAGCTGGGCCACACCGGTGACCGCCAGCGGATAGGCGACCCCGAGCAGCACCGTCATGACGAGCAGGACCCGCGCCGCGGCGAGGTGGCGGCGTAGCCAGGGAGAGGTGGAGGACATGTCAGGCCAATCCGGGGATGAGGGAGACGACGACGTCGATGAGTTTGATGCCGACGAAGGGCGTGATCAGGCCGCCCAGGCCGTAGATCAGCAGGTTGCGGCGGAGCATCGCCGCCGCGTCGCCCGCGCGGTAGCGCACGCCGCGCAGCGCCAACGGGATCAGCGCGACGATGACCAGCGCGTTGAACACCACCGCCGAGACGATCGCCGACTCCGGGCTGGTCAGCCCCATGATGTTGAGCGTTCCCAACCCCTCGTAGCCGGCCATCCCGGCGAACATCGCCGGGATGATCGCGAAGTACTTGGCGACGTCGTTGGCGACGGAGAAGGTGGTCAGCGCGCCGCGGGTGATCAGCAGCTGCTTGCCGATCGCGACGATGTCGATGAGCTTGGTCGGGTCGGAGTCCAGGTCGACCATGTTGCCGGCCTCCTTGGCCGCGGTCGTGCCCGTGTTCATCGCCACGCCGACGTCGGCCTGGGCCAGCGCGGGGGCGTCGTTGGTGCCGTCACCGGTCATCGCGACCAGGCGCCCGCCCTCCTGCTCCCTCCTGATCAGGGCCAGCTTGTCCTGGGGGGTCGCCTCGGCCAGGAAGTCGTCGACACCGGCCTCGGCCGCGATCGCCCCCGCGGTGCGCGGGTTGTCGCCGGTGACCATCACCGTGCGGATCCCCATCGCGCGCAGCCGCGCGAACCGGTCCCGCAGGCCGGGTTTGACGACGTCCTTGAGGTGGACGACGCCCAGGACGCGGGCGGTGGAGCCGTCGCGTTCGGCGACGACCAGCGGGGTGCCGCCCTCGGAGGCGATCGCCTCGACCACCTCGGTCACCGCGGCGTCGTAGGTCCCGCCGGACTCCTCGACCCAGCGCCGCACCGCCGAGGCCGCGCCCTTGCGGACGCCGCGCCCCCCGGGCAGGTCCATGCCGCTCATGCGGGTCTCGGCGCTGAAGGGCACCGCGGTGGCCTCCTGCGCCGGCGCGATGGGGCCGGTCTCGCGCTCGCACAGCACCACGATGCTGCGGCCCTCCGGCGTCTCGTCGGCCGCGCTCGCGGCCAGCGCCGCCGCGGCCAGCTCCCGCGCACTCACACCGGCGGCCGGCAGGAGCGCGTGCGCCTGGCGGTTGCCCAGCGTGATCGTGCCGGTCTTGTCCAGCAGCAGCGTGTCCACGTTGCCGGCGGCCTCCACCGCCCGGCCCGACATCGCCAGTACGTTGCGCCGCACCAGGCGGTCCATGCCGGCGATGCCGATCGCCGGCAGCAGCGCGCCGATCGTGGTGGGGATGAGGCACACCAGCAGCGCCACCAGGATCAGCACGGAGGGGCCCGAACCGTCCCCCGAGGCGTAGGCCGCGAAGGGGGACAGCGTCACCACGGCCAGCAGGAAGCACAGCGTCAGCGAGGCCAGCAGCGCCCCCAGCGCGATCTCGTTGGGCGTCTTCTGCCGGTCGGCCCCCTCGACCAGCGCGATCATCCGGTCCAGGAAGGTCGCGCCGGGCTCGGCGGTGATCCGCACGACGATCCGGTCGCTGAGGACGGTGGTACCGCCCGTGACCGAGCTGCGGTCGCCCCCGGACTCGCGGATCACCGGGGCGGACTCGCCGGTGACCGCGGACTCGTCCACGCTGGCGACCCCCTCGACGACGTCGCCGTCGCCGGGGATGACGTCACCGGCCTCGCACACCACCAGGTCGCCCACGCCCAGCCGGGTCGCGGGGACGACGTTCTCCACGCCGCCCTCAAGCCGGCGCGCCGTCGTCTCGCGGCGGGCCTGGCGCAGCGTGTCCGCCTGCGCCTTGCCGCGGCCCTCGGCGATCGCCTCGGCCAGGTTCGAGAAGATCACGGTCGCCCACAGCCACAGCGTGACCACGACCGCGAAGACGCTCGGCTCCACCACGCAGTAGACGGTGGTCAGCACGCACCCCACCAGCACCACGAACATCACCGGCTGGGCGGCCATCGACCGGGGGTCGAGCTTGCGCAGCGCGGCGGGCACCTGCGCGAGCACGGCCCGCGCGGTCAGCCGGCCGGCCGCCGCGTCCGCGCGGGCGGGAGCCGGCGCGGCCGACCCGTCGGTGCCCGAGGGGGCGGGGGTGAGGGTATCGGTGTCGGACATGTCAGAGCAGCCCCTCCGCGATGGGCCCCAGCGCGAGCGCCGGGAAGAAGGTGAGACCGGTGACGATGACCGTGGTGGCCACGACCATCGTCACGAACAGGGGACGGTGGGTGGGCAGCGTGCCCGCGGTGACCGGCGCCGGCTGCTGGGCGGCCAGCGCGCCCGCCAGCGTCAGCGCGAACACGATCGGCAGGAAGCGGCCGAACAGCATCGCCAGGCCGATCGCCGTGTTGTAGAAGAAGGTGTCGGCGCTGAGCCCGGCGAAGGCGCTCCCGTTGTTGTTGGCCCCCGACGCGAAGGCGTAGAGGACCTCGGTGAAGCCGTGCGCGCCGGGGTCGCCCATCGAGGCGCGCGCCTGCGGCAGCGCCATGGCGATCCCCGTGCACACCAGCACGAGCGCCGGTGTGGTCAGGACGAACAGGGCGATCAGCTTGATCTCGCGGGCGCCGATCCGCTTGCCGAGGTACTCGGGGGTGCGGCCGATCATCAGCCCGCCCAGGAACACCGCGAGCATCGCCAGCACGAGCATCCCGTACAGGCCCGATCCCACACCGCCCGGCGTGACCTCGCCCAGCAGCATGTTGAACAGGACCATTCCGCCGCCCAGCGGGGTGAAGGAGTCGTGGAAGGAGTTCACCGCGCCGGTGGAGGTGCCGGTCGTGGCCGTCGCGAACAGCGCCGACGCCCATTCGCCGAAACGGACCTCCTTGCCCTCCATCGCGGCGCCCGCCGCCTGTGTCGCCGCGCCGCCGCCGTGGACCTCGGCCGCCGTCGTCGCGGCCAGCGACACGCAGAACAGGGTCGCCATCGCGCCGAGGATCGCCAGGCCGTGGCGGTGCGAACCGGCCCCGGAGCGCGCCAGCAGCGTCCCGTAGGTGCGGGTCAACGACACCGGGATCAGCAGGATCAGGAAGATCTCGAACAGGTTGGTCCAGGCGGTGGGGTTCTCGAAGGGGTGCGCCGAGTTGGCGTTGAAGAAGCCGCCACCGTTGGTGCCCAGCTCCTTGATGACCTCCTGCGAGGCCACCGGACCGCCCGGAACCAGCTGCGTCCCGCCCCCCAGCGTCGCCTGCTCGGTCAGGCCGGAGAGGTTCTGCACCACCCCGCCCGCGACCAGCACCAGCGCGCCGGCGAAGGACAGCGGCAGCAGGATGCGCACGACCGTGCGGACCAGGTCCACCCAGAAGTTGCCGAGCGTGTCGCTGCGGCGCCGGATCAGGCCGCGCACCAGCGCCACCGCCACGGACATGCCCACCGCGGCCGACAGGAAGTTCTGCACCGCCAGCCCGGCCATCTGGGTGAGGTGGCTCATCGCCGCCTCGCCCGAGTAGGACTGCCAGTTGGTGTTGGCGGCGAACGACACGGCGGTGTTCCACGCCTGGTCGGGGTCGATCGGCCCCATCCCGATGGACAGGGGAAGCCACTGCTGGACCCGCTGGAGCAGGTAGACCAGCAGGATCGACAGCAGGGCGAACGCGAGCACACCGCGCAGGTAGGCCCCCGGGCGCTGCTCGGTGTCGGCCCGCACCCCGCACAGCCGGTAGACCAGGCGCTCGGCCGCGAGGTGGCGGGTGGAGGAGTAGACGCGCGCCATGTAGTCGCCCAACGGGACGTACACGGCGGCGAGCAGGCAGAACAGCAGGGCGATCTGGAGCAGCCCCGCCAAGGTGTCGGACACGGCCTAGAACCTCTCGGGAAGGACGAGGGCGACGACGAGGTAGACCAGCAGCGCGATCGCGACGACCAGGCCGGTGATCTCCAGGACGGGGGTCACAGCCGTCCCACCCCTCTGGCGACCAGCCCGACGAGCGCGAAGCACGCGAGCGTCAGGGCGATGTAGACGGCGTCCAGCACGGGGATCGCTCCTTTCCGCCGCGCCCGGCAGGGGACCGTCCCCCTACTCGAACAAGCCCGGCAGAAGGATTGAACTGCGCATTTGTGGCGTTAATGGGCGTGTTAACGCGGTCCTGACGCGGGCACGCGCGACGTTGACGGGTCCTTAACGCCGAATGGTGGAGAGCGCCCACCCCGGCCGGGCGCGCGCTCGCTGACTAGGCTGCCGGCAACGCCCAGTCGAGGAGGACGCCGTGGGTCCCGACATCGGTCTCCAGCTTCCCTGCCGGCTGCCGCCCTCCCGGCTGGTCGCCCTCGCCCGCGACGCCGAACACGCCGGCTTCGACGAGGTGTGGATCGTGGAGGACTGCTGCTACGCCGGCGGCGTCGCCACCGCCGCGAGCGTCCTCGCGGCCACCGAGCGCGTCGTCGTGGGCATCGGGATCCTGCCCGCGGTCGTGCGCAACGCCGCGTTCACCGCCATGGAGCTGGCCGCGCTCGCCGAACTCCATCCGCGTCGCCTCATCGCCGGTCTCGGACACGGCATGCGCGACTGGATGCGCCAGGTCGGGGCCGCGCCCGCCTCGCCGTTGACCGCGCTGGCCGAGCACCTCGACGCGGTCCGGGCCCTGCTCGCCGGGGAGACCGTCACCGTCCAGGGGCGTTACGTGCGGTTGGACGGCGTGCGACTGGAGTTCCCGCCCGAGGCGGTGCCGCCGGTCCTGGCCGGCGTGCGCGGACCGAAGTCCCTGGAGGTGTCGGGGCGGCACGCCGACGGCACCCTCCTGGCCGAACCCGCCTCGCCCGCCTACATCACCGCGGCGCGCCGGGCCATCGCCGAAGGCCACACCGATCCGCGTCGGCCGCACCGTCTGGCCGCCTACACCTGGTTCCACGTGGGCGAGGACCTGGGCGAGGCCCGCGACGCCCTGCGCCCCGCGATCGCCGCCGCGGTCACCGACCCCGCCTGGGCGGCCCACCTCGAACCGCTGGGCTACACCGGGCAGGCCCGCGAACTCGCGGACCTGCCCGAGGAGGAGCGCGCCGGCGCGCTGCCGGACGCCTGGATCGACGAACTCGCCGTGGTCGGCACCCCACGCGACTGCGCGGCCCGGATCGGCGAGCTGTACCGGGCCGGCGCCGACGCGGTGGTGCTGCTGCCGGGACCCGACACGGCCGGACAGCTCGCCCGGGCCGGGACCGACCTGCTGCCCCTGCTGCGCTCCTGACGCGGGGTCAGCGGGTCGGGTCGAGGACGAGCTTGCCCGTGGTGGCGCGCGAGCGCAGCGCCTCGTGGGCCGCGCGGGCCTGGGACAGCGGATACTCGCCCCCCAGCACCGGGCGCAGCTTCCCCGCGCCGACCAGCCCGAACATCTCCGTCATGGCCCGCCCCACGACGTTCCCCGGCAGCAGGAAGGCGTGCGGCAGCCACATGCCGCTGACCGTCGTGGAGAAACGCATCAGGTTGGCCGGGCGCACGGGCCGGGGCTCCTCGCGGGAGGCCATCCCGTAGAAGGCCAGCCGGCCGAACGGCGCGAGCGCCCGCAGGCTCTCGTCGGTGACCCGGCCGCCGGTCATGTCGAGCACCGTGTCCACCCGGCGACCGTCGTTGGCCTCGATCAGGGCGGCCGTCATGTCCTCGGCGCGCGAGTCGACGGCCACGTCGGCGCCGAGTTCCAGGGCGAGCTTCCGCTTCTGCGGGCTGCTCGCGGTGGCGATGACACGACCGGCCCCGAACGCGCGGGCGAGCTGGACCGCCAGCGACCCCACGCCCCCGGCCGCCGCGTGCACGACAACGGACTCCCCCGCCTCCAGCCGCACGTTGCGGCGCAGCAGCACCCACGCGGTCGCCCCCTGGACGAGCAGCGCGAGCGCGGCGGCGTCGTCGACGTCGTCGGGGACGTCGAAGGTCAGGTTCGGGTCGGCGACCGCGCGCTCGGCGTATCCGCCGCTGCCGAGCATGGCCACGACCCGTCGCCCGTCGGGGGTGTGGCCGACGACCTCGCTCCCCGGGACGAGGGGGAGGGTGGCGGGGGCGAGGTAGGAGTTCTCGGCCTGGTGGGTGTCGGCGTAGTTGACCCCGGCCCGGGTGACCTCGATCGCGACCTGTCCGGGGCCGGGAACGGGGTCGGGGAGCTCGACCGGGCGCAGGACCTCGGGACCGCCGAACTGGGTGATCTGGATGGCGCGCATCTGTCGTCCTTCTCGGATCGGGAACCGGCGACCCGAGCATACCGACCAGGTGGTACGCCGCGTGTGGTCGTACCCGCCCAGGACCCCCCTCCCCGCGCTCCTCGGACGGGACGGGAACCGGGCCGGGCCGCCCGGCGTCGGAGACGACGGTGCCCCGCCGTAAGAGGGAGACGGCGGGGCACCGGAGCGGGCGCGCAACTACGACCGCGCGCCGAACTCCCGCTCGAACCAGTCGGCCGCGTACATGGCCGCCAGGTAGTCGGGACGGCGCACCTCGGTCGGGATGGGGAAGGCGCTGTCGTTCTCGAACGCGGGCAGCTTGCTCCACAGCGCGTCCTCGGCCAGCTCCGACACCGGCGTGTTGGTCTGGCTCTCATAGACGAGCAGGGTCTCGCCGGTGAACACGTCGGCGATCTCCTCCTCGCTCACCGGGGCCCACTCCTTGTTGCCCTCCTCGGGGGTGGCGACCTCCTCGGCGGGCTCGAACCCGAAGTCGGTGAGCAGCCGCATGCCGGGCGACTCGTTGGTGAGGGTCTGGATGCCGTTCTCGCCGGACGAGGCGACGTTGGTCGGCTGCTCGGGCAGGTCGGCGCCCTCGGTCACCTCGGCGACACGGGTCTCGTAGCCGTCGAGCAGCTCGGCGGCCTTGTCCTCGGCGCCCAGCATCTCGCCGAGCGTGGTGAGCTGCTCCTGCCAGGTGGAGTCGGAGGAGTCGATGAAGATCGTCGGCGCGACCGCGCTGAGCTGGTCGTACATGTCGCGGGCGGTGGCCATAGGCCGGCCCACGCCGCCGGCGACGATCAGGTCGGGTTCGGCGGAGGCGAGCGCCTCAAGGGAGATGTCGGCGGTCGTGGAGAAGATCTCGACGCCGGCCTCCTGCGCGGCGCCGTTCCAGTGGACCGGGAAGCCGTCCTCGTCGTAGCGCACGCCGCCGCTCATGCCGACGGCCGTGCTCGCCACGGAGGCGTCGAGGGAGAGCAGGTCGCCGGTGAGGGTCGGGTTGAGCGAGACGATGCGCTGCGGCTCGCTGGGGATCTCGACGTCGCCCATCTCGGTGGAGACGGTCCGCGTGGCCGGGGCCGCGTTGTCGGCCTCGGCGGTGGACTCGCCCGAGCCGCCCGAGCCGCAGGCGGTCAGGGCCAGCAGGCCGGCCGCCGCGACGGCGGTCAGCCGCAGGCTCGCGGTGACGCGACGCCGCGTGGTCAAGGAGCCGTCACCGGCGGGGGACGGAGCGTCTTCGCTGAAGGGGGACATCGGGTCGGGTATCCAATCCTCGAAAAACACAAAAAGCGACATGAGGGGACAAAATCCCACTGAGAGGTTAGCCTAACCTAAATCTGTTTTCGAGGTGGTGGGGGGTACCCCGGACCGGCCGACCCGGCCGGTCCGCGGCCTCACGACGGCGCTACTCCCCGGCCGGCAGCCCGGGAAACGCGGCCGGGCGCCGTTCCAGGAAGGCCGCCACCCCCTCGTGGAAGTCCGGCGAGGCGAACGCCCCCGGCATCAGCTCGGCCGCCTCGCGCGCGGCCTCCTCCAGGCCGGTCTCCAACCCGCGGTAGACCTGGGCCTTGATCGTCGCCATCGACATCGGCGAGCAGGAGCGCGCGAGCTCCCCGGCGTACTCCAGCGCCGCCTCCAGCACCTCCTCGCGCGGCAGCACCCGATCCGCCAGACCGATGCGCTCCGCCTCCTCGCCCAGCACGATCCGCGACGACAACAGCAGGTCCAGTGCCCGGCTCGTGCCGACCAGCCGGGGCAGCTGCCAGGCGATCCCGTACTCGGCGATCAGCCCGCGACGGCTGAACGCGGTGGTGATCTTGGCGTCCCGCGCGACGAAGCGGAGGTCGGCGAAGAGGGCCGCCACCAGGCCGACCCCGGCCACCGCGCCGTTGACCGCGGCGATCACCGGCTTGCGCACCCCGACCGGCATCGACATGGGGCGGCGCCCGTGCCGGAAGGAGGCCGGGTCCAGCGCGGCCAGCGCCTCCATGTCGGCGCCCGCGCAAAAGCCCCGCCCGGCACCGGTGACGACGATGGCGCGCACCCGCGGGTCGCCGTCGGCCTCCTCCAGGAGGTCGAACAGCCGTTCCTCCATCGCGGGGGTCCAGGCGTTGAGCCGCTCGGGACGGTTCAGGGTCAGCAGCAGCACGCCGTCACGCCGCTCGCTCAGCACCTGGCGCTGCGGATCCCTGGCCCAGTCGGGGGTCTCGGACATGGTCGCTCCTCGTCGCCGCGGATCGGGTGGGGCGATCCTACGAGGCGGCATGTGGCCCACCTCATGGCGAATGACCGTTTTCGCCATGCGATGTCCGGCCGCCTTCCGGGCGGCGGCCACGGGGGAGGAATGGCGGGGCCGGGACGCCCGGGATCCTCGGCGGACGCCGAAGGCCCGTTTCGTGGACGATGGGGCGGGCCTGTTCAGGGGGTGCCGGTGGGGTGGCCGGGGGTCAGGGGCGGTGGAACTCGCCGTTGCGGGCTCCGTCGAGGAAGCACTCCCATTCGTGCGGGGTGAAGAAGAGTCGTCCGCCTTCGGGGTTCTTGGAGTCGCGGACGTAGGTTCCCCGGTCGGTGTGGGCGACCTCGACGCAGCCGTGCGCGCTTTCGCTGGCTGTGGCTTTGAGCCATCTCAACCCGTCGGGGGAGGGAGTGGTCCGGTCGTTCATGCCTGCAGCTCCTTGCGGATCTTTTGCGCCAAAGATATCGATTCGTCTTGATCCAGGGCGCTGCCCATGAGGAGCCCGAAGCGTTCCCGGTAGTCCGCCACGTCTTTGGGGCTTTGGAGATAGACATTGCCGGCGGGGCTGTCGATGTAGACGACGTCGCGGTCACCGGTCTCGGGGAACTCGATGATCGTGAACGGTCCTGCTGACCCGGCGTGCGCTCCTTTGCTCAGGGGAAGGATCTGCAGTGTTAACCGTCCTGAATCGGTCATCCGCAGGATGTGGTCCAGTTGGGCGGCCATGGCCGCGGAGCCGCCGACCGGTCGGCGCAAGACGGTTTCCTCGGTGATGGCCCACAGCTTGAACGGTGCTGCCCGCTTGAAGATCTGCTGACGGCGGATTCGGAGTTCGACCAGCCGCTCGATGGTGTCGGACCGGTCGCGGGGACGCTGGGCCTTGAGTGAGGCGCGGGCGTATTCGGGTGTCTGTAGCAGGCCGTGGACCAGGTGGTTGGTGTAGGAGTGCAGGGCGGCTGCTTCGGCTTCGAGTCCCACGTAGGTGTCCAGGCCGCTGGGGAGCACATCGCTGTACTCGTCCCACCAGCTCGCCTCCGAAGCCACTCGGGCCATCGTGTGCAACCTGTCGATGACAGCCTGGTCGGTGACTCCGTAGACCTCCAAGAGGGCTTTGAGTTCGAGCTTCTTCAGGGAACCCTTGCCGTTCTCCAGGCGCGAGATCTTGGAGCCGGACACTTCGATCCGTTCCCCGGCCTCTTCTCCGGTCAGGCCGGCGGCACGCCGGAGCTTGCGTAGCTCGATGCCCAGGCGTCGGCGTCCGACTGCAGGCCCGTGAGGCATCTCTTGTTCCTCCTGGCTGATGGTGCGGTCCAAGGGCCAGTCTGCCGAAAGACCGATCAAAGCATCTCCATTCTGCACGGCCACGAGGAAGTCCCTCACTGAATTTTCGCTCTGCACTTGCATTGCATATGCAGAGCGCAGATCATTGTTACCGTCGGAGAGTGATTCGTGACTCACTGTGTCGCCGGGGGGTAATGAGCGGTGAAAGGCGCGGAGGGAGCAGGGGCGGCCCGCCGGGCCGCTCTGGGATGGCTGCGGCACCTGGGGTTGGCGCCTGAACGATGGCCGGAAGCCGAGCTCATCGTCGGTGAGCTGGTGGCCAACGCCGTACGGCATGGTGCGGATCCGGTCGACGTCGTGGTGTGGCCGGCGGGGTCGGCCTGTGCGGTGGTGGAGGTCCGTGACGCCGGACGGGGGATGCCGGAGCTGCCCTCGGCGAAGGACCCGGCCGACGTCGATCCGCTGTCCGAGGGCGGGTGGGGGCTGGCCCTGGTCACCCGGCTGGCGCGGGGCTGCTGTGGCGTGGAGGTCCTACCGGTGGGCAAGTCGGTCTGGTTCGCCCTGCCCCTCGCCCGGGAAACGGCAGGGGCGTCTCCCATCCCGCCGCCGGAGGTGGTGGCGGTCCTGGTGAAGGAACGGATCCGCGCCGAGACCGCGCACGGGCGAGTGTGATGAGCGGCCACGCTCGGCACCGGGAGGCCGCCGCCCGTGTCACCTGGGATCGGGAGCGCCGGCATGTGGGCGCCCTGCCACTGGTGCGCCGTGGCGTTCCGGAGCACACCCGCCTGGGGCCGGCGATCTGCCCGGACGGTACCTGGCGACTGGGCTCCGCCGGAACCTGGACCTGGCCGGAGGAGACCCCGATGTCCCGCGCGCGACGGCCTGTGCGGGATTCATGCTGCGCCGGACGGCACGGCAAACGTGAGAAGGCTCCGGCGGATGTCGTGACCATCCCCGGAGCGTGGACCCCGACCTGAGCGACAGGTGGAGGACATGACCAAGCTTAGGACCCGCCCGACACCAATGACCACTGTCCGCCGTGTCCTGGAGGAGATGGTGCTGTGGCTGTTCGGTATGACGGCCCACCGCGATCCGGCCACCCGTGCGGCGCTGGTGATGCCGGAGAACAAGGAGGCGCCCGTCCTGGAAGGGGCGTCATCCTCCCGTGGAGAGCGGCTGCCGTCCGGACCGCGCCGGAGTCCTTCGGAGGGGGAGGCCGGCCGGCACGCGGATCCGCCGCTCTACATCGGGCGTCACCGCCGCAGGCGGCCCACCGCGACCTCCGCGGACACCGCTCTGCTGCGCCGGGTCCTTGACGGATCGCGCGCGCTGGAAGTGCCCGCCGACCCCGGAGTGGAGGGGGGACACGGCCCGGACGCCGACGACTACGCCACGCAGACCCTGGTCCGCCCCTACCTGCCGCCTTTGGATCAGGTCGCCTGAAACCGTCGTCATGGGCGGGCTCGTGGCATGCGCTACGGGTCTCGCCCATGACGTCTTGCGCGGTGCCGGATCGGGACCACTCTTGGGCAGCCAATTCGGATCGGTGGTCAGGTGTTCGCCCAGGTCGTCGAAGAGTGGGGTGAACCGAGCCGGACGGGGCTGTCCTCGGCGGCGGCATGGGCGGCGCTCACCAGGCCGGCCCGGCCATGGCGCGACGGAGCGCCGGCGATGCGACTCGTGGACCATCGTGCGGGGAGAGGCGCCCGCAGCGTCACGGCCGGGCGTACAGCGCCGTCGCGTCGTCGTGCCGCTTGCCGCGCGGCACCCCGTGGCGGCGCTCCTCCGCGCGCACCCAGGAGATCAGCGAATCGGGGCCGTGCTCGTCGAGGTGCTCCCACACCGACGACCAGGGATGCCCGTAGTACTCGGCCAGGCGGGTGCAGCCGTCGGTGAGCAGCGCGAACCGGGGGTCTTCGCAGCGCACCGAGCCGGTGACCGCCTCGTGGGCGGCCTCGGCGACCGTGCTCGCCACCCAGAAACCACCCGGGACGTTGCGCGAGGCGCTGACCAGCTCGCGCGAGTAGGGGCGCCCGCCCGGCAGGTGGTCGAGGCGGTCGTCGCAGACCACCGTCACCTTCCCGTCGGGGTCGGGCAGCAGCACCGCGGAATCGGCCAACACCAGGTACTCCACCCCCGCGCCATCCTCGGCGCGGCGGGCGACGGCCACCGTCGCCGAAGGACTGTCGGGGTTGCCCAGGTCACAGCCGCCGCCGTGGTCGGCGCGCACGCGCTCGATGGCGCCCGCCAGCGCGTCGGGCAGCGTCGGGCGGCGCGCCGCCGACAACTCCCACGCCAGCGCCGCGCCCAACCGCTCCACCAGCCAGCGCACGTCGTGCCGGCAGCCGGAGTCCACCCCCGGCGCCGCGGTCGCGCCGTCCAGCACGAACGCCCAGTCCATCGCCGCCGCCGCGTAGTCCTCGTTGCGGGCCCCGACACCGCGTTCGCTCGCATACGTCACTCGCACGAGAGCCCACTGTAGTGACCCGGCGGGCGCAAGGAGCCAGGATCCATCGCAGCCAGGACCGGCCAGGCAAGCGGGGGAGGGCGGGCCACGGGCATGCTCCGGGACCACGGGTAACGGGGTGCCACCGGCGGGCCGGCCGGCGGCGCCTTACCACGCCGCCATCTTGACACCGACCGGTCGGTCTCTATAGGACGGGGTGAGCCCAGAGAAGAGGTACGGACATGCGAACCGAGGTCGACACCCGAGACGGCAGGGTCCGCGGCGTCGCCGAGAACGGCGTCGTGGTGTTCCGCGGCCTTCCCTACGCCGCCCCACCCGTCGGCCCCGCCCGGTTCCGCCCGCCCACCTCCCCACGACCCTGGGAGGGGACCCGCGACGCCGGGGCGTTCGGCCCGACCGCGCCGCGCTCCCGCTACCCCGAGAACATGGACGCGCTCATCTCCGAGCGCTTCATCCCCGGGGACGACTACCTCAACCTCAACGTGTGGACGCCCGACCCCGGCGCCACAGGGCTGCCGGTCATGGTGTGGATCCACGGCGGGGCGTTCACCAACGGCTCGGGAAGCGAACCGGTCTACGACGCGACGGCCTTCGCCCGTGACGGCGTCGTCGCCGTGACCTTCAACTACCGGCTCGGGGTCGAGGGGTTCGCGGTCCTGGAGGACGCGCCCGCCAACCTCGGCCTGCTCGACCAGATCGCCGCGCTCGAATGGGTTCGCGACAACATCGCCGCCTTCGGTGGCGACCCCGACCGCGTCACCGTCTTCGGGGAGTCCGCCGGGGCGATGAGCGTCGCGACGCTGCTCAGCCTGCCCCGCGCCCGCGGCCTGTTCCACCGGGCCATCGCCCAGTCCGGCGCGGCCAACGCGGTCAACCAGCGCGACGACGCCGCCGTCGTCACCCGGGTCCTCGCCGACCGCCTGGGGGTGGCCCCCACGACGGAGGGACTCGCCGGCGTCCCCCAGGACCGGATGCTCCACGCCCAGGCGCAGGTCTCGTTGGAGCTGCAAGGCCTCCCCGACCCCGCGGTGTGGGGCGAGCGCATCGCCGCCGGAGTGCTGTTCCTGCCCTTCGCCCCCGTCGTCGACGGCGAGCTCATCACCCAGCGGCCGATCGACGCCATCCGCGCCGGCGCCGGGCACGACGTGGACCTGCTGTTCGGCACCACCACCGACGAGCACCGGCTGTTCCTCGTCCCCGGCGGGCTGATCGACCTCATCCCCGAGGAGTTCGCCGTCGGCCTCCTGACCCAGGCCGGCCTGGGGCCCGAGGCCGCCGAGGTCTACCGGCAGGCCACCGGCGCGGTCACCGCCGGCGACCTCTTCGCGGCGGTCAGCACCGACCAGGTGTTCCGCATCCCCGCGCAGCGGATGGCCGAGGCCCGGGCCGACGCCCCCGCGGCGACGTTCGGCTACGAGTTCGCCTGGCGCACGCCCGTCCTCGGCGGGCGCCTCGGCGCCTGCCACGCCCTGGAGCTCCCGTTCGTCTTCGGCACCTCCGCCCCCACGCTGACCGGTCCGGACGCGCCGCGCGGGCTCGCCGAGGACATGCACGCCGCGTGGGTGCGCTTCGCGGTCACCGGCGACCCCGGGTGGCCGCGCTGGGACCCGGACACCCGCGCCACCATGCGCTTCGACCACCCGGTGAGCGAGGTCGTCTCCGACCCGGGCGCGCGCACCCGCCGCCTCTGGGACGGCCGGACACGGTGACCCCGGGGCGGCTCCACGGCCGCCCCGGTGGTCCGGTGCTCAGTCCAGGTAACCGCGCACCGAGGCGCGGATCGTCTCGCTGTGGAGGTAGATGTCGTCGAGGGAGCCCAGCAGGTGACGGGTCTCCCGCTTTTCGGCGTCGAACAGGCCGAGGTACTTCTTGGACTTGCCGTTGAAGTGCAACCGGGCGATCGGCTTGCGGTTGTTGTCGTCGAGCAGGATCGCGAAGTAGGACTTCGAGTCACGGTGGGCGATGCGCTGCGGTTTCACCTCGCTGCACGCGATCGCCTTGACGATCTGGTACCCCTCTAGTTCTTCGAGGGTCGTCTCGATCGTCGTGTCCCGGTCCAGATCCTCCTGCGCGACCTCGTCGCTGCTGATGGCCCCAGCCGTGGACTCCGTGTCCTGTCCCGAGCTGAGCGCCGTCTTCAGTCGCTCGTTGACCTGGTCGTTCAGGTACTGTGCCGCGGCCTTGCGCACGAGCGGCGCGAACTGCTCACGGACCCGTTTGGTGAAGGAGCCCTCGTGGACCCGTGAGGTGAAGAAGCGGATCCATTCGTCGTCGGGGTCCTTGAACTGCGCCGCCAGGGTCCGCTTGATCTCGCCGATGTACTTGAGCTCTCCCGCCGCGCTGATGACGGAATCGAGGTCGAAGTCCTCTTTCGTTAGTTTGCGAAGTTCCGGGAGGAGGGTCTCGTCGATGTCACCGAAGTCGAAGACGAGGAACGGCTTGGCGTCCATCCGGTTCGGAGCGTCGAGGTCGGTGTAGAAGTGGTAGGCACCGCCATTGGTGAGGACGGCGATCCGCGCGTTCGTGACGGAGAAGTAGCGATACAGCTGCGAAGCGTGCTCGATCTTGAGTACTTCGCCTGATTTCTTGCATTCGATGAGGATCTGCACCTCGCCGTCGCGCATGATCGCGTAATCGACCTTCTCCCCCTTCTTCACCCCCACGTCGGCGGTGAACTCGGGGACGACCTCCAGCGGGTCGAACACGTCATAACCGAGGATCGTCGAGATGAACGGCATGACAAAGGCGTTCTTCGTCGCCTCTTCGGTCTGGATCGCGCCGTGCTGGTTCTGCACTTTCGCGGCGAGCGCGGCGATCCTCTCGGTGAATTCCATGTCCCGTTCCTCTCTGGCCGCCCGGTGGACCGTTCGCGTTGCTTGCCGGGCACGCCTCCGAACCGAAGGGTGAACTCCGATAGGGGTGTGTGTTGCGTCTCAGTGTTCCATAGAGAAACGGGTGAAAGGTGTGAATTGGTAATAAGAGGTGGCTTCTCGGCTCCAGTGGCAGATAGCGGTCTCGGTGAGGAGACGCGCCGATCCGCCGGCCGTCACCGTACTGTTCGACGAAGCGGGAACGCGTGAAACTCCAGTCGGCTGACGGCCTCCACCGTGCGTTTCCGCTGGACCGCCCATCCCGTCCCAAGCCGAGGGCGGCCACGGCGTGACGGCATATGGGGCCGCCGGCCGGGAACGTGCCGTTCGGCCGCCTGCCCGCGTCCTCGTCCCAAGGTCCAGACCGTTTGTCCGATGTCGGCCGGTTCCTGGAAGCGGATCCGGGACCGAGTCGGGCGGAGAAGGGAGGGCGGCGCCCGACGTGGCTCCGGCTTCTCATGGAGCGTGGGCGGGGTGGCCCCCTTCGAGACCTTTCGAGGGGACCACCCCGCCCTGTGGCGCTTCGGGCCGCCCGGGGTCGCCGACCGTGGGTCAGGCCGGCGCCGGGACGTCCGCCGGCAGCAGGGTGGTGAAGTCCTCGCGGGCGACGTTGCCGCCCAGCTCCACCAGCCGGCCCGCCTGCCGGGTGATCATCCGCTCCAGGACCTGGCGGGCGTAGCGGGCGTTACCGAACGAGGCGTCCCGCGGCACCGCGGAGAAGTGCTCCGCCAGGGCGTGCAGGGTGTCCTCGGCGCATTCGTACCCCGACGACGCGGCCATCTTCGCGACGATCGTCACCAGCTCCTCGTCGCTGTAGTTCGCGAACTCGATCCGGTGGCTGAACCGCGAGGCCAGACCCGGGTTGGAGTCGAGGAAGCGCTGCATCTCGTCGGTGTAGCCGGCGACGATCACCACGACCTCGTCGCGGTGGTCCTCCATCAGCTTCACCAGGGTGTCCACCGCCTCCTGGCCGAAGTCCGCGCCGCTGCCCCCTCGGGGGGTCAGCGTGTAGGCCTCGTCGATGAACAGCACGCCGCCCTTGGCCCGCTCGAACACCTCGGTCGTCATCTGCGCGGTGTGCCCGATGTAGCGGCCGACCAGGTCCGACCGCGCCGCCTCCACCACCTGGCCGCTGGGCAGCACCCCCAGCGTGTGCAGCAGCCTGCCGTACAGCCGGGCCACCGTCGTCTTACCGGTACCGGGTGCGCCGGCGAACACCAGGTGGTGGCTCATCGACGGCACGGGCAGGCCCATCGCCTTGCGCTGCTGGGACATGACCAGCAGGTTGGCCAGGTCGTTGACCGTCGCCTTGACCCCGCTCAACCCCACCATGGCGTCCATCTCGGCGCGCAGCGCTGCCACCTCGTCCACGGGCTTGTCCGACGCCCCTTCGGCCGGGGTCTCCACGCCTAGGTCGACCGGCAGCAGCAGGGTGAGGTCGGCCGGGTTGTCCGGGGGCTCGCCGCCCAGCCGGTAGGCCTGGCGGTCGATCATCTCCTCGAACAGTTTGCGCGCGTCACGCCCGTTGCCGAAGGTCGAACCCCGGTGCATCCCGTCGAAGCGCGCCCGCAGCGCCGTCCGGGTCTCCTCGGCGAGCTGGTAGTGGTGGGCCTCGCACATGCCCTCCACGATCTGCACGAGCTCGTCCACCTCGTAGTTGGGGAACTCGATCGTGCGGCTGAACCGGGAGGCCATGCCCGGGTTGGCGGCCAGGAAGCCCTGCATCTCCTCGGTGTAGCCGGCGACGATCACCACGACCTCGTCGCGGTGGTCCTCCATCAGCTTCACCAGGGTGTCGATGGCCTCCCGGCCGAAGTCGGGGCCGCTGCCGCCGTCCTGCTTGCCCGACAGGGTGTAGGCCTCGTCGATGAACAGCACGCCGCCCTTGGCGCGCTCGAACACCTCGGTGGTCTTGATCGCGGTCCCGCCCACGTACTGCGACACCAGGTCGGCCCGCGCCACCTCCACCACGTGCCCGTAGCGCAACACGTCCAGCTCGGCGAGGATCCGGCCGTACAACCGCGCCACCGTGGTCTTACCGGTACCGGGCGGCCCGCCGAACACCAGGTGCCGGCTCATCGAGGGCGTGGGCAGCCCCATCTCCGCGCGGCGCTTGGCCATCTGGGTGCGGTTGATCAGGGTCCGGACCTCGTGCTTGACGTTGGCCAGGCCGACCAGCGCGTCCAGCTCCGCCAGGGGGCCCTCGGACTCGGGCTCCGCGTTCTCGGGGGCCTCGGCCGAGAAGGAGGGGGAGGGCAGGGGGGAGGGCATCGCGTCCTGGCCGCCGCCGTCGGCGTTCTCGCCGTAGGCGTCGGGGGCGCCGTTCCCGCTGCTCAGAAGGTCCTGGGCGCGGATCCGCTCGCTGCGCACGGTCTGGCGCAGACCGGCACGGGCGTTGTCGCGCACCGAGCAGTCCTCGACCACGACGTCCTCGGCGCTGTGCACGAGGACGCCGTCACCGCCGTTGCCGAACAGCTCGCAGCGGCGCAGGTTCGCCCGCGCGCCCGCGGCCACCAGTACGCCGTTGCGGCGGCCGTTGTAGACCCGGGTGCGCAGCAGCGACGCCTCGCCGCCGTTGAGCACGGCGACACCGTCCCCGGTGCAGTCGGAGATGTCGCAGTCGCGCAGGTCGGCGCGTGCCGCCGCGCCCACCGCGACGCCGGCGTCGCGGCTCTCGCGGATCTGAACACCCGTGAGCAGCGGACGCGACCCCTCGTCCACCTGGATCGCGTTCTTGCCGGTGCGCTCGACCGTCACATCCTCCAGGCGACCCTGCCCGTCTTTGACGAAGCGGATGCCCTGGCCCTTGGTGTCGGTGACGGCGAGGCCCCGCAGGAAGGGGCTGGCGGCCTCGACCACGAAGCCGGCGCCCTTCGTGCCGGAGACCAGCCCCCGGTCGAACTCCACGGTGCTGCCGCCGGTGATCGAGACCCCGTTGCCGCCGCGCACGATCAGACCGACGAAGGAGGTCGTCGAACGCTCCTCGGCGCGCACCGCGTCCCCGCCGGCGTCGATCACCTCGCAGTCGGTGAACATGCCCCGGGCCTTGCCCCACAGGTGGATGCCCGCCCCGGTGGAGCGCTCCACGGTGACCCGGCGCAGCTGCGGGTCGGCGCCGTTGTGCACGGCCACGCCGCGTCCGCCGATGTCCTCGAACCGGCAGTCCTCGACGTCGACACGGGACCGGGTCGACAGCACCAGGCCGTCGTCGGAGGTGCCGTGCACCCGCAGGTCGCGCAGCGACGTCGAGGCGTCGTCCTCCAACGCGACGGCGGGCTTGGCGCACCCGGAGATCTCACAGTCCTCGACCAGGCCGCCGGAGCGGCCACTGGCGAACACCCCGTTGCCGCGCACGTCGCGGAAGACGCACGAACGCACCGTCGGAGCGCCCTGCTCGCCGAGGACCAGGGCGCTGGTCTGGACGTCCTCGATCAGGCAGTCCTCGATCACGCTGCGCTCGGGCGAGGTGATGACCACCCCCGCGCCCGCCGAGCAGGTCACCCTGCTCTCGCGCATCGCCAGCGCGCCGGAGTCGCGCACCACGACCGCCGTCCACGCCGCCCCGGACACCTCGCAGTCGGCCATCTCGGCCTGGCCGGCGGCGATGTCGACCGCGGGCCGGTCCCCGTCGAGGCCGCGCAGGACGATCCCGGACAACTTGACGGCCTCGGCCGCCGAGACGACCACGCTGCCGGACCCGGCGACCACCTCGACGCTGCCGCGGCCGTCCCGCGCCACCAGCGTGACGACCTTCATCAGCACCAGGCTCTCCTCGTAACGGCCCGGTGCGATGCTGATGAGGGCGCCGTTCTCGGCCGCCGCCACCGCGGCCCCGATCGTCGCGTGTCCATCCGGGGCTACCGTGAGGAGTTGCCTCGCCATCTCGTCTTCCCTTTTCCTCTGGGTCCCCCGAATCCGGGGGTTCTCTCGGTCCCGGGCCTGGCCGGCCCGGTACGCGGTGGGGCGGGACGGCCAGGCCGTCCCGCCCACCACGTCACGAACAGGTCGCCCGGACCACCGACGCGGCGACGTGCGAGCGGGCCTCGCCCTCTCCGCCCACCGTGTCCTCGCCGATGTTGGTCAACTGGACGGTGAAGCTCTCGGCGGGCGAGGTGAACCCGGTCACCTGGACCCAGCCGCCGCGCACGGCGGACTGCTCGACGCCGAAGACACCGATCGCCTCGCCCTCGGAGGTCGGCCCAGGGAAGACCTGGTACTTGGCCTCCCGCTCCGCCACCCACAACGGGCTCTCGTCGTCGGGGACGTGCACGTAGATGTCGCAGGCCACCCCCGGCCGACCCGGGGTGAACGTCCAGTAGGCGTACTGGCCGTCGCCGCGTTCGGGGTCGCCCGAGACGGGGATCGCGTCGTAGGCGGCGGTGCAGTCCTCCTGGGGGTCGGCACCCTCGCGCACGGCCCACGAGGCGGTGCCGTCACCCTCGTGCCACGCGCCGGCGCGGCCGTAGGACGCGGCCTCGTCCGAGGCGCAGCCGGGGCCGACGATCTCGGAGAAGCTCCACGCGGCCGGGGAGGCCTGCGTGGACGGCTGCGACTCCGCGGGCTCCTCGGACGCGGCCGGCGCGGGTGGCGGGACGTCGGCGTTCTCCTCGTTCTCCGGCGTCCGCTGGCCGGACTGCTCCCCGCCCTCGGCCGTGCCTTCCTCGCCCTGAGACGTCTCGCCCTCTGCTGCGGAGCGCTCCTCCCGCTCGCTGGCCGACGCCGCCTGCGCCAGCGTGCTCGCGCCGTCGCCGTCGGCGCTCTGCTGCCCGGAGTCCGTGGACCGTTCCGTGCTGCCGGCGCTCCCGGTGTCCCCGCTGCCGCCGCTGTCCTCGGTGTCGTCCGGCCGCGACGAGCGTTCGCCGTCGCCGTCGTCCTCGCCGGTGGAGCTCCGCGACCCCACCTCCGGCAGCGAGCCGATGATGCCGGGCGCGTCCTCGTCGGAGATGCGGGCTTCCGGCGCGTCTCCGGAGCCGCCCGACTGGTCCCCGCTGCCGCTCGTGGTGGTCGTCTCGCCGGAGGTGCCGTCCGGCGCTGGGTCGCTGCGCTCCTCCTCACCGGTCTCCCCGGTGCCCGGGTCCGGAGTGGCCGCGCTGCCCGAAGGCTCCTCCCGCACCTCGGGCACGTAGCCGCCCGAGCCGTCCGAGGCCGTGTCGTTGACGCTGCCGGTCGTGGCCGCCTCCGCCGTGCCGTTGCTCCCGGAAGCGGACGAGCCCGCGGCGTTCTCGCTGCCCTCCCGGTCACTGGTGCCGGCGATCAGGCTGCCCGAGGTGAGCGGCACCGTCTCCAGCGTGCTGCTCTGAGTGCTCGCGGACACCGCGAACGGCGCGGCGATGAGGACGAGCCCGGCGATCGCGGCGCCCGCCAGCACGGGCGGGCCGGGGCGGCCCAGCTGCGGGCTGGGCTCGACCGGGTCCAGGGGAGCGCGGGCCACGGCGCCCACCGCGTCGAACGCGCGGGGGTGGGCGGCCGCCGTCGCGGTGGCGGTGGCCGCCTCCGCCTGTTCGGCCGGGGACGCCGCACTGGACGCCTCGGGGACGTCTGTCCGGCCGCTGACCGCAGGCGGCGGGGAAGGCGGCTGGTCTGGCGAGGTGGCGGGGGTCAGCGCCTTCTCCTGGCCGCCCTCGATCTTCTCGGTCATTGACGGTCCTTTCCACAACCCAGGGGGAATCGCCGGGGCCGCGCTCGGCTCGCGGCGGGGACGGGGTGGCAGTGCTCAGACGACGGGGGTGGGGTCGATGGCGGCCGTCCGTGCCGGGCGGCGCCTGCGGTGGTTCACGGCCGGGGCTCCGGCGCGTCCGGCCGTGTGGCGCTCTGCGGAGCGCCCAGCTGGTAGGGGGCGTACAGGTCGGGACGCAGCACACTCGCGGCCGGCTCGCCCCGCCCCTTGGCGTCGCGCAGCCCGGCCCAGACGTGCGCTCCGGCTCGCACCCGGGCGGCCCCCTCCTCGAACCCGGCCGGGGGTGTGGCGGGTTCGCTCCATCCGGCCGCCTGGTGCCCGTCCGTCCACACCCAGCCGAGCTGGACCCCGTCCTCGTCTGCCAGCGGCGCCCGCAGTACCGGCGACTGGTACTGCCAGGCGTACTGGTCGGGGACGTGGTCGACCCGGACGGTGGAGCCGTCGGGGTGCCAGCGGGGGTGGCGGAACGGGCCGTCCGCCGCGCGTTCCGGCTCGGAGGCGGGTGCCGTCCGCACCTCCGGGTCCGGCTGCGCCGCGGGCTCCGGTTCCGGTGCGGATTCCGGCTCCGCCACGGCCCCGGAAGCGGCCGGGTTCGTCTGTTCTGTCATCTTGGTGTCCGTTCTACCGGTCTTCAAGAGGCATGTGGTATGCGGAGCCGTCAGTTTCCGCTGTTCCCGCCGTTCAGGGCCTGCCGAAAAATTTCGGCCATGCTCGGCGGCTCCGGCTTCGCCGTTTCGGACTCCGCCGGCTGGGTCTCTGCCGTTTCGGTCTCCGCCGGCTCGGGGCCGGCCCCGGAGCCGTCACGGCCGGGGTCACCGAGCGGCGGCTCACCAGCGCTGGGGACAGCCTCGTCCTCCTCGCCGTTGTCCTGCCCGGGCTGCGTCACGGGGGGCGGCATGGTTCCCGGCGCGGCCATCTGGCTGATGGGTCCGCCGGATCCAGACCACGGGAATCCGGGATCGACGTCAAAGACCGCGGGCGCGGGCCGGTCGGGGCTGCCGTCGGGGCGGATGCCCCCGCCGGCCTGCACAAACCGGTCGCGGGTCTGGCCGAGGTGGTCGTGGGCGTTGCGGAGCTCGGTCTGGGCGCGGACCAGGTCCTGCCGCGCGGTCTGGGTTCCCATGCGGCTGCCGCGTGCGTCATTCAGCCGCGCCTGGGCGAGGTTGACCTCGGCTTCGGCGGCGGTGACCCGCAGCTGGGCGGCCTCGACCAGCCCGCCCAGGTAGTACAGGTCGTCACCGGCGATCCCGAAGTTCGTGCGGAGGGTCTCCAGGTCGGTCTCGAACTGGACGACGTCGGCCTGCGCCTGGGCCACCTCGGCCCGCGCCTCGTCCACGGCGCGCTCACTCGGGTCCGGGCCGGTGGTGGTGGAGGCGCCGTCGTGGTGGCCGGCGTCCGGCCGGGTGCCGTTCCCGGTCTCCAGCGTTGCCGGGTCCGTGACCGTCATGTTCACGGTCAGCGGACCGGTCCCGGCCGCCGGCCCGCTTCCGTTCGGCGACAGGACCAGCTGCCCCTCGATGTCCAGGTTCGCGCCGTAGGGAGTGGGGGTCCAGCCGGGCGGGGGCGTCCACCCGTCCGGGACGAGCTCCGCCTCGATGAACCACGATTTCATGCCGTAGGGGTCGGGACGCTCGGCGACAGCGTGGATGACGAAACTGCTGTCGCGCCGGAGCAGCACCTCCTGCTCGTCCTGGCCGTTGCGCACCGCCTTTTCCGCGTTCAGCGCCGGGTAGCCGGCCGGGGCGCGGAACATGACGTAGATCCGCCGCGCGGTGTAGTCGGAGTGCGGGATGGCCGACGTCGAGAGGTAGCCGGGCTCGGTGTGCACCTTGCCTACCAGCCCGTGCATGGACGCCGGGTCATTCACCGAGGCGCCCATCCGGTGGGCCAGGTCGGAGTTCGCCCCACGGAAGAGAATCACCGACTCGGGCAGCCCCCAGTGCTGGAACGCCGAGTCAAGGTTGTCGACCGCCTTGCGCAGGCTGTCGGTCGGCTCGTGATCGGACTGGAGCGCCTTGTTGATGGTGTCGCTGCCGTGCGCCCGGTAGAAGCGCAGGTAGGCCCGCTGGTCGTCGGTCAGCGGCGGCACGGGGAAGCGCCGGTCGAGCCAGGTGCGGGCGTCGTCGCTGGTGAACGGCGGCTGGCCAGTGCGCATGCCCCGGCTGGACGTGCTGCGGCCGGAGGGCGGCCCGCTGGGCTCCTGGGCCGGCAGGTCCTGCCGGTTTCCGGCGGCGGTGGTGGACAGTCGCGCCATGTTCACGTCGAGCGTGGGATTTGCCTGCGATTCCCGGAGCAGGGCGTCGGTATCGACCCGGTTGCCGGACACGTGGCCGGTCGAGTCGCCGGCGTGCGCCGGGTTCGCGCCGGACGGCTTGGGCGGCTTCGAGAACGCGCGCGGAGCCTCGCCGTCCGACATTTCCACGTCGGAGTCATCACTGGACCGCGCGGAGTCCGAGGCGCTGCCGGAGGCCGGTCGCGCGGCAGCCGGGTTACCCGCTGTGGAGAACGGCGAGGTGTTCAGCGCCGCGAGGTCCGCCAGGGCCGTGTCCAGCGCCCCGGATGCCCGCCAGGCGTCCCACGCCTGCTCAAGCAACTGCCACTTCTCGTCCGGCGTCGTGAGGCGAGTGCCGCCATCATCGGCTGGGCTCTCGTAGCGGCCCAGATTCTCGGTGACCTGCTCCACGCTGTCGCCGCGCTGGTGGTCCAGATAGGCGCCGAGGAACGCGAGCGCCTGCTCGTAGTCGTCCACGACGTCGGGTGCCGCCTGCTGGAGCGGGGTACCGATGCGTTCCGCCGTTTCCTCGGTGAGGTCCGCGATCCGCACCGGGGGTTCGTAGGGAGTGGGGCCGCCCGTGTCACGGTCGAGCGCCGGACGCGTGAGCGTGGCGAGCTCGTCGAGGTGGTGCCCGCGCAGCCGCGCAAACGGGAGGTGCGACCAGGACATGAGGTTGCCGGGCGCCATGTCCACCCGTGACTGGTCGGGGCGAATCCGGAACAGCCCGGGGTTATCGCTTTCAAAGTATTCGTCGACGAGCCCGTACATGTGCCCCGTCTCGTGGAGCGGCACGATGGGGGGACCGTCCACGGGCCAGATTCGCATGGTGGCCCGTGGAATTTCGCCGTCCACTGACGGAACCCATTTGACCCATCGGTGGGTGGGGCCGGTGACGCCGGGGGCGCCGGCCTCCTCGACTGTGAAGTGCAGCTGGTCGCCGGGGGAACCGTCCTCGTTGGGGAGCCGGTGCCGGTAGTTCCACGCGGCCTCCAGCGTCTCACGGTAGTCACGCAGACTCCGGGCGGCCACGTCGGGGTCGACCTCATCCGAGCGGAACTTGATGCGGACGGTGAGCTCGCGGACGTGCGAGGGGCCGCCAGGCGTGCGGAATTCCTCGGGAATGGGAATGCGGCGGACCTCAAAATGAGCGAAAACCTTATAGTCGTGCAGGTCGGCGGGCCGCACAAATTCGGGTGCGCCATCCGGGTTGCCCGGCACGGGGACGCCATCGGGATCGTCGGCCGTGGTGAGACCCGGCAGAGTGGACGTGGTCAGGAGCTCCGGACCACGCTGGCGTTCTACACCGGACGAGCCGGCCCGCGCACCGATGACGGTGACGGGGACGTGGTCGCGGGCGTCCTTCCAGTGCTCACGGTCGACCAGGTTGTCGTACACGGGGGCGGGCCTGCTGGTGGACTCGGCGGTCAGGGCGGAGATCCGGGACAGCGAGACGGCGGTGACCCGGGCCGGTGGGGCGTCGTGAGCGCCGGTCCGTGTGGCCTGGGACGCGCCCGACTCGGTGAGCCCGAACCAGGAGAGCACGTCGGGCACGGCCGTTGTGTGGTTCGGCTGCGGCCCGGTCCCGGCCAGTGCCGGCTGGCCCCAGTCGAGGTGACCGTGCAGCCGGTAGCGGTCGGCCTGGTCGCGGTCGACGAGTTCGACGCGGAGCCGCAGTTCGGCGCCGTTGCGCAGCGTGTAGGGGATCCGCTCGCTGGCGCCGTTGCTGTAGGTGACGATGCGCCCGTCGTTGATCTGGGCTTCCATCGCGCGGACCAGCTCGTTCTCGGCCCGGACGATGACGTCGGGGCGTGGACCGGCGAAGCTCTGCAGCCGTTCGAGGCGCACCACGGTCTCGACGGTGTCGCGGCCGTCCGGCGTCACCCGTGGAATCCGGTTCCACTCGAAGCGCGGATGTGTGGAGTCGGGGAAACTTCCGCGCTGAGTGATACGCGCGGGCAGCACGGCGCCATGGCCGGTGGGGACGGCGAAGTCGCGGGTCTGCCCGGGGCGGCTGCCGAACCGCTCGGCGAGCTCGTCGGACAGCGCGGCGGTGCGGAGGGGGGAGTTGGCGACCCGGTCCCAGCCGCCCGGCGGCTCGATGATCCCCGCGTCGCTCAGGTTGTGCAAAGCCTGGAGCAGGGCGCCGTTCTCCTGCCAGTACCTGGTGTAGTTCAGGTACTGCTCCTCCCTGTCCGTGTCGCCCCCGAACACCGTGTCCAGGCTCTGGCCATTGACGTGGTGGTCGTAGTAGGTGCGCAGCAATGCGGCGGCGTCGTCCGCCTCGAGGTCGTCGATTCCGTCGAGCAGCGGGCTCACGTCCACGGTGTCGAACGGGCCGTCGGAGGGATCGACGTCCATGGCGTCGTCGGAGTCGTTGCCCATGATGACGTCCGAGCCGTCCGAGGCCTCGGAAGCGGACGAGACGCGCTTACTGAGCGGGTCCCCGCCCAGCGGGGTGGCGGACCACTGGCCTGCCCCGGCAGGCGGCTGCGGCGGGTCGATGGAGGTGTTGACCATGACGTCGCCAGTGCCGTCGCCCCGGAAGGTGGAGCCGCCGTCCGCTCCTAGGGTGGGCGCCGTGGGGGGAGCGGACGGAGTCCGGTCGATGGTGCCGCCAGCCTCGATGAACCGTTCGCGGGCCTGGTCGAGGCCGGTGCGGGCGTTGCGAAGTTCGGTCTGGGCGCGGGCCAGCTCTGCCCGCGCGGTTTCGGTGCCCATGCGGCTGCCGCGCGCGTCATCGAGGCGGGCCTGGGCGAGGTCGATCTCGGCTTGGGCGGCGGTGACCCGCAGCTGGGCGGCCTCGACGAGCCCGCCCAGGTAGGTCAGGTCGTCGTCGGCGAGGCCGAGCTCGCTGCGGGTGTTCTCCAGGTTCGTTTCAAACCGGACGACGTCGGCCTGGGCACGGCTCACGTGAGAGCGAGCCTCATCCACCGGCACCCGAGGCCCCCGGTCGTCGCGGCCGCCGCTGTCCGGCTGGGTCGCGTCCCCGGGGTCCGTGAGCGCCGTGTGGATCTGGACGGTTCCGCCGGCGCCCTGCCACTGATCCAGGGTGGCATCGCTGATCAACTGGGGGATGGGATTGTCGTCCGGAACCCGGTCGGCGTTCCAGTAGCCGCGATCTGCGTCACCGAGCGGGGCGGGCCGCCAGCCAGGAGGCGGATTCCAGCTGGTGGGCACAATCTCGATCTCGAAGAAGAGCTGCGGCCGGATCAGCAGGCTCTGCGGAAGCGGAGCCCGCCGCGGGTAGACGGCGTGAATGATGAACTTGGTTCCCCGGGGCAGCAGGATCTCCCGCTCGGGTGTCCCAACCTTGGAGATGTCCATGAGGTTGATAGCGGGGTGCCCCTTGGGTGCCCGGATCATGAAGTAGGCATCGCGCTGCATGGGGGAGTGCGTGCCGATGGACGTCGAGGCGTAGCTGGTATCGGTGAACGTCATACCGACCAGGCTCTGGAGGATCCTGGGGTCAGCCGCGGCCGCACGCGGATCCATGTTGGGGTGGCGGTCCCGCAACATCCGCTCGATGTAGTCCCAGTTGACCCCACGGTGCAGGATGACGGACTCCGGCAACGTCGATTCGGCGATCCCGGCGTCGATGTTCGCGACCAACTCGGTGAGGGACTGCTCGGCCTCCTGCCGGGTTTGTCCCGGCTGCACGACGACCTTGCCCTCTCGCAGGCCCGCCTTAATGAACTCGTATCCGTCGGCCGCGTACGTTTCGAGTGCGTCGTACGAGTCCTCCATCAGGTTCGGCGACGGCATGATGGTCTGTGCCCAGTCGATGGCCTCCTGGTCGTTGTCGAAGCGGCGGGCGTGCTGCATGCCGACGCCATCGGGCTCCTCGCCGTTGCCCAGCCACGGCAACGCGGGAGGAATGCGCATGGTCCACGGCACGTCGGTGCCGTTGTCGGTGAAGACGTCCAGGGCGTTGTTCAGGGTGTTGGAGCGGTGCCACAGCGCCCACTGCTCACGAATGATCTGTTCGACCTCCACCGGGCTCAGCGAGCGGCTGTGGAAGTGCGAAACGATCTCCGGCATGGGAACGCCGCGCTGGTGAGCGAGGTAGGCGGTGAACAGGGGCACCGTGCTACTCGTGTTGAGGCGCGGGTGGGTGTCGAAATCCAGGTGCTGCGCGATCTCCCGCTGTAGCGGCGTGGGAACGCGGGCGGGACCTTGTGGCGTTGCCGCGTCGCTCCCAGAGTCCGGCACGTTCGCCGCGTCGTCCAGCGAGTCGTCGGGGAGGAACCGTGACCACGTGTCTGTGGGTACGGGCACGCCGTGGGTGGAGAGGGTGTTGACCGCCCAGAACAGTGAGCCGTCCTGACGCCACTGGTTCCACTGGTCGCGCATGACCGGCGCGATCTGCTCGGGCGGGCGGCCGTTGGCGAAGGGCGCGGCCACGTCGGCCAGTGCTGCGCCGTTGACGTGGTGGTTGTAGTAGGCGGCGAGCAACGGGAGGGCGGCCTGTTCGGGAACGCCCGGGCGCAGGTTGGCAGCCAAGTGCCGCGCGAGGTCTGCCTGCACCTGGTGCGGAAGGTCGGTGAGGCGGAACCCGGCGGGCGGCTGCTGCGCACCGGGGAACGTGGACGGCCCGGCCTGGCTCGCCGGAGACGGCGGGTCGGTGAACGCCAGGTTGACCTGGACGGTCGGGTCGCTCGGCCAGGCCCGCAGCGTGGTGTCGCCGGATGGGGGCGCGGGGACCGCGCTGCTGTCCCCGGTGCTGGTGGTGGGTGACGGAGCCGGGACCTGGCCGGAGCGGGGGCCGAACGGGGTGGGTGTGCTGGGGGCGCCGTCGTCGGTGAAGGTGCCGCCGGCCTGGGTGTAGCGGTCGCGGGCCTGGTCGAGGCCGGTGTGGGCGTTGCGCAGTTCGGTCTGGGCGCGGGCCAGCTCTGCCCGCGCGGTTTCGGTGCCGCTGCGGCTGCCGCGTGCGTCGTCGAGGCGGGCCTGGGCGAGGTCGATCTCGGCTTGGGCGGCGGTGACTCGCAGCTGGGCGGCTTCGACGAGCCCGCCCAGGTAGGAGAGGTCATTGTCGGCGAGGCCGAGCTCGCTGCGGGTGTTCTCCAGGTTCGTCTCGAAGCGGACCACATCGGCCTGGGCGCGGGCCACCTCGGCGCGCACCTCGTCCACCGTGCGCCCGCTCCGGTCCGGGCCGGTGGTGGCGGGGGCGCCACCGGTGCGATCGGCGCCGGGCTGAGGATCGTTCCCGGAGCTGGGCGTGGCCGGATCCGTGACCACCATGTTGACCTGCCACGGGCCGCCCCACGGCGCGGGCTGGCCCGGCATCGCGTTCGGGCCGTACCCACCCGACGGGCCGATCCGGCCCGTCGGCCGGGGGTAACCCCGGTCGGCGTCACCCAGCGGGGCCGGGCGCCAGTCCGCGGGCGGCTCCCAGTCCGTCGGGACGACCTCCGCCTCGATGAACCAGGCGTCCACGGTGCCGAGGTCGTTGGGCAGGTCGATGCGGCGCTGGTACACGCCGTGAATCACGGACTTCATCTCGCGCGGGAGCAGGATCTCCCGCTCGTCCATCCCGTACTCGGACAGCCGCATGACGTTGAGCCCCTGGTGGCCGCTGGGCACGCGCAGCAGCACGTAGGCGTCGCGGGCGACGGCCGAGTGCGAGCCGATGGAGGCCGAGGTGTAGCTGCTGTTGGTGAAGGTGCTGCCGACCATCCGCTGCGCGATGTCCGGCGTGAGCGGCCCCTGGTGGCCGGGCACCAGGGACGCCACCAGCTGCCCGACCACCTCATCGTTGATGCCCCAGTGCAGGTTCAACGCCGTGGGCAGCTGGCCACGCTCGATCGCCGCGTCGAGGTCGGTGACGAGCTGACGGAACCGCTGTTCCTCCCCGGGCGGCACGTTTCCGTGCCGCAGCCCCTTCTTCAGCATGTCGAAGTCGAGGCTGGTGTAGTCCCGAACCGCCTGCTCCTGCTCGGGGGTGAGCAGCTGCGCGGACGGGTTCGAGCTGTCGTGCCCCTCGACCGGCATCGTCTCGTTGGCCCACGTCACGGCGGCGGCATCGTCGTCGAACCGGGTGGCCGACATCCCGACACCACCGGGCTCGTCCGGGGTGGCCTGCCAGCGCGGTGCGGGCGGGAGCTGGCTGCGGATGTCCCCGGCCGGCCAGGCGCCGTCCGCCGGGCGGGAGTCGCCCATGACGGCGTGCACCATGTTCACGTCGAGCGTGGGATTGGCCTGCCATTCCCGGAGCAGGTCGTCGGCGGTGAGCTGACGGCCGGAGACGTCACCGGTGGGGTTGCCGGCGTGCGCCGGGTTCGCGCCGGACGGCTTGGGCGGCTTCTGGAACGCCTGCGGATCCTCACCGTCCGAGATGTCCATGTCGGAGCCGTCACTGGACCGCGCGGAGTCCGAGGCGCTGCCGGAGGCCGGTCGCGCGGCAGCCGGGTTACCCGCTGTGGAGAACGGCGAGGTGTTCAGCGCCGCGAGGTCCGCCAGGGCCGTGTCCAGCGCCCCGGATGCCCGCCAGGCGTTCCACGCCTCCTGCAGCATCTGCCACTTCTCGTCCGGCGTCATGGGGCGGGTGCCGCCGTCGTCGGTCGACTGCTCGTAGTGGCCCAGATTCTCGGTGACCTGCTCCACGCTGTCGCCGCGCTGGTGGTCCAGATAGGCGCCGAGGAAGGCGAGCGCCTCGTCATGGTCGTCCACGACGTCGGGTGCCGCCTGCTGGAGCGGGGTACCGATGCGTTCCGCCGTTTCCTCGGTGAGGTCCGCGATCCGCACCGGGGGTTCGTAGGGGGTGGGGCCGCCCGTGTCACGGTCGAGCGCGGGCTGGGTGAGCGCGGCGAGCTGCTGGAGGTGGTGCTCGCGCAGCCCTGCGAAGGGAGTACTCGACCAGGCCATGAGGTTGCCGGGCGCCATGTCCACCCGTGACTGGTCGGGGCGGGTCCGGAACACCGCGGGGGTGTCGCTCTGGTAGTACTCGTCCGCGAGCCCGGACATGTGCAACATCTCGTGGACGAGGGCACTGGGAGGCGCGTCCACCGGCCATTGCCCCATGTTGGCCCGCCGGCCTTCGCCGACCCACGTGACCGGCCGGTGGATGGGGCCGGTAACGCCGGGAGTGCCCGCCTCCTCGACCGTGTAGTGCAGCTGGTCGCCGGGAGAACCGTCCTGGTTCGGAAGCCGGTGCCGGTAGTTGATGGCCTCATCCAGCTTCTCGCGGAACGCCCGCATGCGCTGGGCGGCCACGTCGGGGTCAACCCCGTCCAAGCCGAACTGCATGCGGAGGGTGACTTCACGGACGTGCGAAGGGCCGCCGGGCGTGCGGAACTCGTCCGGAATCGGGATCCGGCGGACCTCGAAGTAGCCCACCATGTTGTAGCGGTGCCGGCGGGCGGGCAGAACGAACTCGGGCACGCCGTCCGGATTGCCCGGCACGCGGACACCGTTGGGGTCGCTAGCCGTGGTGGGACGGGCCGGGACGGCCGTGGTCCGCATCTCCGGACCGCGCTGGCGTGCCACGCCGGAGGCGTCATCCGGTGCACCAATGATGGTGACGGGGACGTGGTCGCGGGCGTCCTTCCAGTGCACGCGGCCGACCAGGCCGTCGTAGACGGGAGCGGGTGCGCTGATGGGCTCCGCGGTCAGGGCGGAGATCCGGGACAGCGAGACGGCGGTGACCCGGGCCGGCGGGGTGCTCTGAGCGCCGGTCCGCGCGGCCTGGGACGCGCCCGACTCGGTGAGCCCGAACCAGGAGAGCACGTCGGGCACGGCGATCGTGTGGTTCGGCTGCGGCCCGGCTCCGGCCCGGAACGGCTTGCCCCAGACGAGGTGACCGTGCAGCCGGTAGCGGTCGGCCTGGCCGCGGTCGACGAGTTCGACGCGGAGCCGGAGCTCGGCGCCGTTGCGCAGCGTGTAGGGGATCCGCTCGCTGGCGCCGTTGCCGTGGGTGATGGTGCGCCCGTCGTTGATCTGGGCTTCCATGGCCCGGACCAGCTCGTTCTCGGCCCGGACGATGACGTCGGGGCGTGGACCGGCGAAGCTCTGCACCCGTTCGAGGCGCACCACGGTCTCGACGGTGTCGCGGCCGTCCGGCGTCACCCGTGGAATCCGGTTCCACTCGAAGCGCGGATGGGTAGAGCCGAGCAGGCCATCACGCTGGATGACGCGTGCGGGCAGCACGGCGCCGTTGTCGGTGGGGACGGCGAAGTCGCGGGTCTGCCCGGGGCGGCTGCCGAACCGATCGGCGAGCTCGTCGGACAGCGCGGCGGTGCGGAGGGGGGAGTTGGCGACCCGCTCCCAGCCGCCCGGCGGCGGCGTGATGCCCACGTCGGTCAAATTGTTCAGTGCCTCGAGCAGGGCGCCGTTCTCCTGCCAGTACCTGGTGTAGTTCAGGTACTGCTCCTCCATGTCGCGGTCGCCCCCGAACACCGAGTCGAGGCCCTCGCCCTTGACATGGTGGTCGTAGTAGGTGCGCAGCATCTCGGCGGCGTCGTCCGCCTCGAGGTCGTCGATTCCGTCGAGCAGCGGGTCCGTGTCCACGTTGTCGAACGGGTCGCTGGACGCGTCGACGTCCATAGCGTCGTCGGAGTCGCTGTCCATGTCCACGTCCGAGCCGTCCGAGTCGGAGGCGGGCGGGGAGGTCCGCCTGCTGAACGGGTCCTCGACCACCGGGGTGGCGGACGATGGGTCATCCCCGGCCGGCCGCTGCGACGGGTCAGTGGTGGCCGTGGCGGCCAGGTTGCCGGTGGTGGGCACGGCGTGGTCACCCCGGGTGGCGGGGGAACTGTCCGTGTCCCGGAGGGAGGTCTCCGTGGGGGGAGCGAAGACGGCCTGGTCGCTGGTGCCGCCGGCCTGGGTGTAGCGGTCGCGGGCCTGGTCGAGGCCGGTGTGGGCGTTGCGCAGTTCGGTCTGGGCGCGCGTCATTTCCGCCTGTGCGGTTTCGGTGCCGCTGCGGCTGCCGCGTGCGTCGTCGAGGCGGGCCTGGGCGAGGTCGATCTCGGCTTGGGCGGCGGTGACTCGCAGCTGGGCGGCCTCGACGAGCCCGCCCAGGTAGGAGAGGTCATTGTCGGCGAGGCCGAGCTCGCTGCGGGTGTTCTCCAGGTTCGTCTCGAAGCGGACCACATCGGCCTGGGCGCGGGCCACCTCGGCGCGCGCCGCGTCCACGGACTGGCCGTCGGGACCCTCGGTGTCCGGCCGCGCCCCGTCGGGCCGGCCGTTGGGGGCGGAGTCGGTGAGCGCCGTGTGCACCGCGAGCGTGGCGGGGAACGCCGGGCCCGCCATCCCGTGGCCGCCGGCGAACGGGCCCGCGTCGTCGTCGGAGTCGTCATCCGACAGCCCCCGGTCCAAGAGCGGGGTGGAGTCCCAGGACTCGGCGTCGGACACGTCGCTGTCGGAGAACAGCGACGGTGCGATCGACGTCGCGTCGGTGTCGTTCTCCCCGTCGGAGTCGAACAGGGCGGAGGCGGTGTCGCTGTCCTCGGAGTCGGACAGGACGGAGGCGGCGTCGTCCGGATGCGACGTGGCGTCGGTGTCGCTGTCCCCGTCGGAGTCGAACAGGGCGGGGCCGGCCTCGCTGCCGAAGTCCTCGGAGCCGGCGTCGTCCGGGTGCGACGAGGTGCCGGAGGCGCTGTCGTCCCCGGCACCGGGCTGTGGCCCGGGCTCCGGCCCGGCGGTGTCCGTGCCGGGACCGTCGGTGGCCGGTGTGGCGTCCGGCGTGGGGCCATCGGCCGTGGTCGCGGTCGCGGGGACCTGCGGGAGCACGTAGGCCGGCCACGTGGACGGCGCGGGTTCGCCGGTGGGGCGGGGGTAGCCACGGTCGGCGTCACCAACGGCGGCGGGACGCCAGTCGGCGGGCGGTTCCCAGCCGGTGGGGACCACCTCGGCCTCGATGAACCACGCGTCGCGGGTGCCGCCGTTCAGCGGAGTGTCGATCCGGCGCTGGTAGACGGCGTGGATCACGTGGTTGGTGTTGCGCGGCAGCAGGATCCCGCGTTCCTCGTCGCCGAAGACGGAGAGCCGCATGACGTTGAGCCCGGGGTGGCCCTGGGGGACGCGCAGCAGCAGGTAGACGTCCCGGCCTCCGGGGAAGTGGGAGCCGATGCTGGCGGACAGGTAGCTGGGCTCGGTGAAGGTGGTACCGACCAGGTTCCGCACGTTCTCCGGGGTGGGGATGCCCTGGCTGCCGGGGTCAACCGTGGCGAGGAGCCGGCCGAGCAGCGCGCGGTCCGCACCGGCGTGCAGGACGAGCGGCCCCGGCACCCGGGACCGGTCGATGGCCTGGTCGAGCTGGTCGACCATCCGCACGAACTCGTGCTCGCGGTGGGTGGGCACGTCGCCGTCGCGCAGCCCGGCGTCCGCCAGCTCGTAGCCCGTGCCGGTGAAGTCCTCCACCGCCCGCTGCTGCGGGAAGGTGAGCAGCCGCCACGGCCGTGTCCCGTCCATCCCATCGGTGGGCATGTGCTGGTTCGCCCACTCGACGGCGGCGCGGTCGTCGTCGAACCGGGTGGCGCCGTCCATACCGGCGCTGCCGGGCTGCTCCGCCGTGCCCTCCCAGCGCGGCGCGGGCGGGAGGTAGGCGCGGATGTCGCCGGACGGCCACTCCCCGTTCTGCGGGCGGGCGGAGCCGAGGTCGACGTGCGCCATGTTGACGTCGACGATGGGGTTGGCCCGCCACTCCCGCAGGTGGGCGTCGGCCTCCCGGTCGCGGGCGGTGGTGTCCATGGAGGCGGGGACGCTGCTGTCCGGGCCGGTGCCGTTGCCGCCACTGGAGACGGCGGCTGGACCGGTCGTGGTGACCGGGGCCTGCGCCCGCGGCGCGTCCGCCGGCTGGCCGTTCCCGTCCGGAACCGCTGGCGTGGGACGCTCCGGGCTGCCGTCCGGCTGGTAGGTCCCGCCGGCCTGGGCGAAGCGCGCGCGGGCCTGGTCGAGGGCCGTCTGGGCGTTGCGAAGTTCGGTCTGGGCGCGGGCCAGCTCTGCCCGCGCGGTTTCGGTGCCCATGCGGCTGCCGCGCGCGTCGTTCAGGCGGGCCTGCGCGAGGTCGATCTCGGCCTGGGCGGCGGTCACCCGCAGCTGCCCGGCCTCCACGAGCCCGCCCAGGTGGTACAGGTCGTCGTAGGGCAGGCCGAAGTTGCGGCGCGCGTCCTCCAGATCGGTCTCGAACCGCACGACGCCGGCCTGAGCCTGCGCCACCTCGGCCCGCGCCGCGTCCACGGACCGGTCGGCGCGGCCGTCGTCCGGAGCGCCGTCCGTGCGCGCCGTGTTGACGGTGAACGTGCCGTCCCAGGGGAGCGTCGCCTGGCTGGCCAGCGGGTGGGCGTCGGTGTCCGGCTCGGAGTCGGTGTCGGACCGGTCGCTGTCCGATCCGGAGTCCTCGGTTAGGGACGGGACGGACTCGTCCGAGACGTCCGAGGCGGTGTCGGCCATGACACCGTCGTCACTGCCGATCAGCGTCGCCGAATCGTCGGAGACGAAGGACGCGGCGTCGTCGCTGCCGGCCAGGGTCGCGGAACCGTCGGAGAGCACGGACGTGGCCGCGGTGCTGACGGAGCCGGCGCTCTCCGAGCGGGAGTCGTCACTGTCCAGCGACGAGACGTCGCTGGCGGAGTCCTCAGTGCCGAGCCCGGTGGTGGGGCTGTCCACCGCGCCGTCTCCGCTGCCGCGCGTTCCGGGCTGCCCGGCCGGCGTACCCTGTCCCGGCCGCGTGGACGGCCCGGCCTGCCCGGCCCACGGCGTCCAGGCCGGGGACGGCGGATCGGCCCAGTCCCAGTCAACCGACTCCGTCGTCGAGGACAGGCCGTCGGAGTCCGTGCCGTCCTCGGACGGCGTGGGCGGCACCGGCCGGGTTTCCGGCTCCTCGCCCGGCCGCTCCGGCGTGGGCCGGGGGCTGGCCTGCCCGTCGCGGGCGGGCTCTCCGGCCTGGTCGCCGGTGGACACCGGCTCGGGCGCCCGGACGGTGTCAGCGTCGGGTGTGCCGGCGCGCTCGGCCGCCTGGCCGGGCCGTTCCGCACCGGCCGTGGGCGTGCCGCCATCGCCGGTGCCGTCCTGGCCCCGCGTGGTGCCATCCGTGGCGTCCGGCCGTTGCGGGCCCAGGGCCGCCGAGAACTGCGCCAGCAGGTCGCTGGACACAGCGGGCGCCGGGGTGGTGGGCGGCGGCGGGGTAGCGGGCCGCGTCTCCTCGGTGGTGCTGGTGGCCGCCGGGCGCGGGCCGGGCTCCTCGCCGCCGGACTTCTCCGGCCGCACGGCAGGCGGGAACGTCTCGGGTGCCGGGGGCTGGCCGGTGTCGCTGGGCACCGTGGGCGCGGGGCGCACCGGAGCACCGTCGGGGGTGAAGGTGCCGCCGGCCTGGATGAAGCGCTCGCGCGCCTGGTCGAGGGCCGACCGGGCATTGTCGAGCTCGGTCTGGGCGCGCGCCATCTCCCGCCGCGCCAGGTCGGTGCCGGTCCGGTTGCCCCGGGCGTCGTCCAGCTCGGCCTGCGCGAGGTCGATCTCGGCCTGGGCGGCGGTGACCCGACGCTCGGCCGCCTCGACCAGCCCACCCAGGTAGTAGGGGTCGTCGTCGGCGAGGTCCAGGTTGACCCGGGTGTCCTCTAGGTCGGTCTCGAACCGCACGACCTCCACCTGGGCACGGGCCACCTGCGTGCGCGCGTCGGTCACCGCGCGGCTGACCGGTCCGTCCGGCGCGGGGTGCGGCACCTCCGGGCCGGTCTCCATCATCATGACCGTGACCGTGTCGATCTGCCGGTTCGTGGGCGCCGGGGCCGTGGCCGGGTTCACCCGGCCGGCCTCGGTGAAGTCCGGCAGCTGCGGCGGACGCGGCCTGGACGTGCTCTTCGAGGTGTCCTTCGAGGTGTCGTCGTCCGGGGCGGTGCGCACGGACGGGTCGGCGATGTGCCGCCGCGCCTTCGTCAGCTCGTCCCACCAGGTGTCAAACTTCTTCTCGAAGTCCGCGCGGGCCTCGCCGTACGCCTTCTCGGCCGCCTCGTACTCCGTGCGGGCCGTGCGGGCGGCCTCCACGGCGTCCCGGAGGGCGTCCCGCGCCCGGGCGACGGCCTGTACGTCACGCTCCGACTCGTCACCGTCCCGGCGCGCCTGGTCGGAGAACCTGCTCGCCGCGGCGAGTCCCGCCCGCGCGTCCGCGACGGCGCGGTCGGCCGCCACGAGCCGGCTGACCAGATCCGGCAGCTTGCCGCGCTTCGTGTAGTACGTCTTCTCGGCGTCGCTGAGATCCTTCTGCGCCTTCCCGACAGCCTCCCAGGCCCGCGTCCACTCCGCGGCGTCCTCCGGATCCTGGGGCAGCAGCCCGAGCTCACGGGCGTCGGACTCGTTGATCCAGCCGATGACCCTCGACGGCACGCTCGCCATGCCGAGGGTCGTCCCACGGCCCAGCCCGGGAATGTTGCGGTTGCGGTGCTGCGCGGCGATGACCCAGTCGGTGGGGACCGAGACCAGATAGGTGCGCTTGGAGTCGGCCGGGGGCGTGTTGTCGGAGTGCCCGCCGTCGGTGCTTTCACCGGTGCGGGTGGCCCGGTCGCCGGCGCCCATGTCCCCGCCGAGCTGGCCGGACAGCACGACGGTG
This sequence comes from Marinactinospora endophytica, assembly GCF_054780875.1. NCBI lineage: Bacteria > Bacillati > Actinomycetota > Actinomycetes > Streptosporangiales > Nocardiopsidaceae > Marinactinospora > Marinactinospora endophytica. Next base: position 138,307 of record NZ_BAAGVM010000004.1, on the reverse strand, counting down.
TCCCCGCGAATGCCGTCGGCGGGGGTGGTGCCGGTGGCCCCGCCTTGGCCGGCCCCCGAGTTCTGCTCGGTGAAGAGACCGGCCGGCCGGAGCGCGAGCCCCCCGGTGGTGGAGCCGGACGTGGGGACCGCCCGGGAGTTGCTGGTGCTGTGCGAGTGGAGACCCTTGGCCTGGCCGTCGACGGCGACGTCGATGATGGTGGCCTCGCGGTACCGCGGCTTCGCGCCGAGCTTCCACTCGTTGCGGCCGATGCTGAGCAACTCGGCCCCGTCCGCCTTGCTGGCCTCCTCGAAGTAGGCCCGGACGGAGTCCCGGTTGAGGTTGCCGGGGATCGGGTCGTTGTCGGGCCGGATCCCCGTCTTCTTGATGGCGTAGGCCTTGGCCTGCTTCAGCGCGTCGGAGTCGAGGTCGCCGGAGTGCGACCAGCCGTTCGCCCGCGCCATCGTGACGTATCCGGCGTCGGTGATGCCCTGGCCGTCGGCCTCCACCGAGAGGGGAATGAACCTGGCGGGCTGGCCGGCTGCGGGCTGCCCGTTCTGGGGGGTCCAGTCCCGGATGGCGCCGTCGAGCGCGGCCGGGGCGGTTTCCTGCCGTGGTGCCGGGGTGGAAGCGGTGACCTGCCCGTCCTGCTGGGCGTCCTCGCGCTCGGTGGCGGTCGGGCGCTCAGCCGGCTGCTCGCCCGTGCCGCCGTCACCGGCCTGTTCGCCGCTGCGCGAGCCGGTGGTGCCAGTGTCGGCCGGGTCGTCCTTCGCGACGAGGTAGGCGGAGTGGAACGCCTCCTTGACGGTGGTGTAGTCGCCCGCAAGGGTGAACCGGCGGGTGCCGTACTCGACCGTCAGCTGAATGTACTCCGGGGTCTCCGCGATGGCGTACGGGCCGACCAGCTCGGAGACCCAGTTGGTGGTGTCCTTGTCCCCGGTGCTGGTGTTCTCACCCTCCGAGCTGGAGAACCCGATGCGCGGCGCCGGAGTGATGTTCGTGAAGCGGTTCGGCGGCAGTTCGCCCGGCAGGTTACGCGGCTCGTCCCCGCCGGACAGCGGCGTGGGGATCAGCGGCGCGACCTCGACGCGGGTGCCGAGGCTGCTGCTCTCGCCCTCCTTCTCCTTGGTCTTGTCGGCCAGGCTGATCTCGTGCCCGAACGTCGCCCCGCCGCCGGCCCGGGTGAGCCGTGGGCGGCCACGGACGGTCTCCACCCGGATGGTCGCCTCGCGGGTCTGGTTGTCGAACTCGACGCGCGGACGCTTCCGCCGGTCGTCTCCCTCTCCCCGGGAGAACCGGCCCTCGTCGGCGTACAGCTTGACCAGGACGTCCTTCGGCGCCTTCCGCCCGGTGGAGTGCGCGTTGATCTCGGCCAGGACCGCCTCGCGGCTGTCCCCGGTGAGGACGTAGTTGTCCTGCTTCAGCCGGTCGGCGAGCTGCACGCCGAGCGGGTCTTTGCTGGCCTCCGGCGGGGGAGTCCGGGGGACGTTCTTCAGCCGCTGGCCCTGATTCTCGAAGCCCGGCCGCACCGCAAACCGGTCGGGGCGCAGCTCCGGGTTGGGCTGCGGCTCGGTCCGGCCGATGGAACGGTTCTCCGTCCCCTCGGTCCGCTCGGTGCCCTCGGTCCGCTCCGCGCCGTCCGTCTCAGCCGGGCTCTGCGGCGGTTCGGGCGGGACGTACCGGTCGTTGACGAGCCCCGCGTCGTACAGCTCAGGCAGCGGGGCGTACCCGAACTCCTCGTTGCTGATCGTGTGCTGGAAGCCGCGGTGCTGGTCCCCCCTGGCGTGGCGGGGCACGTTCACCGCGAAGTCGAAGTCGCGCCGGATTTCGGCGACCTCGGTCTGCCGCACGTCCGAGTTGTAGGCGCGCACCCCACCGTGCGGCTTGAAGCTCGTCTTCTCCGTGAAGGTCGCGGCCTCGGACTGGCCGTTGCTGCGCCCACGGCCGACGCTGAACAGGTTCAGCGCCCCCTGGATGCTGGGGAGGCCGGAGTCGTTGGCGCGCAGCAGTCCCCGGTTGGGGTCGTTCGGCGCCTGCCGGCTGCGCGCGGAGGCCGCGCTCTCGTTCGGGTTGCCGACCGCACGCACCTCGCCCTCGACGGACACGTTCGTGGACGTGCCCTTGCTGCGGGTGATGCCGGCCTCTAGCTGTGTGGTCCACTTCAGCGTGGAGTTCGGCAGCAGGTCGTGGAACCGGACGTTGGTGCGGTCGGCGAACAGCGCGACGGTGTGCCGGCCGCTGAAGAAGAACCCACGCAGCCAGTTGCGCGTCCGGTGCCCCGGCGACGTCGAGAACAGCCGGTCGGCGTGGCCGGCCAGGGTCTCCCCGGAGAAGAAGGTCGGGTAATAGTCGTGCCCGGCCGCGCGCTTGAGGAAGCGCTGCAGCCCGGCGGCGCCGGACAGCAGCTCGTAGATCCGCTGCCGCTGCGTGCGGTCGCTGGACCCCGAGCTGATGTTCGCCGTGTAGGTGGGGAGCTGGTCCAGCGCGCTGGCTAGCGGCGTCCGGTCCGGGGCGTCTGGCCGGCCGCCGTTGATCATGCGGCGGACCGCGTCCGGGGCCAGCTTGACGGAGTCGTTCCGCGCCGGCGTGCTGGCGTCGCTCTGCGGCTCCGCCTCCCGCCTGGTCGCATCGAGCTGGGCGGGGGCCTCCAGCTCCATGCGGGCGGTGAGGTGGACGGGCTGGCCGTTCGCGTCGGTCATGAGGTTGACGCGGTGGCCGTCGTAGCGGTTGGGGCCGCGTTCGTCCGGTGAGCGGAAGGTGTCGCGGGCGGAGCCGGTCCGCACCTCGCGCTGGTCCGGCGGGAGGTCGTCGAACTTGCGGAACTTGCCCATCTCGGCGTGCAGGTCGAGCTGGTACCGCCAGACGTCGGTGTCGCCCTTGTCGCTGAGCGCCGTCGTGCGTTTCTCGGTCTGGCCGGTCTCCAGGCCGGTGGTCCGGGAGTGCGACCCCTGCGCCCGGACGCCGCCGCCGGCCTGCAGCCGGGGCATCAGCCGGGTGTCCCGGTTCGCGATGTCCCGGAACATCGCGCGCACCCGCACGCCCACCGTGTGGCCGCGCTCGTGCTCCTCGCTGCGCTGCCGTCCCGAGGTCCCGGCACCGGTGTCACCGATGCGGTTCTTGTTGAGGGTGCCGCCGAACTCCCGGTCGTGCGGGGTCGCCTTCAGCCGCACGGTGACGATGTCGGGGAGGAACCAGCCCTCCTTGTCCGGGTTCCAGGGGTTGAAGTTGCTGAGGTCGGGATTGACCAGGGCGGTCTCGTACAGGTGGATGTCGACGCCCTCGTTGAACCAGTCGCCGGTCTGGCTGCGGCCGGTCAGGTACTGCTCGGAGATCGTCTCCAGGATGCGGGCCGTGTTGTAGATCGCGACGGGGTGGCTGCGGCGGAAGTGGTGCTCCCGGGAGAAGAACGCGTCGTCGTGCTCGTTCCCCGGCCGCAGCGCGTAGTCCTTGCGGGCGCGCGCCATCTCGGGCACCACGAGGCCGGGGTACTTGCGGGCGATCCCGTCGAGCACCTGCTGGGCGTAGGCGTCGAACACCGTCCGTGGCGGAGTGGCGGTCTGCTCCCCGTCCTGCGGGGTGGTGGCCGGGTCCGTGCTGCCGGGCTCCTGGCCGTCCTGGCGGGTGGTGCCGCTCCCGGAGGGCGCGGTGGCCGCCGCCTCGGTGCCCGGCTGGGCGGCGGCGTACCGGCTGCCGTCCGCCCAGGTGATGCCACGGATGGTGGTGCCGCCGAGATGGTCGGGCCGGTCCTGGCGCAGGTGCGGGTAGATGGGGGCGTGGTCGCGGCGCGCCTGGGCGTCGGCGTCGTTGCGGTGCGGGTCGGCCAGCAGCTGGGCGTCGTCGACCGACAGCACCTCGACCGTGTTCCCTGTGAACCGGTGCGGGGTGGACTCGCCCTCGAACTGCAGGTAGTAGTTCCGGCGCACGTCGTAGATCGCCGTGTCGCCGCTCTTCGTGATCGCGTTGGAGATGCCGCCCGCGCTCCGCGAGTTCCCCACGGACCGGTCCCGGTTGTACCGGTAGTCCACCATCGGGACGTCGAGCCGCAGCACGCTGCTGAGGATTTGCAGGACCGCGCCGACCCCCAGGCCGGCGCTCATCCCGCTGGAGCGCTGGAGTGAGCTGTCGGCGTCCTTGCTGGTCTCGGTCTTGAGGTCCAGGTCGAGTTTGGTGGGGCGGTCGTCGAACCGGCTGTACCGCTCGGGGACCGACCACATGGTGGCGAGGTGCTCGCGGCCACTGTTGTCGGTGACGACGAGCGGCACCGGTCCTCGCGTGAGGTCCGGCAGCATCTCGCGGATCGAGTCGTCCGACAGCGCCTTGCGGATGTCGTCGGCGTTCCGCGGGTTCGGCTTGTAGTGCCGGAGGAAGTCCGGCAGCACCGCGTCCTTGAACCGCTGCCAGCGCGTCCGGGGCCGCGGCTGGTTGACGTGGTCGACCACCCAGTCGGCGAGGGTCTGGGAGTCCGGGCCCGTGTGGCGGATGCCGTTGACGGCCGCGCCGTGGATCCCGGCCGCCCGCGCGCCGACCGGGTTGCCGGCCGGCTCCGTACCCGAATCACGCGGCGCGAATGGATCGTGCAGCGTGAACTCGGCGGGCGCCTCGGTGGCGGTGCGGTCCGCGAGTTCCACGGTCAGGGTGATGCCGTTGTCCTGCTGGAACGACGTGGTCCCCGAGAACGGGATGCTCTCCTCGCCGGCGGTCTCGGTGGCCGCCGGGGTGTCCGTGCGCGGCGTAACGGTGAGTTCGGCCGTCAGCGAGGCCGAATAGTCCACCGCGCGGCCCGAGAGCGCCGTCTCGGTCTTCATGGTGACGCCCTGGTTGGGCGTCTCCGACACCGACGGCTGGTTCCACGAGAACTGCAGCATCGGCACGATGGCGGGGCCCACGCGGCCGATGCCCGTCACGTTCATCGGGTTGATCGTGACGGACCCGCCCAGGCCGCGCTGCACGCTGGCGCCGCGCGTGGTGGTGCGCTTGGTGTCGCGCGAGGTGCTGTCCGTGCTGTAGGGGTCCCGCGCGTTGTCGTCGGGCTTGGCGCGCGGATCACCCGCGCGCCGCCAGTCGTTGTCCGTGGACCGCAGCCGCAGCTTCACCTTGCCGTCCGCGGTGTCCACGGTGTGGCCGTCGTGGCTGAAGAACGGGTACGGGTTGCGGGCGAAGTCCTCCGCGAACCGCGCCCGGGTGTCCGCGTCGAGATCGCCGAACCGGTTCAGGACGGCGTCGATGCCGCTGCGGTCGCCGTCGGTCACGTTCAGCTTGATGCGGTACGTGTCCAGCAGCTCGCTGCCGAGCAGGTGGTCGAGCTGCCGGGAGTAGGTGCCGAGGTCGTCCTCCCGCGACCTGCCGGGTACGCCTTCCAGGGCGTCGACCCGCGGTTGCAGGGTGCGGATGCTCGTGGCGGCCTGCTCGGACAGCTCGCGGCCCTCCGTGCGGTGGCCGTCGAAGGACGCCGCCTTCTCCCGGTCGTCGGCGGCCTCCTGCGCCGCGTTCCGCTCGCCGTCACGGACGGCGGCGTCCGCGCGTTCCCACGCGGTGTTCCGCTGCTCGTAGGTGCTCTGGGCGTCGCGGACCCGCTGCTCGGCGGTGGCGATCTCCCCGGGCAGCGCCTCGGCCCGGCCCCGGGCGGCGGCCTCTGCGGCGGCGTCGCCGTCCCGGACCGCGCGCTCGATGGCCGCGGGCACTTCGGACTGCTCGGCCAGCAGGGCGTCGCGGTCGCGTATCGCGCGGTCCCGGACGCCGGCCGCGTCGTCGCGGGCCTGGCGTGCCTGCTCGGCGGCCGACCGGTAGTGGTCGATGAGGGCGTCGCGCAGCCCGTCCCGGATGCCGGCCAGCCGCTGGCCGGCGTCCGCCGTGCGCTGCAGCAGGTCGCCGTAGGCCTGCCCGGCGCGGGCGAGGTCGTACTGGTCGCGCAGCAGGTTGCGCTCGTCCCGCTCCCGGACTTCCTGCGCCTTGCGCAGATCCTCGTTGGCCTTCTGGACGGCGCGGTCGTGCTGGGCCGTCCGCTCCGCGAGGATCTGCCGTTCCCGGCGCGCCGCGTCATGGTCGAGCCCGGCGGCGCGGACGTCGTCCGCGAGACGCTCCTCGTCCCGCTGCCGCCGGCCCTGGGCGGCGCGGAGGGCATCGTCGGCCTCCCGCACGATGCGGTCGGCGCGGGCATTCTCCGCGTCCCGGTCCTGGCGGGCCTGGCGTTCCACCTCGTCGGCGCGGGCGTTCTCCGCCGCCGGGTCGGCGGATTCGCCGGCGGCGGCGCGGACCGCGGCGGCCCGGTCGATCGCCGACTGGTGCGCGGTCTCCGCCGCGGAGCGGATATCGGCCGCGTCCCGGCTGGCCTCCTCGCGGGCCTGCTCGGCGTCGCGCAGCGCGTCCGTGGACTGGCCGAGGCGGGTGCGGGACTCCTCGGCCCGCCGGTCCGACTCGGTGGCGCGCCGCTCGGCGTCGGCCAGCCGCTTCGAGTGGCGGTCCACGTCGGTCTGCCGGTCCGTCTGCGCCTGCTTCGCGGCCTTCTCGGCCTTCTCGTGCTTGGACGCCGAGGAGGTGGCCGCCTCCTGGGAGTCCTTGACCCGGGTCTCGGCCTTTTCCAGGTCCGCGGCCGCGTCCTGCAGGCGCTGCCGCAGCTCGTTATAGGCGGTGTGGGCGGTGGCGGCCTCCTGCTGCCGCTGCCGCACCGGTTCCGGCAGTGGCTCCGGCAGCGGCGCCGGCTGCTCCGTGCCCGTCACCGTGAAGTCGCGGACGACGGTGCCGTTCGGGTCAGGGTTCGGGTCGGTGTTCGGGTCGGCCGGCCGTTCGAAGGGCGGGACACTGCGGTCCAGCACCGATCCGGCGAGCGGGTCCATGGTGGCGCGCGCCGCGGAGTCGACGGTCGGCGCACTCGTCACCGTGTCAAAGAGCGCCCAGACGTTTGGGGCGTTCACGCTGGCGATGAGATCGGACAGACCCCAGCCGTCGGTGGAGCTCACGGCGGGCTGCGAGCCGGAGCTGCGGTCCGGTGTGCTGCCGGTGGGGGGTGTGAACTGGGTGGGGGTGTCGGGGGTGCCGTCGGGGCGGTAGGTGCCGCCGGCCTGGGTGTAGCGGTCGCGGGCCTGGGCGAGGTCGGCGTTCGCGCGGTCGAGTTCGGTCTGGGCGCGGGCCAGCTCTGCCCGTGCGGTTTCGGTGCCGCTGCGGCTGCCGCGTGCGTCGTGGAGGCGGGTCTGGGCGAGGTCGATCTCGGCTTGGGCGGCGGTGAGTCGCAGTTGGGCGGCTTCGACGAGTCCGCCCAGGTAGGACAGGTCGTCGTCGGCGAGGCCGAGCTCGCTGCGCGTGTTTTCCAGGTTGGTTTCGAACCGGACGACGTTCGCCTGGGCGTCGCCCACGCGGTTGCGTGCCGACTCCACCGGGCCTGGTTCCGGCGGGAGGCTGCCCGTGGTGGTGCGGGGCGGCGGCGTGACCGGGCCGGTCTGCACCGCCATGACGGTGACATTGTTCCCGGTGCCGCGGGGCGGCCTCGGGAGCAGAGACCCCTGCTGATCCGAAAGGCCAGGCCCGCCGGGCGGCGTCTCGTCACCCGGGGTGGTGGGCGTCGACGACAGCGGCGTGGTCGGAGTCGCCGAGCCGGACCAGGCGCCGGGGTTGCCGATCGTGGCGCGGGCACGGTCCAGCGCGTCCCGCCAGGTGGTGAACTGCCTCTCGAACTCCGTCCGTGCCGCCTCGTACTCGCGTTCCGCAGCCCGGTAGTCGGCGAGCGTGCCCTGGTCGCCGGGGTTGTCGAGCAGCCGCCGGACCAGCGGCGGCAGCTTGGCCCGCTCTTCGAAGTAGGTCTTCTCCGCGTCGCCCAGCTTCTCCTGGGCGTCCGCGACCCGGTCCCACGCCTTGGTCCGGGTCTGGCCCAGCACACCGAGGGCGCGCGCCTCCGCCTCGCTGACCCAGCCCGTCACCGTGGACGTGGCCTCGGCCATGCCCTGGGTGGGCTGCCGGCCGAGGCCGGGGATCACCCGGTGCGGGACTTCGACGGAGACGACCCAGTCGACCGGGATGGACACCAGGTAGGAGCGCTTGGAGTTCGCGTCCGGGCCGGGCACCGCGTGGTCGGTGTCGGTGACGGTCACGGTGCGGGTGCCGCTGCCCTCCTGGCCGGACACCGGGTCGGCTCCACCGGCCAAGCCGACGCTGCGGGTCGGGGCGGTGGGGGTGCCCTCCGGCGGCTCCTCACCGGTGGTCCCGGCCGGCCGGACCGGGACGGAGCTGGTCGTGGTGCCGGTTTCGGTGACTGCCGACGCGTGCGCCGTGCCGTGCGTCTGGTTGTTCTTGGTAGAGGAGTCGACGGCGACGTCGATCAGGGTGGCCTGGTCGGTGCGCGGGTGGGCCCCCAGCCGCCACTTAGTGGGGCCGGAGACGTCGAGGACGGTGGAGGGGTCGGTGCGCAGGCTGGTGATGGGCTGCCATCTGGGCCCCTGGATGTCGATGAGCCCGACGCCGTCACCGCGCTTCGCGTCGTTGAAGTAGGCCCGGAGGGAGTCCTCGTTGATGGTCGCCCGGATGGGGTCGTTGTTGCGGCGCACCCCCGCCTTCTCGAAGGCGAAGTCCTTGGCCTGCTGGATGTCGGCGGGCTGGAGGGCGCCGGTGTGCGGCCAGCCGTGCGCGCGGGCGACCGCGACGTAGCCGGCGTCGAGGATGTTCGCGCCGTGGTCCTGGATGGTCAGCGGCGTCAGCGTCGCCTCCGGCTGCGCCGTGCCGGCCGGCTGCTGGGCGTTCCGCCAGTCGCGGATCGAGTCCTCCAGCCGCCCGGTCGGGTTCACCACCCGCGGCGGCGGCGCCGGGGCGGTCTCCGGCCCGGTCCCGTTCTGCCCCTCGGGATCGGCGCCGTCCACGAGGTCGAGGTAGGCGACCGGGAAGGATTCCCGGATCGTGGCGTAGTCGCCCTCGATGGTGAAGGAACGGTCACCGTACTCGACCGTGAGCCGGATGTGCTCCGGCGTCTCGGCCACCGCGAACGGACCGTCCACCTCCGTGGTCCAGGTGGTGGTGGTCTTGTCGGTGTCGCTCTCGGTACGGGTGGTCGAGGACGTGTGGGCGACGTTGGGGGCGGGTGCGACGTTGGTGGGACGGTCGCGCGGCAGCTCGCTCGGCAGGTTCCGCTCGTCACTCGATCCCGGGAACGTCGTGGTGAGGAGCTCCGACACCTCGAAGCGGGTGCCCCTGCTCGTGGTTCCGGGCGTGCTCAGGGTGTCGGAGATCGCCAGCGATGTCTCGCTGCCGAACGTCGCCTTCCCGCCGAGGTCGGTGATGACCGGGCGGCCACGCACCGTCTCGACCGTGATCGAGCCGTGCCGGATCTGGTTGCTGACCTCGACCCGCCGGTCCGCGCCGTCGGGCCCGTGCGAGGCGCGGCTGTCCAGTGCCACCAGCTTGACGTCCAGCGTCTTGGGAGCCCCGCGCCCGGTGAGGTGCGCGGAAATCTCCTCCAGGACCGCTTCCCGGCTCTCCCCGGTCAGCGTGTAGTTGTCCCGCCGCAGCCGGGCGTCCAGCTGGACACCGGTGGGCCGGTGGTCGGGCCCGCCCTGCCCGTCGGGGGCCGGGACCTGCCGTGGCAGGGTGCCCAGGTGCTGGCCCGCGCCCTCGAACCCCGGACGGACCCGGAACCGGTCGGTGCCAAGCTGCGGGTTCGGCTGCGCTTCCGCCTCGCCGGTGGCGGGGACGAACCGGTCGTGGACCCGCCCGGCAAGGTACAGGGCCCGTGAGGGCGCGTAACCGAACTCCGCCTGCGGGACGCTGAACTGACTCGCGCGGAACCCCTCGTCCCGCGAATGCCGGGGGACGTTGACCGCGAGATCCCAGTCCTTCCGGACCTCGGCCGCCCCGGTGATGCTCAAGTCAGCGGTGTACGGGACGGCGCCACCCTGCGGCTGGAAGCTCGTCTTCTGCGAGTAGGTCGCCGACTCCGCCCGCGACGTGCCGCGGAGGGTCCGGGAGCCGGTGAACGGGTTCGAGATGACCTGCGTGGTGGGCGCGTTCGCCTGGTCGGCGCGGAGCTGATCCTGCCCCTGCGCTTCGCGCAGGCTCTCGGCGGTCGGGTTGGGGTTCCCGACCCCGCGCAGCTCGGTCTCCACACCCCCGGTCCACGACGAGCCGTGGGTGCGGCCGACGTTCGTGTCGTGCTGCGAACTGATCTTGAGCGACGAGTTCGGCCGCGGGTCATAGAACGTGGCGTCGGTGCGGTCAGCGAACAGCGCCGTGGTGTGCCGGCCACTGAAGACGAAGCTCCGCATCCAGTTCCGCGCCCGGTACCCCGGCGGGGCCGTGAACAGCCGGTCGGAGTGCGACGCGAGCTCGCTGCTGGAGTAGTGGACGGGGTAGAAGTCGTGCCCGGCGCGCTCCTTCAGGAAACGCTGCAGTCCCGGAGCACCGTCCAGGATCCCGTAGATCCGCTGCCGCAGGTTGGTGTCGCCGACCGTGGTGCTGATCTTGTGGGTGTAGGTCGGGATCGTGTCGAGCACGTCGGCACGCGGCGTCCGGGCCGGGGCGTCCGGCCGGCCGCCGTTGATCATGTTCCTGGCGTCGGCAGTGCTCAGCGCGGTCTCTGCCTGGTCCGGGTCCGGACGAGCCGGCGCGTCGCTCTCGCGGGCGTGCGGGTCAAGCTGGGCAGGGGCCTCCAGCTCCATCCGGGCCCGGATGTCGACACCCTGCCCGTTCGCGGTGGTCATCAGGTCGACGCGGTGCCCGTCGTACCCGGACCGCACCGGCGGGCTGCCAGGCGGCAAGTCGCTGGACTTGCGGAACTTGCCCATCTCGGCGTGAAGGTCGACGTCGTACCGCCAGATGTCGGTGTCGCCCTTGTCCTTGAACTCCGCCGTGGCCTTGTCGGTCTCACCCGTCTCCAGCCCACGGCTGGACGAGTACGTGATGTACCCCCGCACGCCGGCGCCGCCCTGGCTGCGCGGCATGCCACGCGCGTCCTGGCCGGGGATGTCCCGGTACACGACCCGCGCCCGCACGCCGCCGGTGTGCGTCCGCCCGTGCTCCTCCACGAGGCCGCGCCCCGACGTGCCCTCGATCGAGTTCGACGTGTCGTTCTTGCTGACGGTGCCGCCGAACGCCCGGTTGTGCGGGGTCGCCTTCAGCCGGACGGTGACAATGTCGGGGAGGAACCAGCCTTCCTTCTTGGGGTCCCGGGGGTTGAAGTTGCTCAGGTCGGGATTGAGGACAGCGGTTTCGATGAGGTGGACGTCGATGCCCTCGGTGAACCACCGGTCGACATGCTCCGGGTCGGTCAGGTACTGCTCGGAGATCGTCTCCAGCACCCGGGTCGTGTTGTAGATCGCGACGGGGTGGCTGCGGCGGAAGTGGTTCTCCCGGGAGAAGAACGCGTCGTCGTGCTCACCCGCCGGCCGGTGCGCGAAGTTGTCCGCCGTGCGCGCCATCTCCGGCACCACCAGGCCGGGGTAGGCGCGGGCGATCCCGTCGAGCACCTGCTGGGCGTAGGCTTCGAAAACGGTGCGGGGCGGCGGAGTCGCGGTTCCGTCGCCGCCGGTGGCTGGCTGCCCGGCGGGAGTCCACGGCGTGTAGCGGCGGCCGTCGCGCCAGGTGACGCCACGAACGGTGGTGCCGCCGAGGTGGTCCGGGCGGTCCCGCCGCAGATGCGGGTAGACGGGGACGTGGGTCGCGCGGTCCCGGGCGTCCGCGTTGTTGCGGTTCGGCTCGGCCAGCAGCTGGGCGTCGTCGACGCCGAGCACGTCGACCGTGGTTCCGGTGAACCGGTGCGGGGTGGCCTCCCCGTCGAACTGCAGGTAGACGTTGCGCCGCACGTTGTACATGGCCGTGTCGCCCGTCTCGACGGCCATGCTGGTGGTGCCGCCCGCCGAGCGCCGGTCGCCCAGGCCGCGCGACCGCTCGTGCCGGTAGTCGACCATGGGCAGTTCGATGCGGAACAGGCTGCCAACCGTCTGCAGCACCGCGCCGAAGCCGAGGCCGGGGGCGAAGAGGTCCCGGCGCAGGAACCGGCTCTCGGTGGACATCGCCGAACTGGTCTTGTCCTTCAGGTCCAGCTTGGCGGGCGCGTCCGGGATCCGCGTGAACTCGGTGGGGACCGACCAGATCTTCGCGATTCGGGTCTGCCCGGTGTTGTCCACCAGCGTCAGGTACTCCGGCCCCCGGGAGGCGTCCCGGATCAGGTCCCGGATCGAATCGTCCGACAGCTGCCGGCGCACCTGGTCGGCGCGGGACGGATCGGGGCGGTGCCGCCGCAGGAAGTTCGGCACCAGCCGGTCCTTGGCCGCGTCCCACGAGCCCCGCCGGCGGGGCTGGTTCAGGTGGTCGGCCACCCAGTCGGCCATGGTCGTGGGGCGTCCGGCCGGTCCCGTGGCGTTGTCCGGCACGTGGTAGATGCCGTTCACCTTCGCGGTGTGGCCGCCCGGCGGCCGGGCGCCGATGTCCTGCGCGCCGAGCGGCCGCGCGCCGGGAGCGAACGGGTCGTGCAGCGTGAAGTGGTCCGGCGCCTCCGAGGTGCGGTCGCCGAGCTCCACGGTCATGGACAGCCCGTTGGGTTCCTGGACCGTCTGATGCGACTGGAGCGGTACGCCCTGGCCGTCACCGTCCGTCCGGCCCGGGGCGGCGGTCAGCTCGGCGACCAGGTCGGTCGTGTAGCTCACGTCCTTGCCGCCGAGGCTTGTCTCCGTCTGCGTCGACGTCTGCTGCCCCACCGTCTGGCTGGCGGAGGGCTGGTTCATCCCGACAGCGAACGACGGGTTGACGGCCGGGCCCACGACCACAGCCGGTCCGGCCGGCATCGGGTTGATGTAGAGGCCACCGCCCACGGTGCGCCGGCTGGCCAGGCCCTGGCCGGCGGTGTGGCTGACCTCCCGGGTGGCGGTGTCGGCGTTGGCGAGGTCCGGTGCCGAGTCGCTCGGCCGGGCGTGCGGGTCGCCCGCCCGGCGCCAGTCGTTGTTCGCCGAGCGCAGCTTCAGGGTGACGGAGTCGTTCCCGATCCGCACGGTGTGGCCGCGCTCGCTGTAGAACCGGTACGGGTTCTCGGCGAAGTCGGACCGGAACCGGTCGGCGAAGCGGTCGAAACCGGTCAGGTCTGCGGGCAGGCCGGGCCGGAACCGGTCCAGCAGATGGTCGAGCGGGCTCCGTCCGTCCGGGCCGGAGACGTCCAGCCGGACTCGGTGGCGTTCCAGCACCTCGCTGCCGAGCAGGTGGTCGAGCTGGCGGGAGTAGGTGCCGAGATCATCCTCGCGGCTCTTCCCGGAGTTTCGTTCCGCGGCGTCCACCTGCCGCTGGAAGGCGGCGGCCCGCTCGGCCGCCTGCTCCAGATCATTGGCCTGCTCACGTTCCTGCTGGTACCGCCTGCCCTCCTGTTCGGCGTACGTGCCGGCCCGGTCGAACTCCTGCTCGACCGTGTCGTAGTCCGCCTGCGCGTGCCGGGCCTCCTCCTCGCGCTGCCGCAGCTCCGCTTCGGCGTGCCGGAGCTGCTGCTCGGCCCGGATCTTCTCCCGGAGCAGCGCGTCGGTGCGCTGCCGGACGAGCGCGCTCCGCTCGCCGTGCTCGCGGACGGCCTCGGCGTCGTCCGGGTCCGGCGGGTTCGTGCGCAGCTGCTCGGCGAGCCGGCGGATCCGGTTCTGCTCGTGCTGGATGGTGTCCACGGCCTGCCGGGCCTGGTCGTGCCGCTCGCGCGCCTCGTCCCGCGCGGTGTCGGCGGCTGTGGAGGTGTCCGCGTAGTGCTCCAGCCGGGCCTCGTGGTAGGCCCGGAAAGCGTCCCGCCACGCCTGGCCGGCGGCGAGGCTCCGTTCCAGGGCGGCCCTCAGCTCCTCCTGGGCGCGGGCGAGGTCGACCTGGTCGCGCAACCGGTTGCGGTTGTCGCGCTCCATGGCGTCCTGGGCCTGCTGGAGCGCCTCATCGGCGGCCGTGACGGCGGGCCGGTAGCGCGAGACGGTCTCCCGCTGAATGTCCGCGTCACGCTGCGCGGTGCGCGCGTGCTGCTGCGCGGTGGCCGCGCGCTCCTCCGCTTCCCGGCCGGCCTCCCTGGCCGCCGCTTCAGCCCGCTGCAGGTCGGCGGCGGCCTCCTGCTCGAGCCGGGCGGCTTCGCGCTCGGACTCGGTGGCCTGCGCCTGCAGCCGGGCCGCGTCATCGCGGGCGCGGGCCAGCTGGTCCGGGGTTCCGCCCTGCGCGTCCCGCAGGACCTGCTCGGCCTGCTGCCGGGCGCGGGCGGCTTCCGCGCGGTGCTCGGCGCCGGCCGTCTGCCGCCGTGCCTGGGCGGCCTGGACGGCATCGTTGGCCGCCACCTCCCGCTCCCGGGCGGCCTGCACCTCCGCCCAGGACCGGTCCGCCTGGGCCTGCGACGCGTCGGCGCGGCTGGTGGCGCGATCAACATGGCGCCGCTGCTCCGCCCGGGCCTTCCGCGCGTCGGCGAGGGCGTCGTCGTACTTCTTCCTGGACGTCTGGTAGGCGTCTTCGGAGTCCTTCGCCCAGGATGCGGCCCGCCGCACCCGGCGGGCGGCGGCCTCCACGTCCGCGCGGGCGGCGTCGACGTCGGCCACCCGCTGGACGACGCCGGCCGCGAGGTCGCGGACCTGCTGCGGTTCCGGGGCGAGCGGCCGGGTGGTCTGCGGGTTCTGGGTGGTGTCCGTGCCGGGCTGCGCGTCCGTGCCCTCGCTGCCTCCGGGGTCCTGCGGGGCTTCGCCCGGGTCGGCGGACGGCGCGCTGCCGTGGTGGGGGAGGGTGGCGCTCCAGCCCGCACCGGGCGTGGATTGCTGCGGGAGCGTGTCGAGGACGGGCTGCAGGACGCCGCTGTCCTGCCACTGCTTCCATGCCGTGCGGAGCAGTTCCGCCCGCTCCTGCGCGTTCGCGCTGCGCTCCCCACCAGAGCTGTCGGGCACCAGCATGCCGCTGGGGTAGTCGGTGACATCTTCGAAACTGCGCCCGAGGATGTGGTGGTCGTAGTAGGCGCCGAGGATGTCGCGCACCGTCTCGGGATCGCCGAGTACGCCCTGGCCGAGCAGCGGGGTGACGGCCGAGTCGGGAAGGTCAGCGATGCGAGTGGGCGTCTGGTATGGGACGGGTCCGCCGTTGTCGCGGTCCAGCGCGGGCCGGATTCGCGCGGCGATCTCCGCGAGGTGGTGCTCACGCAGCCCGGTGAACGGTGTCCTCGGCTGCGTCATGATGTTCGCGGCGGAGGGATCGACCCGGGAGTGGTCGGGGCGGGCCCGCAGCACGCTGGTGTCGGTATCGGAGCGCTTGAAATACTCGTCCCGGAAGCCGAACAAGTGCTTGACCTCATGGACCAGGCCCTCTGGGGGCGAGTCCATGGACCAATTGCCAGCGCTGTTGCGCGGGATAGTCCCATCGGGAGCCGTGGCGCGCCAGTTGACCCTGTAGCCGGCCGGCCAGGGGACGCCGGGATCGTCCACGTCCAGCAGTCGGAAGTGAATCTGATCGCCGACGGTGCCGTCCGGGTTGGGGATCCGGTGCCGGTGGTTGACGACCTCATGCGCCTTCTTGATGACCGCCGCCAGGCGTTCGGCGGCCAGCGCGGGGTCGTTCCCGTTCGGGTCGAATTTGACGACGACGGCGACGTCAATGACGTGGGTGGGGCCGCCGGGCCTCCGGAGTGCATCCGGAATGGGAATCCTGCGAACCACCAAACGGGGCGAAATTACGAATCTGCGCGGATCGCTGGGGATCAGGCGTTCGGGAGCGTCGTCCGGGCGCCCCGGAATCGATACTCCATTGGGGTCACCGGGGTAGGTGGGGCGGGCCGGACGCGCCGAGAGCTTGAACTCCCGGCTGCCGATGTCCACACCGGATTCGTCCGGGCGGGATCCAACGACGGTTACGGGGGCCTGGCGGACGGCATCCTCCCAGGCCTGGCGAAGCGCCTCGGGCACCTGGCTGCGCGGGTCCTCCAAGTCGGCGATGGGAACGAGCCCCTGGTGGACCGGAGCGGGTCTGCTGCTGGACTCCGTGGTGAGTTCGGAGATACGGGACAGGGCGGCGGCGGTGACCCGTGGCGGCACGGCATCGCGCACCGCGTCCTGGTGCGCGGGCGTGCGGAAGCGCACCGCCTGCGTCACAGCATCCAGGGAGTCGGCCAAGGCCCGGTACTCGACCGCTTCGGCGCGCATGGTCTCGGCCTCGGCCAGCCGGGCGCGGTCGTATGCCGATGGTGTGCTGCCAGCTGCGGCCGGCTGAGGGGTGGGGTGCAGGTCCCGGGCTTCCCGCTGATACGCCATGGCCTGTTGGGCCTTGTCACGGGCCTCGGCCAGCTTGGCCAGGGCGCCGGACATGTCGCCCTTCGCTAGGAGGTCACCGGCCTGCTCCCGCGCGGTGCGCGCGATACCCGCTACAACCCGGGCCTCCTCCCGTGAGTCCTGCGAATCGAACCAGCCATCGTCCGTGGGCTCGGGGACACCCTGGGTGGCCCAGGCCTCCTCCTGCCTCGCCCGCCTCCGCTGGTCCCGCGCGTTGGTCTCGGTGCGCTCGGCCTGCTGCAACTCCCGGCTGGTCTGGGACTCGGTGGATTCGGTGAAGCCGAACCACGCCAGCACGTCGGGACCGGCCACGGTGTGGTCGGGCCGGTTTCCCGTGATGGTCGCCGGATCCTCCCAAAGCAGGTGCCCGTGGTAGGCGGTGTCGTCGGGCACGTCCGTGGGGTCGACGAGTTCCACCTTCAGCCGGAGCTCGCTGCCGTCGCGCAGGGTGTAGGGGACGCGTTCCCGGGTGCCGCCCTGCCCGTCGGGGACCGGCCGGCCATCATTGATCTGGGCTTCAAGGTCCGCCACCAGCCGCTGTTCGGCCTGCCGGACGGTGTCCGGGTCCAGCCCGGCGGGCGGCCGGTGCCGGATCAGCCGGTACCGCCCCTCCACGATGTCGCCGCCGTCCCGGTGGATACGGTGCCACTCGAACCGTGGTGGGACCGAGCGAGCGCCGCGCTGGGTGATGCGGGCGGGCAGCACGCTCCCGTCATCCGTCGTGACGGTGAAGCTTCGCGACTGGCCGGGGACGTTGCCGAACCTTTCCGCCATCGACGTGCTGATCGGCACGGAACGGCTGGTCGGGTTGACGACGCTCTCCCAGCCGTCGCGCGGGGGCTGGAAACCCGCGCGTTCGAGCCCCTGCAGCGCCTCCAGCAAGGCGCCGCTCTCCCGCCAGTAGGCGGTGGTCTGCAGGAACCACTGTTCGGTGTCGTGGTCGCCCCGGAAAAGGTTGTCGCGGCTGCTCCCTTCGACATAGTGGGCGTAGTACGTTTCCAGCGCCATGGCGGCCTGCTCCGGCGTCAGACCGTCGCGCCCGCCGATCACCGGATCGCTATCCGGGGCCTGTGGAAGGTCGCCGGGGGTGAGCGGGGCCCTCGGCGCGGAGGTGAGCTGGGACAGGATGGACGTGCCGTCGGCTGCCGGCGCGGGCGTCGTGCTTCCGGGGACCGTGGGCGCGGTGTGTACCGGGGCGCCGTCGGGGGTGAGGGTGCCGCCGGCCTGGGTGTAGCGGTCGCGGGCCTGGGCGAGGTCGGCGTTCGCGCGGTCGAGTTCGGTCTGGGCGCGGGCCAGGTCGGCGCGTGCGGTTTCGGTGCCCATGCGGCCGCCGCGTGCGTCGGCCAGCTCTGCCTGGGCGAGGTCGATCTCCGCTTCGGCGGCGGTCACCCGCAGCTGCGCCGCCTCGACGAGTCCGCCCAGGTAGGAGAGGTCGTCGTCGGCCAGGCCGAGCTCGCTGCGGGCGGCTTCCAGACCGGTCTCGAACCGGACGACGTCGGCCTGCGCCCGGGCGGCACGGGCCTGCGGCACGTCGACCGCCCGGCCACCGGGCTCCGGGGCCGGCACGGTGGCCGGGGACGGCTCGGTGAGCACCGTGTAAACGTTGACGTCGTCGTCGGAGTCGTCGAGGTCGGAGTCAGAGTCCCGGGTGGAGCCTTCCTGGTATCCCTCGTGCACGTCGCCGTAGGGGGAGGGGCGCCAGTCGGGGCCGGGCCGCCAGCCGGGCGGGACGATTTCGGCTTCGAGGAACCATATGGGCTTCCGCTCGCCGCTCCCGGGCTGCACGGCCTCGGCCTGGTAGGCGGCGTGGAGAACCATCGTGGTGTTGCGCGGCAGCAGGATCTCGCGTTCCCCGGCGGCGGTCTCCACGAACGGCATGGTGCTGAGACCGTTGTGTCCGGCGGGCACCCGGATCGCGATGTACACATCGCGTTCCAGCGGGCTGGTGGCCCCCAGGGAGCCCGACATGTAGCCGGGGTCGGTGTAGACCTGGCCCACCAGATTGCGCATGGCGGCCGGATTGTCGACGTTGCCACCGAGCATGTTGATGAAGTCGGTGTTGACCCCGCGCTGCATGATGAACGACTGCGGGAACGGCCGATGGGAGAGCGCGCTGTCCAGATTGACGACCATGTCGAGGAGACTTGGGCGGTCCGCATCAGGGAGGTAGTCCAGGCCGCGCAGCGCGCTATTCACGAAGTCGAAATCGTCACGGGCGTAGCGGCGGACGGCCTCGACCTCGTGCGGGGGGAGCAGGTCCTGGACACGGCTGCCCCGGTCCTGGCCTTCCAGCTCCCGGATGGAGAAGAAGCCGGCTTCCTCGTCGGAGAGACGGTTGGTGCGGTAGGTCATGCCCACGCTGCCCTCGCCGCCGCTGGGCATCGGGGGGCGTGGCGGGGGCAGCAGTGTGGACCAGAAGTTGCGGGGCACGAAGACGCCACCGGACTGGTAGAGCGCGTCGAACGCCCAGAACAGGTGGCCGGAGCCCTGCCACTGACCCCACTGGTGGCGCAGTGCCTGTTCGATCGATGCGTAGGCATCGGGGTTGCCCGTGAACCTGGCGACCACGTGGGGCATCGGCACCCCATTGATGTGGTGGTCGTAGAACGCGGTCAGAATCGGGTACGCGTGACCGGGGTGGAGGCCGGACGACATGTGCTGCCCGAGCGCGGCGGCGATCTGGCTCTGCAGCAGCGGATCGACGGTGCCGGGCTGCGGCGTGGTGAGGAATGGGACGGCGGGCGGCTCGATGAATGCCGGGTTCACCTGGTGCGTGGGGTTGCTCCGCCACTCCGCGAGGGCGGGCTCCTGGTCCCGTGACGTGGGGACGGCCGCTGCGGTCTCCGTCTCGCTCCCCCTGTCCGCGGTGGCCGGCGGGGTGGGCGTGCCGTCGGTGGCCGTGGGGGGTGTGAACTGGGTGGGGGTGTCGGGGGTGCCGTCGGGGCGGTAGGTGCCGCCGGCCTGGGTGTAGTGGTCGCGGGCCTGGGCGAGGTCGGCGTTCGCGCGGTCGAGTTCGGTCTGGGCGCGGGCCATCTCTGCCCGTGCGGTTTCGGTGCCGCTGCGGCTGCCGCGTGCGTCGTGGAGGCGGGCCTGGGCGAGGTCGATCTCGGCTTGGGCGGCGGTGACCCGCAGCTGGGCGGCCTCGATCAGCCCGCCGAGGTAGGACAGGTCGTCGTCGGCGAGGCCGAGCTCGCTGCGCGTGTTTTCCAGGTTGGTTTCGAACCGGACGACGTTCGCCTGGGCGTCGCCCACGCGGTTGCGTGCCGACTCCACCGGGCCTGGTTCCGGCGGGAGGCTGCCCGTGGTGGTGCGGGGCGGCGGCGTGACCGGGCCGGTCTGCACCGCCATGACGGTGACATTGTTCCCGCTGCGGCCGGTGGCCGGGTTCGGGGGCGGGAAGTAGGTCGTGGTCGAAGTGCCGGCACCGGAGTTGCCGGGTGGCGTCTCCCGCAGCGGGGTGGGGGTGCCGGAGACGTTGGGCGACTCACTCGACCTCGGGGTTTCGAAGCCGGTCAGGCCCGCCTCGGGGTTGCCGATCGTGGCGCGGGCACGGTCCTGCGCGTCCCGCCAGGCGGTGAACCGCTGCTCGAACTTCCGCCGTGCCTTCGTGTACTCCTGCTCAGCGAGCGCGTACTCCGTGCGCGCGTCCTCGTCGCCGGGGTTGTCGAGCAGCCGCCGGACCAGCGGCGGCAGCTTGGCCCGCGCTTCGTAGTAGGTCTTCTCCGCGTCGCCCAGCTTCTCCTGGGCGTCCGCGACCCGGTCCCACGGCTTCGCGGGGACGTTGTCGAGCAGGCCCAGAGCGCGGGCGTCAGCCTCGCTGACCCAGGTGGTGATGGTCGACGCGGCATCGGCCATGCCCTGCGTGGGCGGCCGGCCGAATCCGGGGACGGCGCGGTGGGGTACCACGGCGGAGACGACCCAGTCGACCGGGATGGACACCAGGTAGGAGCGCTTGGAGTTCGCGTCCGGGCCGGGCACCGCGTGGTCGGTGTCGGTGACGGTCTCGGTGCGGGTCCCACCGCGCTCGTGGCTGGGGTTGAAGCCGGCCTGCCCGGCCTCGACCGTGTAGGGCATGCTGGCGGTGGGGTCGTTCTCCGGTGGCGCCGGCGAGGTGATCCCCACCGGGCGAACCGGAACGGCACCGCTGGTCGTGGTCGTCGTGCCGGCGGCGGTCGCGCGGGAGGTGCCCCGGGACAGGGAGTCCGTGGTGGAGGACTCGACGGCGACGTCGAGCACGGTGGCCCGGTCGATGTGCGGGTGGGCGCCGAGCCGCCACTTGGTGCCGCCACCAATGTCGATGAGCCCGACACCGTTGCCGCGTTTGGCGTCGTTGAGGTAGCCCCGGAGCGAGTCCTCGTGAATGGTCGTCGCGATGGGGTCGTTGTCGGGGCGGATGCCCGTCTTCTTGTAGACGAATTCCTTGGCCTGCTGGATGTCGGCGGGCCGGAGGGCGCCGGTGTGCGGCCAGCCGTGCGCGCGGGCCACCGCGACGTAGCTCGCGTCCACAACGCTTTGGCCGTGATCCTGGATGGTCAGCGGCGTCAGCGTCGCGTCCGGCGGCGCCTCGGCACCCTCTCGCGGCTGCGGACGCCAGGCCGGGATCGCGTTATCGAAGTTGCCCTGCGGGTTGCGTACCCGGGGTGGGAGAGCGGGCGTGGTCACCGGCCGGCCGCTGCCCTCGGTCTCCCCGGCGCGGCGGTCGGGCAGCACGTCGAGGTAAGCGGCCTCGAAGGCCTCCTGGACGGTGGCGTGGTCGCCTTCGATGGTGAAGGAACGGCCGCCGTAACTGACCGTCAGCTTGATGTGCTCGGGAGTCTCGGCGATGGCGTAGGGGCCGGTGAGCTCGGTGGTCGAGGTGGTGTCGGTCTTGCCCGTCGTGGTGTCCGTGCGGCTCGTGCTGGACGACACCCCGGAGCCGGGGGCCGGCGCCATGTTGATGAACCGGTTGCGGGGCAGGTCGTCGGGCAGGTTGCCGGGCTGGTCCTGGCCAGGGAAGGGGGCCGGGGTCATACCCGACACCTCGATCTGGGTTCCGGTGCTCCGTGACCCGGAATCCGTGTCGCTCCGCGAGGCCGACAGGGCCGTGTCCTCGCCGAACTTGCCCTTGCCGCCGAGGTCGGTGATGACCGGGCTTTCCCGCACGGTCTCGACCTTGACCGTGCCGTGGTCGATCTTGTTGTTCGCCAGTCCTTCGAGGTGGTACAGCTTCACGTCGAGAGTCTTGGGCGCACGGCGGCCGGTGACGTGCGCGGTGATCTCGGCCAGGACGGATTCGCGGCTCTCGCCGGTGAGTCCGTAGTTGTCCTGCCGCAGCCGGGCGTCGAGCTGCACACCGGTCGAGACGGGACCGGTCCCCGAATCCGGCGGCCGGGGCGTGCTGCTCAGCCGCGTGCCCTGCCCCTCGAAGCCGGGGCGGATCCGGAACCGGCTGGTGTCGAGGTGCGGGTTGATATGTGGCATGGCCCGGCCGGTGGTCTCGTTACCCGCGGGCGGCACGTACCGGTCGTTGACCAGACCGGCCTGGTAGGCGGAGCGTGCCGGCACGTAACCGAACTCGGCGCGGTCGGCGGTGAACCGCATACCACGGAAGTCGGTACCGCTGGAGTGCCGGGCGACGTTGAGCGCGAGATCCCAGTCCTTCCGGATCTCCGCCGCGCTCGTGATGCTCAGGTCGGCGGTGTACGGGATGGCGCCGCCCTGCGGTTCGAAACTCCGCTTCTGGGAGTACGTCGCCGAGTCGGCCGTGCTGGTGCCGGTGGTCCACGACTTGGTGAGGGGGTTCCAGATCGGCTGGATGGTGGGCGCGTTCGCCTGGTTGGCGCGGAGCTGGTCCTGCCCCTGGGACGCGCGCAGGCTCTCGGCGGACGGGTTGGGGTTGCCGGCCGCACGAACCTCGGTCTCCACGCCCCCGGTCCACGAGGAGCCCTGGGAGCGGTTGAGGTTCGTGTTGTGCTGGGAGCGGATCCTGATGGAGGAGTTTGGCCGCGGGTCGTAGAAGGTGACGCCGGTGCGGTCGGCGAACAGCGCCGTGGTGTGCCGGCCACTGAAGACGAAGTCCCGCATCCAGTTCCGTGCCCGGTGCCCCGAGGCGGGCGGCAGCAGGTGCTTGGCCTGCGCCGCGAGCTCGTCGTCCGAGAAGTGCGTGGGCAGGAAGTCGTGCGAGGCCGGCTGCTCCTTCAGGTAGCGGGCCAGCCCGGGGGCCTTGCCCAGTAGGCCGTAGAGCCGCTGCCGCAGGTCGACGTCATCGACCGTGGTGCTGATCTTCTGGGTGTAGGTCGGGACCGCGTCGAGACCGGCGGCCTGGGGCGTCCGGGCCGGGGCGGCCGGCCGGCCGCCGTTGATCAAGTTGCGGGCCTGGTCGCGCTGCAGGCCGGTGCTGTCATCCTGGGCACGCGTGCGCCGGGGGGTGGGCTCGGTCTCGCTGGCGTGCGGGTCGAGCTGGGCGGGGGCCTCCAGCTCCATGCGGGCGGTGAGGTGGACGGGCTGGCCGTTCGCGTCGGTCATGAGGTTGACGCGGTGGCCGTCGTAGCGGTTGGGGCCGCGTTCGTCCGGTGAGCGGAAGATGTCGCGGGCGGAGCCGGTCCGCACCTCGCGCTGGTCCGGCGGGAGGTCGTCGAACTTGCGGAACTTGCCCATCTCGGCGTGCAGGTCGAGCTGGTACCGCCAGACGTCGGTGTCGCCCTTGTCCTTGAACTCCGCGGCGCTCTTGTCGGTACCGCCGGTGTCGAGGCCCCGGCTGGACGTGTGCGTGACGTGCCCCCGGATCCCGATACCGCCCTGGGCGGACGGCATGCCCCGGGCGTCCTGCCCCGAGTAGTCGCGGTACACCGCCCGGACCCGGGCCCCGCCCGTGTGCGACCGGCTGTGCTCCTCGTGGCGCTTGCGCCCGGAACTCCCCTCGGTCGAGACCGTGGTGTGGTTCTTGGTGACGGTGCCGCCGAACTCCCGGTCGCGCGGGGTCGCCTTCAGCCGCACGGTGACGGTGTGGTTGCGCAGCCAGCCCTCCTTGTCCGGGTCCCGGGGGTCGAAGTTGCTGAGGTCGGGGTTGAACCGCGCGGTCTCGTACAGGTGGATGTCGACGCCCTGGTTGAACCAGTCGTCGGCCCGGGCCCGGTCGGACAGGCTCTGCTCGGAAATCGCGTCCAGCACCTTGAGGGTGTTGTACACAGCCACCGGGTGGCTGCGGCGGAAGTGGTTCTCCCGGGAGAAGAACGCGTCATCGTGCTCACCCGCCGGCCGGTACGCGAACTCGTCCCTCGGCCGCCCAAGGTCGGGAATCACTAGGCCGGGGTACGTGCGGGCGATCCCGTCGAGCACCTGCTGGGCGTAGGCGTCGAACACCGTCCGTGGCGGGGGCGTGCCCCCGGAGCCGTCCCGGCCGGCCGCCCCGTCCGTCCCGTCGGCCGGCGGCGTGCTGGCGTACCGGTTCCCGTCCCGCCAGGTGATGCCCCGCACGGTCGTGCCGCCCAGGTGCTCGGGCTTGTCCCGCCGCAGGTGCGGGTAGGCGGGGACGTGCTTCGCGCGCTCCCGGGCGTCGGCGTCGTTGCGATGCGGGTCGGCGAGCAGCTGGGCGTCGTCGATCCCCAGCGCTTCGACCGTGCTCCCGGTGAACCGGTGCGCGGTGTCCTCCCCGTCGAACTGCACGTAGAAGTTCCGGTTCACGTGGTACATGGCCGAGTCGCTGGTTTCGCTGGCCATGCTGGTGGTGGCGCCGGACTGCCGCGAGTTGCCGAGGCCACGCTGGCGGTCGTGCCGGTAGTCGAACATGGGCAGTTCGATCCGGAACAGGCTGCCGACCGTCTGCAGCACCGCGCCGAAACCCAGCCCGGGGCTGAAGACGTCGCTGCGGGTGAGCTTGCTGTCGGTCGTCGTCGCCGAGCTGGTCGTGTCCTTGACGTCCAGCTTGGCGGGCGCGTCCGGGATCCGGGTCAGGTCCGTGGGGACCGTCCAGATCTTGGCGATGCGGGGCCGCCCGCGGTTGTCCACGAGCTCCAAGTAGACGGGGCCCTGGGAGGCGTCCCGCATCAGGTCGCGCAGCGCGTCGTCGGAAAGCTGCTCGCGCACCCGGTCGGCGCGGCGCGGATCGTTGGCGTGGCTGCGCAGGGCATCCGGAATGAGGGTGTCCTTGAGCCGCTGCGCCGTTGACGGCCGCTCCTGGTTGATGTGGTCCGCGACCCAGTCGGCCATGGTCGTCCGGGGGCCGCCCGCGCCTTCCTCGGCGGGGACGTGGAAGACGCCGTTCACCTTCCCGGTGTGGCCGACCGGCGCCCGGGTGCCAATGTCGCCAGCCCCGTCTGGCCGCGTGCCGGAGGCGAACGGGTCGTGCAGCCTGATGTGGTCCGGCGCCTCGGACGCGCGGTCGCCGAGTTCCACGGTCATGTTCAGGCCGTTGGGGACGTCGGTCCGGTGGATGTCCCGCAGGGGCGTGCCGCCATCCCTGTCGCTGTCGGTGGCGTCCGGGCCACGGGACAGCTCGGCGACCAGGTCGGTCGTGTAGGTGTGCCGCCCGCCCCCGACCGACGTCTCGGTCTTGGTCGAGGTGTCCTGACCGACCGTCTCGCTCGCCGTCGGCCGGTTGAACGCCAGCGCGAGCGCGGGGCTGACGGCGGGCCCCACGGTCATGTCCGGAATGGGCAGCATGGGGTTGATGTAGGCACCGCCGCCCAGGGTGCGGCGGGAGCCCGCCGTCCGGCTACCGGTGTGGCTGATCTCCCGGCCGGCGGTGTCGGCGTTGGCGAGCTCCGGCACCGAGTCGTCCGGCCGGACGCGCACGTCATCCGACCGGCGCCAGTCGTTGTTCGCCGAGCGCAGCTTCAGGGTGGCCGAATCGTTCCCGCTGCGCACGGTGTGACCGCGCTCGCTGAAGAAGGGATAGGGGTTTCTGGCGTAGTCCGACGCCAGGCGGGCGCGCAGATCATCGGTCAGGTGCCCGTCGAACCGCTGTAGGACGGCGTCGATCCCGGTGTGGCCCGAGGAGTCCGGCACGTCCAGCCGGACCCGGTTGCGCTCCAGCAGCTCGTTGCCGAGCAGGTGGTCGAGCTGACGGTTGTAGGTGCCGAGGTCGTCCGCGCGGCTCTTCCCCGAGTCCCGCTCCGCGGTCGCCACCTTCTCCTGGAGGTCCCGGATGTTCTCGGTGGCCTCGGGCGACTGCAACTCGCCGGCCCGCGACGCCTGCTCGTCCACAATGCCGCGCTCCCGCACGGCCTGCTGCCCAGCCTCCTCCGCCTGCTGCTGGACCCGCGTGACATCGCGCTGCGCGGCACGGAAGTCCCGCTGGTGCTGCCGCACCGCCTCCCGGGCCGCGTCGCGCTGCTGCTCCGCCTCCGCGTACTGCTCGCGCAGCTCCTGCATACGCGCGTTGGCCCGGGGGCGTTCGGTCTCGAACCGCTCAGGGTTGAAGAGGCGGAGGCCCTCCATATAGCCGTGCAGCCGCTGAGCCTCGCCATCGATGTCCGCCATCCGCTGCCGGGCCGTCCGCCGCTCATCAACGGCCCTGTCCCGTGCCAGCTCCGCGGCCTCGGCGGCCTCGCGGAAGTGTCCCACCCGTGCCTGGTGGTAGGCCCGGTGCGCGTCGAGCCAGCGCTCTCCGGCCTCGGCTGCCTCCCGGAGCGCGTTGCCGAGGTCCTGCCGCGCGCGGGCGAGGTCGAACTGGTCCCGCCACATGTTGCGCTGGTCGCGCTCCATGGTGTCGCGGGCCTGCTGGAGCGCCTCGTCGGCCGCCTCGACGGCGCGACGTTCCTGCGAGACCGTCTCCACCCGGACGTCCTCGGCACGCTGCGCGGTGCGCGCGTCCTGTTCGGCGGTCCGGGCGGCGTCCCGTGCCGTCCTGTCGGCCCGTTCCACGTTCCTTTCGGCCTGCTCCCGGGCGGCGTCCGCGTCCCTCTCAATCTGGGTGGCTCTGCGCTGATTCTCCGCCGCCCTCGCACGGAGCTCGTTCGCCGTGTCCCGCGTGCTTCGCTGCCGCGTCGGGGAAGCGCTGTCGGCGTCCCGCAGGACCTGGGCGGCCTCCCGCCGGGCCTCCGCCGCCTCGGCGCGCAGCTCGTTAGCCCGGTCGCGGGCCGCCCGTTGCCCGTCCCGGGCGTTCTGGAGGTGCTGCCTGGCCTGCTCGGCCGCAGCCTCGGCCGCCCGCGCGGCCCGCGCTGACCGCTCTGCCCGCTCCCGTGCGGCGTCCGCGGCAGCGGCGGCCGAGTCGACGTGGCGCCGCTGTTCCGCCCGGGCGTCCCTCGCGGCGGTCTCGGCCTCCTCGTGCTTCTTCTGCGACGCGGTGTACGCGTCCGAGGAGTCCTTCTCCCAGCTCTCCAGCTGGGTGACCCGTCGCTCCGCCTGCTCGACGTCCTCCCGCGCGGTGTCGAGCTCGGTGGCCCGCCGGTCGGCCTCCATGCCGAGCTGCCGGACGTGCTCCGGCGGCGGGGGCAGCGGGCGCTCGTCCCGCTGGTTCTCGGTGCCGGACTCGGACTCGGAGTCGGACTCGGAATCGACGTCGGATCGGGGCGCCGTCTCTTCGTCGCCGCCCGGCTGCTGCCCCTCACCGGACTGCGACGTGACGTTCCCCTCGCCGGTGGGCGACTGCGAGGTGGTGTCCTCCCGGAGAGGGCCGGACTCCGTGACGGGACCGGGCGTATCCTGGCCGGACGTGGTGCGGATCGGCGTGAAGTCTTCCCGGGTCCCTTCGGTGTTGCCGGCCCCGGTGTCCCGCCCGAACTCGGTGCCCTGCTGCCCGGCCGTCTCGGTCAGCGGTGCCGTGGGGTCCGGTTCGCCGCGCTCGTCCGTGCCGGACGTGGTGCGGGCCGTCTGCCGCGTCGACTCAGAGCCACCTTCCTCGGCGGCACGGTTCGACTGCGTGGTGCCGCCGCTCTGCTGGGTGGTGCCGCCGGCCCGCGACGTGGCCGCCTGGGATCCCGGCTGGTGCGCGGGCGCCGGCCCGGCGGTGCTGTTCTGGCCGTTGCCGTTCGCGCCGTTGCCGTTCGCGCCGTTGGTCTGGATCTCGGGTACCGCGTAGACCTGGACGACGTTCGGTCCCGCCTGCCCCAGCCCGGGGAGAGAGCCGAGACCGGAGCCGTGCTGTCCCGGGTTGAGAATCTGGTTGATCAGCGCCATGACCTCCGGGTCGGCGCTGGGGGAGGTGCGGCTCTGGCCGGACGACTGCTGCCCCGGCGTGTTCTGCGGGGTGGGCCGCTGCTGGGGTGCCGGGGTGTCGTTCTGGTTGCTGGTGGTGGTGTCCTCGGCGGACTGTTCCGGTGTTGGGGCCGGGCGGCTGTCGTTGCTGGGCCGCTGTCCCGGCGCCGGGGCGTCCCGCCGGTCGTCGGCAGGGTCCGGTGCCGTATCCGCCGAGCGGTCGCGCTGCGGGGACGGGGTGTCGCTCGACACCGTGGCCGGGCGGCCGTCCGTTCCGCGGCCACCCTGCGAGAGCTCGATGTCCTCCGTGCCCGGCGACTCGCTGTCGCTGCCCCGGCTGGACTCAGCGGTGCCGGGGCCGTTGTTGCTGGAATCGCTGCTGGAGCCGTCGGGGTTGGGAGCGGGAGCATTCGAGGGGCCGGACGCGTTGCCCGGGTCGCTGGAGGCGCCGGAGGTGGTCTCCATGGGCGGCGGGGTCGGGAGGTCGATCGGCCCCATGTTCTTGAGGGAGTTGATGACGGACGTGCCACCCAGGGTGGCCAGGGTCGTCAGCGCGCCGCTGGAGGCACCGGCCACCGCGGACATGCCGTTCGCCTTGAACTCCCCTTCCATGTACAGGTTCGTGAGTCCCTCGCCCAGGTAGCCCTGGAGGGCGCCGGAACCGGAGGCGAAGGCGAGCTGCTTGAACCGGTCCGACCAGCGGGCGCCGTACTCGTTGAGCGTCTTGGTGAGCGTGTTGGGGACACCATTGGAGAGGAAGTCCCGGGTGCCCTGGGGCAGCGGAGTCGGGTGGCTGGCGAGCAGCTCGTCGAGGCTGCTGCGCAGTTCGGGCTTCTGCCAGTTCTTGGCGAAGGTGTCCGCGTAGTCGCTGCCGAGCTGCCGGGCGGCGTCGCGGCCGATCGTGTTGCCGAACTGGTGCTCGAACAGGTCCGCCATGTCATCGCGGAACTGCCGGGCGGTCTTCGGGTCCAGCCAGCCGACGTCGTTGCGCCAGGGGGCCAGGATCTGGTCCTGATTCTTGCCGAAGATCTTGGACAGATCCCGGTTGAAGTCGGGCGTGATCGCCCCGGTGGGGTTGTCGAGGGGGGTGTTGCGGTCGCGCAAGCCGAGCAGGGGAACATCGTCCCCCACCTCGTCGGCGGCGCTGGACGGGAAGTTGTCCGACGCGTTGTCCGGCGTCGTGCGCGCGGCGGCGTCGGGGGCGGTGTTCCCGGCGGACGACGGAGTGGGGGCCGGAGAGCCTTCCGGCGTCGGCGTGGGGGAGCTGTCCGGAGCCTCCTCGGGCGTGCTCCGGGGCGGTGGGGTCTGGGCGAGGTCGTCCGAGCCGCTGCGGGTGGACGGTATGTCCGGACCGTTGCTCAGCGAACCCGGGCCGGCGTTGCCGGGCTCCGGGTCCGGCAGGCTCTCGGGCGTGTCCCGGGGCGGTGGCGGACCGTCGACGTCGATGTTGCGGCCGCCGGGCGGGGGCGGGTCGAAGTTGGCGAGCTCGTCGAGGTTCTTGCTGAAGATGTTGGCGAGTTCCCGGCTGATGAGGATGTCGAAGCCGGTGGACAGGCCCGCGCTGATGAGGCCCTCGAACAGGCCGCCCATGAGGGCGCTCTTGGTGAGCTTGTCGTCGTTCGAGTCCCGGTTGCCCTGGGCGATCTGGATGCGCTGGATGATGGCGTCCATCGCGTAGGCGAACAGCACCGAGATGGCGACGTTGCTGATCAGGGTCCAGACCAGCCAGTTGAGGATGCGCCGGATCATCTGGTTGCGGATGAACCGGAACATCGGAATCCACGTGAGGGAGCTGCCGCCCGTCCAGAAGGCCATGGAGATCGCCCAGGCGATCTCCAAGGCCAACTGGATGAGCTGCGCGATCACCATCCATTTCGCGTACTCGACCTGGTTCGCCGCTTCCCGGGCGTATTTCTCGATCTCGCCGGCGAGTTCGGCGGCCTTTCCGACGTAGTCGTTCTTCCCCGCCGTGAACTGGTCCAGCGACTGCTGGAAAAACTCGTTGGAATGGCCGTCGAAGGTCATCTCCACCTTGCGGCGGATCTGGATGACCATGTCGGGGAGTTCGGTGTCGAGGATGTATTTCGTCGTGGCGTAGACATCACCGAGCTGCCGCAACCGGTCCTCGTCCACATTCGGCCACTTCGTGCCGGTGAGACCATAGAACAGGTCGGCGAGTGCGTCGGGCAGCTCCATCCCCATGGCGGACTACGTCACCCTCTCCGGCCGCCGTCGCCACCGCCGGGGGTGGTGCCGGAATCGGTGATGCTGCTCTGCCACTGGTCGGCGAAGTCGGTAGCGGCTTCGTTGGAGAGCTCAAAACGCCGCTTCATGACGAGGGTGTAGTCGGCGGTGTCGTTGAAGGCGGTCACCAGCGACTCCAGCAGTCCGTCGTGGTTCTTGATCATCGGAGTGAGGTTCTCCTTCAGGGAACGCTCGATCTCCTCTTCCCGCCCGTCCGTCTCGTCCCAGGCATCACCGATATTGGCGCGCTGTGCTATCAGATCGGTGCGCAGCTTGTGGACGAAGTTGCCGAGGTCGTAGATCTCGTTGCCGGCCCGGCCGAGTTCATCGGGGTTGGCGCTGAATTCTTCTCCTGACACCGCCTATCCTTTCCGTTCTGTCGGGCGCGGCGTGCCGTCTCCTGCCACATGATCACACGCCGCGCCGTCCGCGGTGCCCGATGGGGGCGTGGGGGACGAGTGGGGGCGAAAGGTAGATTACGCCCTTTCTACTCTGCCTCCTCGTCGTTCTGGGTGTTGCCGTTGCCGTTGCCGCTGGTGGTGCTGCCAGTACCGCCGGTACCACCAAAGCCGCCGATACCACCAGTGCCGCCGGTACCGCTCTGCGAGCCGAACGGCTGTCCCATGAGTGCGGTGATCTCCGCAGCGGTGAGTTCCTGGTCGTCCTCCAGGTCGGACCAGCGGAGGACACTCTCGTGCAGCTGGGCGGAGATTTCCGTCATCTTCACCTCCAGCTTGTCCAGCTCCTTGTAGATGTCCTTCAGGCCCTGGTCGACCTGCTTATGGAGAGTGGAGATGATGGGGAGGTGCTCGGGATTTCCGCAGAGGAGGTGCGGGCCGCCGTCCTGGTACGGCTGCAGTTCCAGCTTGTGTGCGGCGGCGGCGTCCCGGATCCCGATCACGAAGTCCTTGTTGAACTTCTTGATCTCACTGAACGCGATCGTGGTGACGTCGCCGGAGGTCTCGGAGCCTTCGCCGTTCTGGCCCGCGCCGTTTCCGCCCTCACCTTCCCCCTTTTCCTCGCCGTTGCCCTTTTTGTCGTCGACGGGCTCGGGCTCATCTTCCGAACGCGGGTCTGGCTCACCGGAGTCGTCTTCTTCTTCCTCTTCTTCTTCCTCTTCTTCCCCGGACGAGCTGGAGGTGGAGTCGTCTCCGCCGGGTGAGCTGGACGAGCCCGTCCCAGCCGACTCCTCCTCCTCGCCGGTGCCTTCTTCGCCGTCCTCCGAGACGGGCCGGGTGCTCATAACGTGACGCGGGAGGGTCTGGACAGGATCGGAAGTGGAGGCCCCTCCGCCGGGAGAATCGGACGAGCCCGTCCCGGCCGACGATTCTCCACTGCCGCCAGGAGATTCGCTCTGGCCGGTAGCACCCTGGCTACTGTCTCCCGGCTGCTCCGCGGAATCCTCCGCCGGCGGGGTGAGCGTGAGCTCGCCCGTTTCCGGATCGACCGTCAGCTCGTTGTCGTCCAGATCGGCCCGGACCGCACCGGTTTCCGGGTCGACGATGAGCCGGCCGTCGGGACGGTCGACGATGATGTCACCGGTCTCCGGATCGACGCTGATCTGCGCGTCGCCCTCTCCCAGTGTGAATTCCCCGCCAGCCGCGGAGCTGTCGTCGTGCCCCGCGGTGTCCTCGGGGTCACCGATGATGAGCTCGCCCGTCTCCGGGTCGATACGGACCCGGTCGTTGCCGCTGTCCATCGTGACCTCGCCCGTCCCCGGGTCGATGGTCACGTTGCCGTTCGGCCCCAGGGCGATCTTGCCCGTTTCGGGGTTGATGCTGACCCGGCCGGTGGAGTTGGGGTCGCCATTCGCCGGGGTGAAGACCAGGTCCCCGGTCTCCGGATCCTTCTCCACGTCACCCAGGGCGGGGTCCACGCTGACGGTGCCGTTCCCGTAGTCGATCTCGGCCGCGCCCGTTTCGGGGTTGGTGGCGATCGAATGGGCCGGTTCCGACTCCGAGGTGGCCGGCGGCGTGTTGCCCACGTGCTCGGTCGGCGTGGACTGCCCGGTCTGCCCGTTCCCGGACGTGTCCCCTGAGGTGTCGCCAGCGGAGCCTCCGGGCGTCGTCTGCCCTGCGGCGTTCTCCTCGTTACCCGTGGACTCCTCGTCCTGGGGCTCCTCCGTGGCGGTGCCGGAGCCACCGTCCGGCGCGGGGTCCCCGGACTGGGAAATCGGCGGGGACGACGTGCCGGGGGGGCTGTACGACGGTGGAGCGAAGGAGGACGACTCCCCGGGGGTGACGGCGTCCGAATCGGCCGCGGCATCGTCATCTCCGGTCTCCTGCTCTCCGGAGGGGACCGTCTTGCTCGGGATGTGCGGAGTGTTCTGCTCCGGGACGGTGACCTGGCCCTCGGTGGACCGGTCGTTGTTTGCGGGCACGGTCTTGGACTGATCGTCGGCCGCCTGGTCCTCGTCGCCGTCCTGCGCATCGGACCCGCCACCGGCGGACTGCCCGTCGCCGCCGCCACCTTCCGCCTGCTCCTCCTCGGCGGGGGTAACGATGACCTGGCCGGTCTCCGGGTCGACACTCACGGAGCCGTCGCCGAGTTCGACGCCGACCGCGCCGTCCTCGGGGTTGATGGTGATGGTGCCCTCGTGCCGGTACACCTGGATCAGTCCGGTGTCGGGGTCGACGCGGACCATGACCTCGCCGGGGTTGGGCACCAGCGGCTCCCCGTCGGCGAAGCCGGCGTCCTCGGCCACGAGCGCCGCCGGGTCGCCCATCGTCAGCCGGCCGCTCTCCGGGTCAATCTCGAACGCGCCCTCGGAGTCGAGGGTGACCTCGCCGGTCGCCGGGTCGACGACGACCTTGCCGCCGCTGTGCAGGATGGTGAGCAGCCCGCTGTCGGGGTCGATGCTCACCTGCCCGGGAGGCGACACCACCTTGCTGCCTTCCGGCGTGGCGGTGAACTGCCCGGTCTCCGCATCCAGCTCGATGTCGTGGTCGCCATGGTCGAGGTGCACCACACCCGTGCCGCTGTCGACGGTGACCAGCCCGGTCTCCGGATCGATCTCGATGCTCGGGGACCGCTCCTCGCCCGCGGCGTCGGTGCTGATGGGGATCACCGGCTCGCTCTTCGCCGCGACCCCCTTGTCCGGGATGGGCTCCATGGGCTGGTGCAGCGTCTGCTCGCCGCGCAGCAGCCGCTGCTGAGGTTCCCCCTCGGAAGCGGGCACGCTGATGTCCTCCACCGGCTGCGCCGGTTCCCGCTGCGGGTGCAGGGCACGCGCGAACACAGTGGCGGTGTCCACCGACTCCGTCATCGGCGTGTACTGCTGCGTGACCTGCTCGTCGCCGGCCTGCTGCTGTCCACCTCCGTACGAGCCGCCGCCGTCGCCGCCACCGTGGCCAGGCTGGCTGGAGTACGAGGAGCCCTGCCGGAGCTCATGCCGCGGCATGGTCTGCTTGAAGGCGCGGAACGCCTCGACGGTCGTGTCGCTGTCCGCGCCCACGGTGATGATGCCCGTCTCATCGTCGACGTGGACCTGTTTGCCGCCGGGGTCCAGCGTCGTGACGTCCCCGTCGTCCTGCGTGATGTGCAGCTCCCCGGTCGCGGGATCGGAGCTGACGCTGTCACCGGCCGAAGCCGCGACCGGCGCCATCATGGCGACGGTCCGCAGCACCTCGCGCGGCGAACTCGCATCGCCCTCCTCAGAGGGCACAGGGGTGGAGCTGTCCCGGTTCTCGGTCATGGTCGTCTCCTAGCCCACTTCGGGGCGTTCGCTCCTGCCGGGCACGTCCGTGCCCATGAAGGGGAGGTCGAGTTTGCTCATCATCTGCGTCGGGTTGATCTGGCCGTTCATCGCGTCGGCCATGTTCACGCCTTCCGGAGCGAACCGGCCGAGGGTTTCCGCGACGTGCGCGGACATCTGGGTACGGGCGCGCTCGATGACGTCCTTGATCGCCTGGGCCAGCTCCGCAGGCGCCATCTGGCGGTACTTCTGGGTGGGGAACTTCAGTTCCACCAGTTCGCCCTTGGCGTTAACCTTCGCGCTCACCGCCCGATCCTTGGACACGACCTCTTCGGTTGCCGATTCCAGGCTTGCGTTTGCCTGCGCGAACTCCGCCATCTGCGTCCGAAGACGTGCGAGTGCCTGCTCCACCTGTTCGGGCATCGATGTACTCACGTGCCGCTCCCTTCTTCTCTTCGCCAGGTACGGGACGCCCGAGGACGGACTTGCGGTCCTTGCCGGCAGTGCCCCAGACCCGCTCGTCCTCGGACAGCCAGGTCGAACGGCTGCGGTCCTGCTGGTTCTGCCCGCCCATGTTCGGCGGCATCATGGGCGGCATGCCGCCCATGGGGGCGCCGGTCCCGTTCTGCATCTGACCTGGTCCGCCGGGGTTTGGGGCGGTCAGGAAGCCACTCTCACCGGGGCCGCCGGTCGGCCCGGCCGCGCCGTTCTGCCCTCCGGGCCCGGCGAACATGCTCGAGCGGTCGGACGTTCCGGGGGCCTGCCCATCGCCGCCGAAGCCGCCGGATCCGGGGCCCCCGCTGGTCGTGGAGGGACGGTACTCCGGGATCTCGATGCGCGGCGGACTCGGGAGACCGGAGCCGCTGCCCGGACCGCTGCTGGTGATGGGCTGCCCGGTATCGGGGTCGATCCGCAATCCGGTAGTGGGATCGACCGCGTAGGTCTCCCCGGTGTCGGGATCGAACGCCATCTGGTACCCGGTATCCGGGTCATACGGCAACCCCGTGTTCGGGTCGATGGGGAACGGAACGCCGGTGTCCGGGTCCACGAGCACCGGCAGGCCGGTGTCCGGGTTGTACGGCAGCTCCGTCTCCGGGTCGATGGGGAACGGCTCGCCGGTCTCCGGGTTAATGGGGATGCCGCTGTCGGGATCGATGGGGAAGTTCCCCACGCCGGGGCCGCTGCTGGTGATCGGTTCGCCGGTCATCGGGTCGATGCCCACCGGCTGGCCGGTGGACGGGTCCATCTGGATCGGCAGTCCGGTGTCCGGGTCGTACGGCAGTCCGGTGTCGGGGTCGATCGGGTAGGGCTGGCCGGTGTCGGGGTCCAGGGCGATGGGCAGGCCGGTGTCGGGGTTGTAGGGCAGTCCGGTGTCGGGGTCGATCGGGAGGGGCTGGCCGGTGTCCGGGTTGAGAGGCAGCCCCGTGCCGGGGTCCGTGGGGAATCCGCCGGGGAAGCCGCCGCTGCCCGGACCGCTGCTGGTGATCGGCTGCCCCGTAATGGGGTCGATGCCCACCGGGTCGCCGGTTTCCGGGTCGAACTGGATCGGCAGTCCGGTGTCCGGATCGACCGGCCCGCCGGTGATCGGGTCGATCGGGTAGGGCTGGCCGGTGTCGGGGTCCAGGGCGATGGGCAGGCCGGTGTCGGGGTTGTACGGCAGCCCGGTGTCCGGGTCGACGGGGAAGGGCTGGCCGGTGTCCGGGTTGAGAGGCAGCCCCGTGCCGGGGTCCGTGGGGAACCCGCCGGGGAAGCCGCCGCTGCCCGGACCGCTGCTCGTGATCGGCTGACCCGTCATCGGGTCGATCGGCGTCGGCTGGCCGGTGTCGGGGTCGATCGCGACGGGCAGCCCGGTGTCCGGGTCGTAGGGCAGGCCGGTGTCGGGGTCGACGGGGAAGGGCTGGCCGGTGTCGGGGTCGATGGGCAGCCCGGTATCCGGGTCGACCGGGAACGGTGTCCGGTTGCTGCCCCGCTGAGTGGAGGGCGGCGGTGTCATGCCGCTGCCGCCACCGGGCCCGCCCGAGTACAGCGGCGGCGGCACGATGGTGCCGTCGCCGGGTGGCGGGGTGATGCCGCTGCCGGCGCCTGGGCCGCTGTAGTCGGGGGGCGGCGGCAGCACGCTGCTGTTCCCCGGCCCACCGAAGGAACCGGGGGGCGGCATGCTGCTGCCCGCCCCCGGGCCGCTGTAGTCGGGGGGCGGTGGCAGCACGCTGCTGTTCCCCGGCCCACCGAAGGAACCGGGGGGCGGCATGCTGCTGCCCGCCCCCGGGCCGCTGGACTCAATGGGCGGCGGCTGGTAGTCGCTTCCGGGCGGGGGCGGCATGCTGCTGCCCGCCCCCGGGCCGCTGGACTCAATGGGCGGCGGCTGGTAGTCGCTTCCGGGCGGGGGCGGCATGCTGCTGCCCGCCCCCGGGCCGCTGAAGGACTGCATGGGGGGCGGCTGGAAGTTGCCGCCGCCAGGCGGCGGCATGCCGCTGCCCGGCCCCGGGCCCGGAGGGGGCGGGACCTGGTAGTCCGGCGGCGGACCGAACTCCAGCTTGGGCGGCGGAGTGTTCAGGTACTCGTTGAGCCAGTCCGGCGGGTCATTCCACGGATTGTCGCCGCCGGGACCGCCCGGACCGCCCGGACCGCCCTCGCCGCCAGGCGGTGTGTACCCCGGCGGCTGGTTGCCCGCGATAGGGAGGATGCGCGGGACCCGGCCGGCGATGGAGTCGTAGTGGGTGCCCATCTTCTCGTGCAGCTCTACGGCGGCGTCGACGACGCCGTCGAGCTGCTTCCGCCAGCGGTCGTGCAGCAGCGCGTTGACCCGGGCGTCGGTCGGCGCGTCACCCACGATGCCCCAGTCGTTCGTGTCCGGGTTGACGAGGACTTCCATCTGGTCACGGGGTTCGTTGAACCGGATGTTGGCGTTGGCGGTGTTGTACCAGTCGTAGACGAGGTCGTAGATGCCCTTGTAGTTGGCGTTCCAGTTGTCGATCTGCTGAGCCAGCGTCCTGATCGCGCTCAAGATGCCCGGACGCACATCGTTGACGGCGTTGTGGAAGGCGTCCAGTTGCTGGGTCAGCGACTCGAGGTAGGTGCCCAGCTTGTACAGGTGGGCGGCGAACGCTGCGGCGCCGTCGCCCTGCATCGGGCTGTCCGGGACGTCGATTTTCTTGAACTGTTCGAAGATGCCGTCGCGCTGGGTGACGAAGAAGTCGTCCGCCTTCGCGATTAGGGACGCGATGTCCCAGTGCGTCTGGGTCGAGTAGTTCTGGGAACTTACCGAGGTGCCGACCACCATGACGTTGCGCAGGTCGATCAGCCGCTGCCGGAACTTGTTCTCGATCGAGTCCGCCGCGTACAGATTCGGTTCGAACCAGTAACCGGAATAGTCCGTCGTCGTGTAGTAACCGACCGTCTCGTTCCAGCTGAACCACAAGTTCATGTTCTCGAACTTGTGCCAGTTCCACACCTTGCCGAAGTGGTAGTACCCGTGCGTGAGCCAGGGCTCCTTGGTGACCTCGCTCATCGCGGGCATGGGCGGGTGCGCTCCGTCCTCCTTGGAGTCCGCGAAGATGTTCATGGTCTCGTGCAGCTCGGGCACGGGCTCCTCCTCGCTGTTGTCACCCAACCGGCCCCGCGTGGGCCGGTCACCGATGGGGGAGGGCGGTCACGGACGGTCGCCCGGA
Source organism: Marinactinospora endophytica (assembly GCF_054780875.1). Lineage (NCBI taxonomy): Bacteria > Bacillati > Actinomycetota > Actinomycetes > Streptosporangiales > Nocardiopsidaceae > Marinactinospora > Marinactinospora endophytica. The sequence goes on along the minus strand of NZ_BAAGVM010000004.1, from coordinate 101,390 downwards.
ACCGCCCTCCGGGGCGTCACTACTGCAGGGCCTGCCACCGGGCGGCCTCGCGGCGGTCGGTCGCGTTGTAGTTCTGCGCGATGTTGCCGAGCGCGAGCTGCCCGCTGTTCAGCAGCGTGCGCATGTCATCGACGTGCAGCCGCCACTTGGCGACCGCCGTGTCGAACTCGTCCGACGCGAAACCGATGTTCTGCTGCTTGATGACCTGCATGCGCGCGGCGAGGTCCTCGATCGCCTTCGCGACGACCTCGGTCTGCTGGCGGAGGGCGTCCTCGGTCAGCGCCGCGCCCTGGTACTTCATGGAAAAGCCGTCAGTCATGGAGCATCCTCCTGCGTGTGGGGGTGGAGAGCCGGGGGCACTGGGGGTGGCGCGTGGACGTACCCGTCCCGAGCCGGTGCGATGACGGTTAGTTCGGGTTGAGGACGTTGTTCCAGCTCGACGCCTGGACGATGTTCTCGTCCTCCACCGCGTGCATCTGCTGCACGGTGCCGCCGTAGTTGCCGATCATGTTGTTCATCTCGTTGGTGATGATCCGCAGCTCCTCCAGCCACAGGGCGAGGGCCTCGAAGTACTTGTTCGCGGCGCCACCCGCCCAGGAGCCCCGCAGGGTGTCGCGGGCGGCGTCGACGCTGGTGTAGACGTTGTTGCAGGTGGTGTGCGAGGTCTCCAGGGCATCCGCCGCCTGTTGGTTGGCGGCGTCAAGATTCTGCATCTGGTTCATGGGACCCGGTCCTTTCGGTCGTCGATCGGTTCACTCGGGACAGTCGGTCTGCGGTGGTTCCGGATTTTGCGCCAGGGGAAGCGGCGCGGCATCGGGAGCCAGTAGTGGGCCGGTGGGGATCAGCCTCAGCAACGACGTCGGCACGGGGGTGGCCGCGCCCGGATCGAAACCGAGGGCGCCGACCGTGTCGGGGTTTGACACGGGGAACTTAGCAGCGGCGTCGGTGACCATGTAGTAGGTCGGGGTCTCGGTACTGCCGCCCACGGGCCGTGCCTCCACGAGGGCGCCGCCGCCGGACGGGATGCCCATGAGGTCGGGGGTGGGGCAGCCGGGGGCGATCTCGGGCGCCTCCTGCACCGGCCACGCCTGGATGTCACTGACCGGCCGGATCGCCAGGCCGAGTCCGCCGTCGTCACCCAGCCGCAGGCAGGCGGTGTCGCCGTCCAGGGGGACCAGCTCCGGCGGGCTGGCCGGGAGCGGGCTGTCCTCGGGGCGGTCGATGGTGCTGTCCTCGGCGAGAACGCCCCGGAGGTCGGCGGGGGTGAGCGAAATAGCGGCCGGAGTCTCGCCTCCGTAGGCGCCGGCCCGCACGGCGGGGTGGGTGAGGAGCAGCCGGGACTCGGTCGCGGTGAGCGGGGCCAGCCCGTCGCGGGTGAGCAGGTAGTACTGGTCTGGCTGCCCGTCGCCGCTGACGACGAAAATCTGGCCGACGGTGGCCGGGCGTCCGGCGATGGCCGGTCCCTCTTCGCCCAGACCGCTCACGGTGGGGGCGGCGAGGTCGGGCGCGGCCGGCACGGTGTCGAGGAAGGCGCTGGTCACCGGTAGGACGGGGCTGGTGCCGTAGCCGAGCGCCTCCAGCGCGCCGTTGTCGGTGTCGAGCCGCAGCCGGGTGCCGCGCCAGAGCAGGTGGCGGCCGCCCTCGGGGTCGGCGACCAGCACCCCGAAGTCGGAGGGGAGGGCGGCCACATCAGCCCCCGATGTGACGGTCAGGGCCGTGCGGGCGTCGAACTCGGACGTCGGCGGGATGGCGCACAGCAGCCACGTCTGCGGGTCGCCCTCCGGGGCCGGCAGCGTGTCGGGCGCGCCGGCAATGCCCACCGTGCCGCCCTTGGGCACGCCCTCCAGGGACGCGCTGGACACCGATGCCACCGTCATCTCCGCGCCCTGGATCAGCCGGGCCGAGGCGTAGTTCGCGACCGGCCGCAGCACGCCGCCGGAGTAGAGGTAGGTGGCGCCCGTCTCCTTCTCGATGATGAGCCGGCCTTCCTGCCGCCAGGACTGGGCACCGCCGGGGAAGATCAGCCCGAAGACCAGGAAACCCACGCACAGCAGCGCACCGATCGCCAGCCCGATGAAGGAGCCGGTGCGGGTGCGGCGCATTGGGGCGTCCACCGCGTCGGGGTCGGCTTCGAGCATGGCCGTGCCGAGCCGCCCGACCACGAAGGTGTGCGCCTGGACCCGGTCGCGTCGTGTCTGCACAGGGTCACCCGCCGATCCCGCGCAGGGCGGTAAAGACGCCCAGGTTGCCGAGCACGAGGGACACCAGCGCCACGGCGAGCAGCGACTGGATGATCTCCGCGGCGCGTCCCCAGTGCGGCAGCGGGCGGCGGCCGGGCAGCGTCCACGAGACCAGCGCCAGCGAGGTGACCACGGCGTACAGCCCGAGCAGGGTCAGCAGCCGGGCCAGCACCTCGGCGTCCCAGACGAAGGAGAACAGCAGGGCGGTCAGCCCCGCACACGGCGGCGCCACCATGAACATCCGCTGCCAGGCGCTGGCCAGCCCGCGCGTTTGCAGCAGCATGATCAGCGCGGCCACGATGCACAGCGTGATGGGCACCCAGCCGGAGGCGCGGGCCAGAATCACCAGGCAGCCGGCGAGGACCAGGCCGGTGGAGGCGAGCAGGGCGCTCTGGTAGCCGTCGGCGAGCCGGGTCCGGTCCAGGACGTCGCGGGCCGGGTAGGGCTCGATGGCCTCCTGGAGCTGCTTGGGGTTGCCCGGCAGCGGTGGCAGCCGCATTCCGGAGATGCGGAAGGCGAGCTGCGGGGCGAAGGTGCTCACCAGCAGAGCGAGCAGCCCCACCAGGCCGGCGCAGCCGGACAGGGTCGCGCTGGGCAGGAACATCAGGAAGACGGCGAAGAGGACACCGAAGATCTGGACGACGAGGGCGCCGAGGAAGAACGGCACCGACCCGGCGACGGCGGCGAGGCCGAGGACGGTCGCCCCGGCGCCGGCCATGGATCCGGTGAGGATCCGGGCGCCGAGCAGCGTGGTGCCGGGCTCCCCGGTGGGCATGGCGGCGCCGGCCAGCGTCATGTAGAGGAGCGCGGCGCCGGCCAGGCCGGTGGCCGCGAGCGGGTCGCCCATCGCCCGGGAGGACGCCCAGGCGGCGAGCAGCATCAGTACCGCGGAGGAAGCCCCGATCAGTGCGGTCAGGTGGCCGGCGCCGCCCAGGTAGAGGACAGCCAGCCCGAGGAACAGCACGCTCAGGCCGAGGCCCTGGAGCAGCATCCGGGTGAAGGCCGGGCGCCACCGGTCGGGGCGCTCGGCCATGCCGTTGGCGACACCGTCGATGAGATCGTCGAAGTGGATAGGGGGAAGCTGGTCCCGGCGGGGCCGAAGGTATAGCGTCTCGCCGTGGCACAGGCCGAGCGAGCGGATCGTCTCGTCCTCGTCCAGGGGGTCGTCCCCGAGCTGCTGCAGCACCCAGCCGTCGTGCTCCAGGCCGCTCTCGTCGAGGTCCTCGCCCTCGTCTCCTTCGGCGTACAGCACGAAGGTGGGCAGCAGCTCGGCGATCGGCACGTCGGAGGGGGCGGCGATCTCGAAGGACCGGCTGGGGGCTCGAATCACCAGCCGGCACAGCTCCGTGGCGGTGGGGTCGCTCATACGGGCCTACTCGTGGGGTGCGGGACTGCGCGGCAGACGGGGAGGACGTTAACATCGCCCCACCCCTTTTGGAATTGGGTGAGACCAAGATTTTGGTCATGTGACCTTAAGTCGTAACGATACCGTTTTGGGCGCGTGCTGTAGTTCGTCATTGCCACGCGTAGCACCAATACGGACATTTCATCTCAGACCGCCCCCATGGTGGTGCAGGAGGACATCATTCTGTGAGCACCATCCTCATCCGCCGGCCCCCGAGGCGTCCCGGGCCCGACATGCCCTCCGGCGATATCAGCCTGCAAGAGCCGCCGGAACTGCCGGAGATGCAGTCCAGCGTCTCGTCGGTCTTCATGTATCTGCCGATGGCGATGACCTCACTGGCCATGATGATGCTGTTCATCCGGCCCGGCGGATCCGGCAACGGGGTGATGCCCTACATCGTCGGCGGCATGATGCTCACCGGCGCGGTGCTCATGCTCGCCGGGCAGTACGTGCGCACCATTCTGGAACGCCGCCACAAACTCAACGACGACCGGCGGGACTACCTGCGCTACCTCGGCCAGATGCGCACCCGGCTCCGCCAGGTCGTCATCGACCAGCGGGACGCCATGCTGTGGCGCGCCCCACACCCGGACGCGCTCTGGTCCATCGTCCGCACCTCCCGGCTCTGGGAACGCCGTTCCACCGACGACGACTTCGCCGAGGTCCGGCTGGCCGTCGGCGAGCAGGAGATGAGCATGACCATCTCCCCGGTCTCCTCCAAGCCGGTCGAGGACCTCGAGCCGCTGAGCGCGCACGCCCTGCGCCGGTTCATCCGGGCCTACGCCACCGTGGAGAACCAGCCCATCTCGGTCTACCTGCGCGGCTACGCGCACATGTCGCTGCGCGGCGACGCCGAGGCGTCCCGGGCCATGGTGCGGGCGCTCATCGGCCAGCTCGTCGTCTTCCACACCCACGACGACCTGCGGGTCGCCGCCTGCGTCGCGGACGACCGCCGCGCCCACTGGTCGTGGCTGAAGTGGCTGCCTCACGCCCAGCACCCCACCGAGCACGACGGCGCTGGCCCGATGCGGCTGCTGGCGCAGGACGCCGTCGAACTGGAGGGGCTCATCGGCGAGGAGTTCGCCGACCGCCCCCGGTTCGACCCGGCGGCCGTCCCCAGCCGCGACGAGCCGTACACGGTGATCATCGTGGACGGCGGGCAGATCCCGCCCGGGTCACGCTTCACCGGCGGCGGGTTCCGCAACGCCGTCATCATCGACGTGGACGACCCCCTGCCGCCCGAGTACGACCCCTACACCCTGGCGCTGGACGTGGCGCGCGACCGGCTGCAGATGATCTCCCAGGACCACAGCGGCCGTCCCGTGTACTCCCCGCTCGGCCGGCCGGACCAGCTCAGCCGGACCCGCGCCGAGAGCCTCGCCCGGCTGCTCGCCCCCTACCGGGTCAGCGTCGCCCAGGAGATCACCGAGCCGCTGACCACCGACTTCGAGCTGACCACGCTGCTCGGCATCCCCAACCTGCACAACCACGACGTGCACCGGATGTGGTCGGAGCTGCATCCGAAGAACCGGCTGCGCGTCCCCATCGGGATGACCGCCGACGGCGCGCCCCTGGAGCTCGACCTCAAGGAGTCGGCGCTCGGCGGCATGGGCCCGCACGGCATGCTGATCGGCGCCACCGGGTCCGGAAAGAGCGAGCTGCTGCGCACCCTGGTGCTCGCCCTCGCGCTGACCCACTCCTCCGAGACGCTCAACTTCATCCTCGTCGACTTCAAGGGTGGCGCCACCTTCATCGGCCTTGACCGCCTCCAGCACACCTCGGCGCTGATCACCAACCTCGCCGACGAAGCCATCCTCGTGGAGCGCATGCAGGACGCCCTGCACGGCGAACTGGTGCGCCGTCAGGAACAGCTGCGCGCCGCCGGCAACTACAGCTCCATCCACGAGTACGAGAAGGCGCGGCAGGCCGACCCCACCATGGAGCCGATGCCCACGCTGTTCGTCGTCGTCGACGAGTTCAGCGAGCTCCTCGCCGCGCACCGCGACTTCATGGACCTGTTCGTCATGATCGGCCGGCTCGGGCGCAGCCTCGGCGTGCACCTGCTGCTCGCCTCCCAGCGCCTCGACGAAGGGCGCATGCACCAGCTGGAGAGCCACCTCTCCTACCGGATCGGCCTGCGCACCTTCTCCGCCATCGAGAGCCGCGGCGTCCTGGGCGTCCCCGACGCCCACCAGCTCCCCTCCGCGCCCGGTAACGGGTACCTGAAGAGCGACACCGAGACCCTCACCCGGTTCAAGGCCGCCTACGTGTCCGGCCCGTACCACGCCCGGCAACGCAGCACCGCCCGCAGCGAAGCCCTCGCCGACATGGTGCCGTTCCTGGATGCCTACGTGCCGGGCCGGGCGCCGGTCCAGGAGGTCGAGGAAGAGGAGACCACGGAGGAGACCGCCGAGCCGCTGCTTGGCGTGGCGCTCGCCCGGCTGTACCAGCAGGGCCCGCCCGCCCGCGAGGTGTGGCTGCCGCCGCTCGGCGTCCCGCCGCTCATCGACGAGCTGCTGTCCATGATGGGCGTCACCCTGCCGGAGGGCGGCCTCCTCTGGTCTGAGAGCAGCAAGCTGACCGTGCCGCTCGGCATCATCGACCGCCCCTTCGAGCAGCTGCGGCAGCCGCTCACGGCCGAACTCACCGGGGCCGGCGGCCACGTCGGCATCGCCGGCGGCCCGCAGAGCGGCAAGAGCACCCTGCTCGCCCTCCTCATGACCTCCCTCGCGGTGCTCAACACCCCGGCCCAGGTGCAGTTCTACTGCCTGGACTTCGGCGGTGGCGTGCTGCAGGCGCTCAGCAGCCTGCCGCACGTCGGCAGCGTCGTGGGCCGCACCGACGCCCGCCGCATCAACCGCACCATCATGGAGCTGACCGAACTGCTCGACAGCCGCGAGGCGCAGTTCGCCGAACACGGCATCGACTCCATGAACACCTACCGGCGCCGCCGCGCCGCCGGGGAGTTCGCCGACGACCCCTACGGTGACGTCTTCCTCGTCATCGACGGCTGGTCCACCATCCGCCAGGACTTCATGGACCTCATCGCGCCGATCGTGCAGATCACCCAGCGCGGCCTCAACTACGGGGTGCACGTCGTCGCGTCCTCGCCGCGCTGGTCCGACTTCCACAGCGGGGTGCGCGACCTGATGGGCACGCGCTTCGAACTGCGGCTGGGCGACTCCGTCGACTCGATGATCAACATGCGCAAGGCGAAGACCGTGCCCCGGATCGCCGGCCGTGGCCTCACCGAGGACCAGCACCACTTCCTCACCGGCCTGCCGCGTGCCGATGGCAGCGCCGACCCCGTCAGCCTCTCCGAGGGCATGAACGAGATCGTCGAACGGGTGCGCGCCGCCTGGGACGGCCCCTCGGCGCCGCCGGTCCGTACCCTGCCCCTCAAGCTGCGCGCGGCGGAGCTGCCCCCGGCCGAGCTCACCCCCACCGGCCTCAAGATCGCGCTCGGGCTGGAGAGCCGCCGGATGCGGCCGTTCTGGCACGACTTCTCCGCCACCCCGCACCTGCTTGTGGTCGGCGACACCGAGACCGGCAAGACCACGCTGCTGCGGCACATCACCAACGCCATCCGCACCCACTACAACCCGAACACCGCGCGGGTGGTGCTCGTGGACCAGCGCCGCGAGCTGTACGACGCCATCCCGCCGGAGATGCAGCTGGGCTACGCGGTCGCCGCTGACCCGGCGCGCGAGATGATGGCCGCCGCCGCGGGGGCCATGAAGGAGCGGCTTCCCGGCCCCGACATCACCCCAGACCGCATCCGCAAGCGCGACTGGTGGACCGGGCCGGAGCTGTTCCTCATCGTCGACGACCTGGAGATGGTCAGTGGCAGCGGGCCGGGACCGCTGACCCCGCTGCTCCCGATGCTCTCGCAGGGCGCCGAGATCGGCCTGCACCTGATCGTGGTGCACGCGGCGGGTGGTTTCGGGCGCGCCTCGATGGATCCGGTCCTGCGCGGGCTCATCGACGGCAACACCCCGACGATCATGCTGTCCACCCCGCCGTCGGAGGGCATGCTGTTCGGCAACGTGCGGGCGCAGAAGCTGCCGCCGGGCCGGGCGCTGTGGATCTCCCGGCGCGACCCGGTGGAGGTCCAGCTCGCCATCGCCGAGGGCAGCCCCTGGGACGAGTGACGGAACCGCCGCCGTGGCCGGTGCGGGAGCAGCGGCCACGGCGGCGCGGACGCCGGGACGGCGAGCCCGGTCAGGAATCGTCGCGGTCCGGGACCGTCCGCCCGGGACCCCAGCGGGTGTCGATGTCCGGCGGGCGCTCGCCGGCCGCCGCCGGCCGCCACTTGCGGGCCCGCCCCTTGCGCAGGACGGCCCCGGTCAGCACCGAGAAGACGACGACGAACGCGGCGGCGCCAGCCACCGCGGCCGTGGTGGCGGCCTCCACCGAGCCACGCGGCGACGGGTCGGGGACGAACTCGTCACCCGCCACGCGGGTGTCGCCGGCGGCCGGCTGGTTGGTCAGGGCGGCCAGCGGGTCGATCCGGCCGTGGCCGGACAGCGGGTCATCGGCGCCATCGGGGGAGGCGTAGGCGGTCGCGGCGAGCCGTTCCCGCACCTGGGCCTCGGTCAGGCTGGCGGCGTGGGAGCGCAGCAGCGCCGCCGTGCCGGCAACGAACGCGGCGGCCACCCCGTCACCGGCGCTGACGAAGTGCCCGTCCCCGCCGGGACCCACCCCCATGACCCGGTCGCCGGGCGCGGTTACGTCCACCCGGGCGGTCTCGCCGTCCTCCCCGGTGACCGGGGCCTCGCGCACCGGGACGCCCGCCACGTCGTGCGCCGCCACGCTCAGCACGTCGGGGTTCTGCGCCGGGTAGCCGGGCAGCGGGCCGTCGGGGCCATTCGCCGTCGACGGGGCGATGACGACCGCGTCGGCGTCGACGGCGGCGGCCACCGCCGAGTCGAGCGCCTCGGAGCCCGCCAGCGCTGCTGTGCCGACCAGGATCACGTCGGCGCCGGCGGCGACCGCGTCCCGGATCCCCGAGGCGATCTGGCCGGCGGAGGTGAGACCGGTGTCGTCCTCGCCGGTCGGCACGGCGGTGATCCGGGCGCCCGGCGCGACACCGACGAATCCGCTGTCGGACTGCGGCCGGGCGGCGGCGAGCCCGGCGAGGAAGCTGCCGAACCCGAGGCAGTCGGTGCCGGCGCCGGACACCGCGCCGGAGAGCGCCCCCGCGCCGTCCTCCACGCCGGTGGCGAGGACGGCGACGGTCGTGCCCGATCCACGGCTCAGTTCGTGCGCCTCGGCCAGCCCGAGCGCGTTGTGCGTCCACGGCGCCTCGGCCACCACGTCGGTGCCGGCGCTCACGCAGGGGTCGTCCGCCGCCTTGAGCGAGGCGATCTGCGGTAGCGCGGCCGGTTCGGCGCTGGGGGAGGCGGAGGGGGCGGCGCTGGGGGAGGCGGAGGGCTCGGTGCTTGCGGCGTGCGCCGGGGCCGCCACCGGAACGAGGGCGAGCAGCGCGACGGCGGCGGTGCCGCGCACGGCCGCGCGCCGGGCCCCCGGCGAACGGCGCCCGCGCACGGGGGCGTGCCGCGTCATGGTCCGGTACTCCATCGGCAGGGTTCCCTTTCCAGGCTGCCGTTCGGGCTCGGGGCTCGAACACTCTAGCCATGTGCGCCCGGGCGTCCCGCGGGTGCTAGTGTCCCCCGGTCGGCTCCGGGCCCGGGGTGTACGGGGACGGGGACCGCCGGGGCGGCGAGGCCGGCTGCGGGCTCGCCGCACTGCCAGAGTTCTCTTACCGCCGGACGAGCGGTGACATGGGAATACGTGGTGTCCCGAAGATGAACGGCGCGAATTTCCAGGTCGCGGGCGTGTGTGAGGTGCGCCACTTTCCTGGGCTCATGTGAAGCCAACGGGAAGAGCATATGATGCCACATACGCCTGCCTTGGGGTGGTGAGTGGCCGGATCGGCCCCAATGGGTCCCGCCCCAGGTGGGAGCGGCTGCGGGCTTCCCCCGTGGCATGCCCGCCCAGACACGGCCGCCGCCAGGAGATGGCATTTCGATAAAGAAATGGAGTCGGCAGCGACTCGAATTAACCCGCCATTTTCATTTCTGACATCCAGCTGCATCCGCCGGTCGCGGTGAACGTGATCGGCGGGTGAAACGTGGCCGAATATTCGGCTGCGCGGGAAACGGAAACGCGCGGCGCCCGCACCCCGGCCGCCGCCCACGCCGCCAGTCGTCGGTGTGGCGGCCGCGTGGCGGAAACCCCTGCTGGGCTGGGGAGCCAGTGTCGTGCAGCGCGTGATCCCCCGGCGCCCGGCTGTGCTCCGTCCCACCGGGGAGGGGGCACGGGACAGCGTCACCGCGCGTCCGTATTTCGGTCCGGTCATACTTTCCAGTAATGGTTGCCTTTAGTCATTCCGCCCTCTAGGATCGCTCACGGTAAAGGCCGAAGGAACGGCCGGAGCCGGTCGAAAAATCGGTACCCGACACCGTTTGGAGCCAGCGCATTTCCGCCCCCACACCCTGGAATGCCGCTGGTCAGAACGGATGGAACAGGGGTGAGGAGATGAGGGCCTCCAGCGCGGGCCGCCGGACGACCGCGGTGGGATGCGCCGCGGTGCTCCTCCTCGCCGCCGGCTGCGGCAGCTCCACGGAGCCCGCGGCCGACTCCGCGGCCACCCCCGCCGTCCCCAGCCCCACCGTCGCGGCCGAGGAAGCGGCACTCCAGGCGTACACCGACATGTGGGACCTCGTCGTCGCCGCCTCACACGAGGGCGACGCCGATCCCGACGGACTCGACCGGTACGCCACCGGGGGTGCCCTCATCCTCATGCGCCAGGCCCTTGAGGACGCCGCCGGCGCCCAGGTGTCCGGCGAACCCGTCCTGAACCCCGAGGTCGAGATCGCCGAGCCCGGACAGGCCGAGATCACCGACTGCCTGGACGACTCGGCCTGGGCCATCGGTCCCGGGGGCGGGGGAGGAGGGCAACGTCGCGTCGACGCCGACGTCACCCACGACGGACTCGTCTGGCGCGTTTCCGAACTGCGAATCTGGGAGCCCGGCACATGCTGAGACGAACCTCCGCCACCGCGGTGGCGATCACGGCGATCGCGATGATGAGCGCGTCCCCCGCGCACGCCCAGCCCACCTCGTCCTCCTCCTTCCTCAGCCAGATCGAGTGCGGCACCAACGGCGGATCCGGCTGCTCGGTCCTGCTGCGCTGGCTCCAGGAGCGCGGCGGTTCCCCGGGCACCCCCAGCACCGGCGGCCAGAGCGGCAGCCAGCCCGGCGGCGGCTCCGAGTGGGACGCCATCGACTGGGATGCCATCGACTGGGACGCGGTGGACTGGGACGCGGTGGACTGGGACGCGATCGACTGGGACGCGATCGACTACAGCGGCCAGGGCGAAGAAGGCGAGCCGCCGGTGGACCCCGAGCTGCTCATCCAGGAGTCCATGGACTCCTTCGAGGTCCCCGCCCCCGAGATCGTCACCTCCCCCAGCCCCGACTCGCCCATCCTGGTCCGCACGCCGGTATGGTTCTGGCTCGACCAGGAGTCGTGGGAGCCCGCCACCGCCAGCGCCGTCATCCCCGGCTGGTCCCTGAACATCACCGCCACCCCCACCCAGGTCAAGTGGATCCTGGGTGACGGCACCGAGATGGTCTGCGAGGGCCCGGGCACCCCCTTCGACCCGCAGCAGCACGAGCCGGACGCTGAATCGCCCGACTGCGGTCACGTCTACGAGCGCTCCTCGATCGGCGAACCCGACGAGACGTTCACCGTGCGCGCCGAAATCTCCTGGGGGGTCGACTGGGACTCCTCCGACGGCGGCAGCGGCGAGATGGCGCCCATCACCACATCGTCGGAGATCGACCTGCGGGTCCAGGAGTCGCAGAGCCTGGTCACCGACGCCGGACAGAACTAACGGGCCGCCCGCGCCGCCGGCCCGGCCCGCAGAGGCCCGGGCCAGCCCCCACCCCGGGCGGCGGCCACGCCAGCGGACCCGACCGACCCCCGGGTGCCGTCCGCCCCGTGACACCCGGCGCGCTCCGGTCCTTTCGGCCGGAGCCGCCGCGCGGCGGAAGCCACGGACGGCACCCGCCGGGGGCGCCCGCCCCCGGACACAGATCTACGAGGAGAGTTTGGTGGAGACAGCGACGACCGGACCCAAGCCACCCGCCGCCGGCGGGACCCCGGTCCGGCTGCTGGGCAGCGGGCCACGGCGCTGGCGCTGGCTCGGGTTCGGCGTGGCGCTCATGGCGGCCGGCAGCCTGGTGGCCGCCTTCGCCGTCGAGGGGCTCGACGAACGCCGCGGCGTCCTCGTCGCCAGCGGCGACCTGCCCGCCGGCCACGTCGTCACGGCCAGCGACCTGCGGGTCGCGCGGCTCTCCGGCACCGACGACCTCTCCGTGGTCGGCGAGGACCAGCTGGCCGCCACCATCGGCCGCACCCTCACTGTCCCGGTCACCGAGGGCGCCGTCCTGCCCGAAACCGCGCTCGGCGCCGAGGCCGGCTACCCCGAGGCCGGCCAGGCCATGGTCGGCGCCTCCCTGCCGCCCGGCCGGTTCCCCGTCTCCCTGCGCGCCGGCGCGCAGGTGTCGGTCGTCGTCACCAACAGCCAGGCCGGCGGCGCCCGCGGCGCCGGAGTCGAGGCGTACCCCGCCCACGTGCAGACCTTCGAGGCCGCCGCGGCCGACGGCCCGGCCGTCATCGAACTCGTCGTCGACGCCGCCGACGCCGCGCAGATCTCCGCCGCCGCCGCGGCCGAGCAGATCACCGTGGTGCAGGTCTCCCCGAACGGGGGCGCCTGATGCCCCGCACCGTGGCGCTCTTCTCCCTGGGCGGCGCCCCGGGCGTGACGACGCTCGCCATGGCGCTGGCCAGCGTGTGGCCAGACGAGTCCGGGGCCGTGCTGGTCGAGGCCGACGCCGCCGGCGGCGACATCGGCACCTGGCACCGGCTGCCCGCCTCCCCGGGACTGACCGACTTCGCCGCCGCCTCCCGGCACCGCCAGTCCGGCGCGGGCGAGGGGCCCAGCGCCCACACCCAGACCCTGCCCGGCGGCCTGCCCGTCTGCGTCGCCCCCGTCACCGCCGACCGCGCCGGCGGAGCGGTCCGGCTGCTCGCCGACAACAACCCCACGCTCGCCACCGGCCCCGGACCCGCGGTGATCGCGGACCTCGGCCGCCTCGCCCCGCGCTCCGCCACCGCGCGGCTGGCACTGCAGGCCGACACCGCGCTCCTCGTCACCCGCGACGACACCGCCCAGCTGCGCCGGGTCAAGGAGTCCGCCCCGGCGTTCACCGAGTCCTTCAGCCGCCTGCGGCTCGTCGTGGTCGGCGGCGCGGAGTCCGCCAAGGAGATCGCCAACGTCATGGGCATCCCGGTGCTCGCCCAGATCGGCCCCGACGACAAGGCCGCCGCCTTCCTGCGCGGCGAACGCCGTCTCTCCCGCCCGCAGCGCCGCCCGCTCTTCAAGGCCGCCGCCACCCTGGCCGGGCACCTGGCCGAGCCCGCGCCGGCGGACCCGCAGCCCACGGGGACGGCCGCATGAGCACTGACGAGATCCCCTTCCACGAGGACCCGGGCCAGGTCGTCGACCGCGACCTGCTGCGGCAGGTCGACGAGTGGACCACCTGGGTCGCGGCCGAAGCCACCCGGCGGCTCAGCGCGTCCATGCGCGACGGCGCCGAGGAGACCGGCCCCGAGCACCGCCGCCGCGCCGAGCGCGTCATCGCCCAGATCCTCGACCAGGTGGCCAGCGACGCGCTCGCCCAAGGCCGCCCGGTGCTCGATCCCGACACCGAGTCGATGATCGCCCGGCGGGTGCTCGCCCAGGTGTCCGGCCTCGGCCCGCTCCAGCCGCTGCTGGACGACCCCGAGATCGAGAACATCAACATCAACGGCACCAAGGTGTGGGTCCGCTACGCCGATGGCCGCAGGGAACAGCGGCCCGCCGTCTTCCAGAGCCCCGAGGAACTCATCGCCCTGGTGCGGCGCATCGCCGCCGAGTCCACCACCGGCGAGCGGCGCTTCGACCCCGGCGCCCCCATCCTCGACATGCCGCTGCCCGGCGGCGAGCGCATGAACGCCATCATGGAGGTGGCCCGCGAACCCGCCGTCTCCATCCGGCGGCACCGCTACACCAGCACCACCCTGGAGCGCCTCCGCGAACTCGGCACGCTCGACGACACCCTCGTCGCCCTGCTCCGCGCCGCCGTGCGCTCCCGCCGCAACATGGTCATCACCGGCGGCACCGGCGCGGGCAAGACCACGCTGCTGCGCGCCATCGCCTCCGAGATCCCGCCCAGCGAGCGGCTCGTCACCATCGAGGACGTCTTCGAGCTCGGCCTCGACCGCGACACCGCCGCCCACCCCGACTGCGTCGCCCTGCAGGCCCGCCCCGCCAACATCGAGGGCGTCGGCGAGATCACCATCGCCGACCTGGTGCGGACCGCGCTGCGCATGTCGCCGGACCGGGTGATCGTCGGCGAGACGCGCGGCCACGAAACCGTGCCGCTGCTCAACGCCATGAGCCAGGGCAACGACGGCAGCCTCACCACGCTGCACGCCAGCGACTCCGCCGGCGCGTTCACCAAGTTCGGCGCCTACGCCGCGCAATCCGCCGAGCGGCTGCCCCTGGAGGCGACCGCCGCCCTGGTCGCCTCGGCGGTGCACCTCGTCGTGCACGTGTCCGCCTCGCCCACCGGCGGCCGGCGGGTGACGAGCGTCCGCGAAGTCGTCGGCGCCGAAGACCGCAAGGTCGTCTCCAACGAGATCTACCGCCGTGGCCCCGACGGCCGGGCCCTGCCCGCCGCCCCGCCCGGACCGGAGACCATCGACGCGCTGGTCGAGGCCGGCTTCGACACCTCCCTGCTCCGCGTGGACGCCGACGTGAGCGGGTGGTCCGTGTGATCGAGACCATCGCCGTCATCGCGGCCGGCGCCGTCATCGGCGCCGGCGTCTGGCTGGTCCTCGCCGCGCTCGCCGACCCCGAGGCCGGCCGCAGGCTGCGCCGGCTGCGCTCCGCCCCCTTCGAGCAGGGCCGGCCGCTCAAGCTCACGGTGGCCATCGTCGGCGCCGTCGCCGTGTGGACCGTCACCGGTTGGCCGGTCGCCGGGCTCCTCGCCGGGGTCGGCTGCTGGTGGCTGCCCGCCATGCTCGGCCCGGACCGGTACCACCAGCAGCAGGTGGAGCGGATCGAGGCGGTGGCCGCCTGGACGGAGATGCTCCGCGACCTGATGGCGGGCGCCTCCGGCCTGCACCAGGCCATCACCGCGACCCTGCCCATCGCGCCGGCGCCCATCCAGGCCGACGTCGCCCGCCTCAGCGAGCAGCTGCGCCTGGGCCGCCCGCCGCACGAGGCCCTCGCGGAGTTCGCCGACGACGTCGACAACCCCACCGCCGACCTGGTCGCCGCGGCCCTGAGCACCGCGGCCTCCAAGCACGCCGCCGACCTCGGCACCCTGCTCGGCACCCTGGCCGAGTCCGCCCGCGAGCAGTCGGCGATGCTGGTCCGCGCCGCCGCCAACCGCGCCCGGGTGCGCACCTCCACGCGCATCATCATCGCCGTCACGCTCGGCATGGCGGTGCTGCTCATGCTGTTCAGCCCCGACTACCTGGAGCCGTTCGACGGCTTCCTCGGCCAGCTCGTGCTCGGCGGTATCGGCGTGCTGTGGGCCGCCGCCCTCACCTGGCTGGTCCGGCTGTCCCGGCCCAAGCTCGGGCCGCGGGTCCTCGCTCCCGGCAAGCGGCGCGAGGAGGTGCCGGCCTGATGCTCCCCTCCAGCAGCCCGGCTGCGAACCTCCGGCGGCGGAACCCGGCTGCCGGCACGCTCACCCCCGTCCCCGTGCCCGTTCCGTGCGCCCGGCGCCCGCGCCCGGGCCACGGTGCTCCGACCCGAAAAGGTGCCGCCGCATGAGCACCCAGACGCTGCTGCTCGCCGCCATCGGCGGAATCCTGGTGGGATTCGGCCTGTGGCTGGTCGTGGCCGTGCGGTTCGCGCGGCCCAGCCTGGCCGAGCGGCTCGCCGACCCGATGCCGATCGCCCCGGCGCGGCGCGCCGGCACCGGGAACGAGGGCTTCGCGGCCCGCCTCGGCACCATCGGGATCCCGATCCTCTCCACCCTCGGCCTGCCCACCGCCCGGACCCGCCGCGACCTGGAAGTGTGCGACCGCGACGCCGCCCGCTACCTCGCCGAGAAGTTCACCAGCCTGCTCCTCGGCCTGGCCGCCCCGCCGGCCATCGGCGCGATGATGAGCTTCGCCGGCGCCGACCTGCCCCCGCTGCCGGCCGTCGGCGCCTGGGCGCTGTTCGCGGTCATCGCCTGGCTCGCCCCCGACCTGTCGCTGCGGGACGAGGCACGCAAACGCCGCGAGGCCATGCGGCACGCGCTCGCCGGGTTCGCCGACCTCGTCGTGGTGTCCCTCGCCGGCGGCGCCGGCGTGAACGGCGCGCTCACCGACGCCTCAACGGCCAGCACCGGCTGGGCCATGACCCAGATCCGCCTCACGCTGCGCACGGCCGCCCTCAACCGCCAGCCCCCGTGGGTCGCGCTGCGTGAGCTCGGGGACCGCTTCGACGTCACGGAGTTCGCCGAGCTGTCCGCGAGCCTGCAACTCGCCGGAGCCGACGGCGCCCGCGTGCGCGGATCCCTCGCCGCCAAAGCCCGCACCCTGCGCACCCAGCACCTCGCCGAACTCGACGCCGACGCCCAGTCCGCCACCGAACGGATGAGCCTGCCGGTGGTGCTGCTGTTCGCCGGCTTCCTCGTGCTGTTGGGCTACCCGGCCATCAGCCACGTCTTCACCAGCCTCTAGACCACCGTCCCCTTATTGACCACAAAGATCCAGGAGCATTCCGTGAACCGAATCCGCGCCTTCCTCCTCCGCCGCCGCACCCACGGCCGCGACGACGGCTACTCGACGGAGACCGTGCTCGTCATCGCTCTCCTGGTCACGCTCGCCCTCGGCGCGGTCGGGGCCATCTCCACGACCGTGATGGACAAGGCTGAGTCCATCAGCCTGGACTGACCGTGCGACCGAACCGCCGATCCGACGACCGCGGCAGCGCCGAGATCGCCATCGCGACGCCGCTGTTGCTGCTGCTCGTCCTGCTCGTCGTCCAGGTCGCCATCTGGATGCACGGCGACCACGTGGCGAGCAGCGTCGCGCAGCGGGCCGTCGACGCGGCGCGGACCGCCGAGGAGGGCGACGCCCAGTCCTACGCCGAGTCCGTCGCCGACAACCTCGGCGGGTCCATGCTGTCCGAACGGAGCATCGTGATCGAACGCGGAGCCACCACCGCGCGCGTCGTCGTGTCGGCGGAGGTGCCCACCATCATCCCCGGGATGTCCTGGCCGGTCCGCCACGAGCTGACCGCGCCGGTGGAGCGCTTCGTCCCGCCGGCCCCGGCCGAGGTGGCACCGTGATCCGGCGCGGCGCGCACCGCGACCGCGGGTCAGCGGCGGCGGAACTCGCCATCCTGACCCCGCTGCTGATCTCGTTCGCGCTGCTGATGATCCTGGCCGGCCGGGTCGCCGGCGCACGCAGCACCGCCGACGAGGTGGCGCACGCCGCCGCCCGCGCCGCTTCAATGGAACGCGACGTGGCGCAGGCGGAGGCGGCGTCCCAGCAGGTCGCGGCGGCGGCGCTCGCCAGCCACGGGCTCCGCTGCGCCGACTTCACGCTGGAACTCGACCACGGCGGCCTGGAACCGGGCGGCGCTGTCACCGCGGCACTGAGCTGCCACGTGTCGCTCAGCGACCTGTCCGCCCTCAACGTGCCCGGCAGCTACACCGTGCGGGGCGAGTCGACCGCCGTTATCGACACCTACCGGGGGACCCCATGAACACCGGACCGTCGGGCCGTCCCGGTGCGCGCCGCGCGCATCGGGACGGCCCGCGTGCCGCCCGCCGCGACCGTGGCCAGGTGACCGCCTTCGTCGTCATCATGACGTCGGCGTTCATCCTCTGCCTCGGCCTGGTCTTCGACGGCGGCGGCGTGCTGCGCGCCCGCAACCAGGCCGCCATCCTCGCTCAGGAGGCGGCGCGGGTCGGCGCCCAGCAGATCGACATGGCCGCCTACCGCGCCGGCGAACCCACCCGGCTGGACGCCATCGAGGCCGGCGCCGCCGCCCGCGCCTTCCTGTCGAACTCCGGCGCGACCGGCGACGTGAGCGTCAACGGCGACACCGTCACCGTGACCTGCACGGTCGACTACAACTTCACCCTGCTGCCGCTCGGGGGCACCATCGTCGACGGCACCGCCAGCGCCCGCCCGTATTCTGAACCAACCGCGTAGCGTCCTGTGGAGGCGGCCATGCGACGAATCCGACGGCTCAGCGCTCTCCTCCTGAGCTCGGCCCTGCTGGTCGGGCTGCCCTATGTGCTGCTGGTGCACCTGACCTGGCCGGAGCCCGACCTGTCGTGGACCGGCCTGCTCGTCCACCTCAGCAGCTTCCGGGTGCCGCCGGGCCTGTTCACCGCCTTCCTCATCTGCACGCTGTGGGCACTGTGGGGGCTGTACGCCCTCAGCCTCGTGGTGGAGATCGTGGCGCGCGGGCGCGGCGGGACCCGCTGGTTCCGCCCGCTCGGCCCGCTCCAGATCATCGCCGCCACCGCCATCGGCGGCACCGTGGCCGCCCCCGCGCAGGCCATGGCCGACACCGTGCCCACCACCACGATGTCGGTCGAAAACACCGAGACGTCCTCCGCCGGCGAGCAGACCGCCCCACCCAGCGCGGCACCCGACGCGGGCGCGCGGAACAAGGCGACCGAACGGGTGCGGATCGTCACCGGGTTCGCGCTCAACTCCGCCGAGCCGACCGAGGAGATGCGCGAGGACCTCGCCACCACCATCGAGCTCATCCGCAAGCACGGCGACCCGGACGCCGTCATCCGCGTCACCGGGCACACCGACGCCTCCGGCGGCGCCGACGTCAACCAGTGGCTCTCCGAGCAGCGCGCCCAGAGCGTCGCCGGCTACATCACCGAGCAGCTCGGCGAGCAGGCCCCCGACATCGAGGCCGAGGGGCTCGGGTCGGAGCGGCTGCGCGAGGACGCCGACGCCGCGGCGCAGCGGCGGGTGGAGATCAGCTACACCGTCCGCACCGGACCGCCCGCGCCCCCGTCGGCCGCCGCCGTCTCCGCCCAGGGCGACGCGCAGGACGGCGAGACGGCCGGCAGCGGCGACCAGCGCGAAGACGAGCGCGACGACGAAGAGACCGGCAGCGGAGCCGGCGCCACGGACACTGCCGGGTCCAGCACCGAGGACGCGGAAGACACCGCCGGAACCACCGGCACCCCGGACGTGGATCCCCCGGCCAGAGAACAGGCCGAGGAACCCGCCGAGGAGACCGAACTGGAGACGGCCGCGCTCGTCGGCGCCACCTCCTCCACGGAGGAGGCCGTACAGGCGGCGGTCGCGGACGGCGCGGCCGGAGTCGTGGTCCTCTCCATCCCCGACGAGGCGCTGCTCGGCGGCGCCGCGTTCGCCGGCATCCTCGGTGGCTACCTCATCGGCCGCCGTGGCCGCCGCACCGGCGCCCCCCGGCTCGCCCTCTCCCTGCCCCGGACGCTCACCGCCGGCCCCCGGGCCAAGGCCGACGACACCCCGCCGCGCCGGCTGCCGCCGCCCACCGACGTCGACGGGCGCGTCTACGTGGAGCTGAACCACGTGCCGGGCATCGGCATCACGGGCTCCGGCGCGCGCGGCGCCGCCCGGCGGCTGATCGCCAACGCCCTCACCCCGAGCGCCGAGCACCCGGCCCGGGTGCTCATCACGGACGCCGACGCGGTGGTCCTCCTCGGCACGAACGGCAAGCGGCGGCTGGCCGAACGCGACCTGGACGCGGTCCGGGTGGTGGACTCCATGCACGAGGCGCTGACCGAGCTTCAGCGTGAACTGCACGCCCGCGCGGACAGCACTATCCGCTCCGACGACCACGACCCGCTGATCCTCATCGCCACCCCGCCGGAGGACGAGGACGCGCTGTCCGGCCTGCTGCTGCACGGCCAGGAGCGGGGGATCTCGGCGGTCCTCCTCGGCCGCTGGCCGCTCGGCGGCAGCTGCACCATCGAGGCCGACGGCCTGATTACGGAGACGAGCCCGCCGCTCAACGGCATCTACCACGCCTACTGGCCCGGTCTCGACGCCGCCCGCGTCAACGAGATCATTCGCCGCCAGCGGGGAGCCCGCCGGACCGAGGACGCGCCAGGGGACTGGAAGGAACTGTTCGCCCAGATCGCCGCCAACGGCCCGGACGAGACGCCGCGCCCGGCCGCGTCCGGCGAGTCCGCGGAGCCGTCCCGGGCGCCGCAGGTTCCGTTCGAGGAGTCCCCGGCGGAGCAGGCCCCGGCCGGGCAGACCGCGACGGAACAGGAGCCGGCGGAACAGACCGCGACGGAACAGGGAGCGGCGGACCAGACCCCGGCTGAACCGGCCACGACCGCACGGACCGAAAGCACGCGGGCCGAGCGGGTGCGCGCCGCGCTCACGGAGGAGTTCGACCCGTTCTACACGTCCGACCCGGACGACCAGGAGACGGCGCAGCGCCCCGCCGCCACCACACCGGCGGCCAAGACGGAGAGCGAGCCGGCCGCACCGGCGAACCCGTGGCTGCTGGGAACCCCCACGGTGAGCACCGGGAGCACGGAGAGCACCGGGAGCACGGAGAGCGCGGCGGCCGCGAACCGGCGGGAACCCAGCGAGACCGTGGCGGAGGACACCGCCGTCGCCGCGACCGCGCCCGCGACCATGCGGGCCGAGGAGACCCGCGAAGAGGCGGCGACACCGGACGGCGTGACCGGGGAAGCGGAACGGCCGGTGCCGGCCGACGCGGCCGCCACGCCGGCCGAAGCCCCGGCCGAACCGCTCGCCGCGCCCGCGCCGTCCGGCACCGCCGAGGCCGAGCCGGACCCCCGGCCCGAGCCGGCCGAGCCCGGCCGCACCGCTGCGGCCGAGACGGCCCCGCAGCAGCCGGAGTCCACCACACCGGTGGCAGCGAACCCGGTGGAGCAGCAACCTGAAACGCCGCAGCGCACCGGCGCCCCGGCGGCGCCGTCCCCCGACCGGCCCGTGAGCCCCCGCCGCCCGGCCGCACCACCGTCGGCCCGCCGGCGGACCAAGCGGCCGTTCAACCCCGCCGCGTACCGCCGTGAGGCAGCGGCTGCGGCGGAGACCCCGGCTCCGGCCGAAACTCCGGCCCCGCTGGAAGAAGCGGCACCGGCAGGGACCGGCGTCGAGCCAGCCCCGCAGCAGGCGGCTCCCGCGTCGCCCGCTCCGGAGCCCCGCGAGGAGCAGCACCCCACTCCGGAACCGGTCGCGGCCGAGCCCACGGCCCAGCCAGCGGCCACGCCCGCCCCGGAGGCCACGCCCGCTCCGGAACCGGCACCGCAGCCAGAGTCGGGGAAACAGCCGGAGAGGCAGCCGGAGCCCGAGGCGCAGTCGGCACCGGAGGCACAGCCGCAGCCGGAGGCGAAGGCACAGCCGGAATCCACGCCGCAGCCGGAGCCTGCGGTGCCGAGCAGCCTGGACTTCTCGGTGCTCAACCAGCCAGCCGAAGCGGCGCAGCAGCCCAGCAGCCGCCCGGAGCCGCAGGAGGAGGCCCGGCCGAGCGACGCCACACCAGCACCCGCCGGGTCGCGGGCCGTCGCCGCCGAGCCCGCACGAGCGGCGACCCGCGCCCGGAGCCAGGAGACCGCGCCGGGCGACGACCGGCCCCGGAAGGCGGCGAAGAGCACGCCGCCAGAGGCCGCCGAGCCGAAGAAGGAAGCGACGCCGGTGCGCACCGTCACCGGCTTCAAGCCGCGTAAGGCGGGCCGCGGACGGGCCTGGCGCCCCAAGAGCACCGTCGAGCAGGCGGCCGGCAAGGCGGCGCCGAGCGGTCAGCCGGACCCGGACTGATCGGTACCGCCCGGGCCCTCCAGGCATAGGAGAAGCGGCCGACTCCCAAATGGGGGTCGGCCGCTTTGTTGTCGTCGGTGTTGCTGGTTGTTGCTACAGGTCGCCGTCCTTAGCGGCGGCGAGGAAGGCGGTCCACTCGGCTGGGGGGAGGGTGAGGTGGCCGTGGTCGGGGTTCTTGGAGTCGCGGAGGGCGACGGCCGTCGAGAGGTGGGCGCACTCGACGCGGTTGTTGTTGTCGGGAAGGCTGTAGCTGGCCTTACTCCAAGCAGCGCTTGCGCACTCAACACACTGGCCTTTGGCGTTGCTGTAGGCGAACGGCTGCACGACGACCACGTCCACGTCGGCCACGCACTCACCTCCTGGTGGCGCGTCCCCGGCTACACCGGCGAATACCTCGACCACCGCGCCATCCGCACCGCCGCCGACCTGCCCACCGGAGAATCCACACCGTCAGGCGTCTCCGGCGCCACCTGGCTGGCCACCCAGGCCCTGCCACTGCTGCGGCTCACCGGCAACGGCGACGCGCCGGAGGCGGTGCTGTGGCAGCGCATCGGCCGCCGCCGGGTGATGCGCTGGCCGGTCTGGAAACACGACCACGACCTGGAGGCGGCGCGGGAGCTGCTCAGCCACCCGGCACTGGTGGAGGTTGCAGGATGGCGGTCGTGGCGCTGCCCCGCGTCCGGCCGGGACGCGGCCGGCTCCCGGCGGCGCCGCGAGCCCTGACCGCCTGGCCTTTTCCCGCGAACGGGGGTGCCCGCCGGCGCCATGCCAGCGGTGAGCTGCCCCGCGCGGCCGGCCACGACCACCGTACGGGACGTTCATGCAGTTGGAACTGTACGCCGATGTGCTGTGCCCCTGGTGCTACATCGGCAAGAGACGCCTGGCAGCCGCCCTGGCGGACGGAATCGACCGCGACAGTGTCGAGGTCGTCTGGCGCGGCTACGAACTCGCGCCGGACGAAAGCCGCATTCCCGGCCCGCCCGCAGCCGAGGCCATGACCGGCTGGTGGGGCGGTCAGGCGTCCGCCCGGATTGACCGGATCCGGGCGCTGGGCGCCGCCCAAGGGCTGGAGCTCAACTTGCACCTGGCCCGCCCGGTCAGCACCTTTGACGCGCACCGGCTGGTCAAGCTCGCCGCCCGGCACGGCCGGGCCGACCAGATGATGGAACTACTGTTGCGCGCCTACCACACCGAGGGGTGCAACGTGGCCGACGCGCAGGTCCTGCGGCGCCTGGGCGGGGAGGCCGGGCTGGACGCCGGGCAGGTGGCGGCGGTGCTGGACAGCGACGACTACGCCGGCGAGGTGCGCGCCGATCAGCGTCGCGCGAAGGAGCACGGCATCACCGGTGTGCCCACCCTCGTGGTCGACGGCGGCCCGCCGGTCCCCGGCGTGCGACCCGTCGCGGATTTGCGCGCGCTGCTGCGCAAGGCGGCCCGGTGACGAGCTGACGCGGCGACTGCGGCGGCCGGTCTCCGCTCCACGCTCAGTGCCCCATTGGCTCGCGGCCCGGCCACGGCGGTCGACCAGGTCCTCACCACGGTGCCCGCTGCCGTCCGGCGCCGGGTTGGCGGGGCAGGTCACCGCCGCCCGCGTGCCTGGCGAGCGGATCCGTCCGCCGGCAGAGTCCTCAAGGCGGCCGGAAACACGAACGGCCGCTCTTAGAGCGGCCGTACTTTCGGGCGAACCGTCCGATCGTGATGATCAGTGCTGCCCTGCTGGTGCCCCCTGCAGGATTCGAACCTGCGCACACGGCTCCGGAGGCCGTTGCTCTATCCCCTGAGCTAAGGGGGCTCGCTGTGATGACAACTCTAGCAGGGGTCGGGGAGTGGGTTGCGCGCCCAGAGCGGCCACGGGGGCTTTCGGGGCATGGGGTGCCCCGAACGGCGGCGGCGGACAGGTCGAGGGCGTTAGTCTCACGGCCGTGAGTGAAACGTTGGGGCGGGTACTGGTCGTCGACGACGACGAGGTCATTCGGCAGCTCATCACCGTGAATCTGCAACTGGAGGGGTTCGAGGTCCACGGGGCCTCCGACGGGCAGGACTGCCTGGAGCGGGTCGAGGAGGTCGAGCCCGATGTCGTCACACTCGACGTCATGATGCCGCGGCTCGACGGCTGGGAGACCGCGCAGCGGCTGCGCGACGCCGAGCGCACCAGACACGTCAAGGTCGTGCTCATCACCGCGCGGGCGCAGGAGGCCGACCTGCGCCGCGGCCACGAGATCGGCGTCGACGCCTATCTCACCAAGCCGTTCGACCCGGCCGAGCTGATCGACGTCGTGCGCGACCTCGCCGGCGTCGGACCGGCCGACTAGGGCCGTGCCCGCGCCGACCCCCCCACCCGCCGGGGAGCGTCACGTCGAGGGGATGACCCCCCGTCGGCTGGACGCGCTGCTCCGCGCCGCCTGCGCCGCGGCCACCGGCCTGGACGCCGACGGATTGCCCGCGGCCGATCCCCGCAGAGTCCCCCCGGAACGGCCCGGCGACTACGCCACCGCGCTGCCGATGCGGCTGGCCGGGCCCCTCGGCCGTCCGGCCCGGGACGTCGCCGCCGATCTCGCCGCCGAACTGCGGACCCGTCCGCACGTGACCGCCGCCGTCGTGGACGGCCCCGGTTTCGTCAACGTGTCCCTCACCGCCGTCTCCCGGGTCTCCCTCCTGGCCGCGGCGGCCGAAGACGGCATGGCCTACCTGGCCGGGGCGCCCCTCGCCGAGATGACCACGGGGCCGGCGGCCGCGGCGCGGGCCGCCTCGGCCCTGGCCCGCGCCGAGACGGTCGGCGCCGCGCGCGACTGGGCCCGCGCCGACGCGCGCCGGCGCATCGCCCTGGCCGCCGCCGGCGTCTCGGCGGCGCCCCGGCCGGGGGCGAGCCCCTGTCCGGCGCGACGGGACCCCGCCGCGCCGGTCGCCGCGGTGGGGGAGGGGGGCTGGCGCGATCCCCTGTTCGGCGCCGTGGACGTGGCCACCGAGGCCGCGCGGCTGCTGGCCGTCACGGGCGAGGCGAGCGCGCGGGTCGCGTTCTGCCGCTCGCTGCCCGAACGCCCCCGTCCCGGGGAGGAGACGGGGCCGGGCCTGCCCGCGCTCCCCACGGCCGACGCCCCGGGGCTCTGGGCGCGCCACGGCGGCGGTAACCCGGCCTTCGCCGTCCGCTACGCCCACGCCCACGCCCGTACGACGCTGGAGGTGTGGGCGCCCGCGCTCGGCCTGCCCCCCGCCGGGCACCCGTTCCCGGCGGGGCTGGATGTGGTCGCCGACCTGTCCGCGCCGCCCGCCGCCGCGCTCGTGGGCGCGCTGTTCGACGGACCGGGGACGCTGGCCACGGCGGCCCGGCGTAGCGAACCCCATATCCTGGTTCGATACCTGGAGGGCCTCGCCGCTGCCTACCATGAGTGGCGGGAGTCCTGTGATGTCGTCTTGGGGGAGAGCGGAGGCGCGACCGCGTCCGACGACGCGCGCGGAGAGGTCACCGCAGCCCGGCTCGGCGCCTGTGCGGCCGTGGCGGGCGTCCTACGCGCGGGACTGTCCCTGATCGGCGTGGCCGCGCCCACGAGGCTGTAGGCCCGCCGGACATCTGCTGTTCTCCGATCATTGCCACGCCCAGCCGAGAGTTGCCGCCATGAGCCGTTACGCCCACCCCGCAGGCCCACGCCACGCGGACGTGCTCCCCGAGGAGCACCCGCCGATCCCGCCCCACAGCCTGGTCGAGCTCGACGAGAAGGTGTGGCCGCGCACGGCACGGCGGGTCGACGGCGAGATCACCATCGGCGGCGTCGCCGTCAGCGAGCTCGCCCGCGAGTACGGGACGCCGCTGTTCGTCCTCGACGAGGAGGACTTCCGGGCGCGCGCCCGCGACTACCGGCTCGCCTTCGGCGACGCCGAGGCCGACGTCTACTACGCGGGCAAGGCCCTGCTCACCAAGGCCGTCGCCCGGTGGGTGCACGAGGAGGGCCTCAAGCTGGACGTGTGCAGCGGCGGCGAGCTCGCGGTCGCGCTGGCCGCGGGCTTCCCGCCCGAGCGCATCGGCATGCACGGCAACAACAAGTCCGAGGCCGAGCTCGCCCGCGCGATCGAGGTCGGCGTGGGCCGGATCATCGTCGACTCCTTCGACGAGATCGACCGGTTGGAGCGGTTGGCCGCCGCCCAGGGACGTGTGCCGCGCGTGCTCGTGCGCGTCACCACCGGTGTCGAGGCGCACACCCACGAGTTCGTCGCCACGGCGCACGACGACCAGAAGTTCGGGCTGGCGCTGAGCACCGGTGCCGCGGCGACCGCGGTGCGCCGCCTGCTGGCCTGCGATCACGTCGAACTGGTCGGCCTGCACTCCCACATCGGTTCGCAGATCTTCGACACCGCCGGGTTCGAGGTCGCGGCGCGTCGTCTCAGCGCCTTCCTCACCGAGATCCACCGCGAGCACGGGATCGTGCTGCCGGAGCTGGACCTTGGGGGTGGCCTGGGGATCGCCTACCTGCCCGGCGACCGCCCGTTGGAGCCGAAGGAGATCGCCGACAGTCTCCTGACGATCGTGCGACGCGAGTGCGAGGCGCACGGACTGCCGATGCCGCGTATCGCGGTGGAGCCGGGGCGCGCGATCGCGGGCCCGTGCGGGGTCACCGTCTACGAGGTCGGCACGATCAAGGACGTCGAGGGGATCCGCACCTACGTCAGCGTCGACGGCGGGATGAGCGACAACATCCGCACGGCGCTGTACGAGGCGGAGTACACCTGCGCCCTGGCGTCCCGCGCCGGGGAGGGGGCGCCGATGCTGTCCCGCCTGGTCGGCAAGCACTGCGAGAGCGGCGACATCGTCGTGCGCGACCTGTACCTGCCCGATGACCTGCGCACCGGTGACCTCGTGGCGGTGGCGGCCACCGGCGCCTACTGCCACTCCATGGCCAGCAATTACAACCACCTGCCCCGTCCGGCGGTGGTGGCGGTGCGCGACGGGAGCGCGCGCGTGCTGGTGCGGCGGGAGACCGAGGACGATCTCCTCCGCCTGGACGTAGGCTGAGTCCCGGCCACCCCCGGCCGGCCCTCACGGGCCCGGCGTGATCCGGATCGAAGTATGAGCGAAGAAGTGGGAGTCACCCCCTCATGGCACTGAAGGTGGCGCTGCTGGGTTGCGGCGTAGTGGGCTCGGAAGTGGTGCGGTTGATCCGCGAGCAGTCGTCCGAGCTGACCGCGCGCGTCGGGACGTCTCTGGAGATCGGAGGTGTCGCGGTGCGCCGGCTCGGGCGTGCCCGCGGCACGGGCCTGGACCCCGAGCTGTTCACCACGGACGCCATGGGGTTGGTGACACGCGAGGACATCGACCTGGTGGTCGAGGTCATCGGCGGGATCGAACCGGCCCGGTCGCTCATCCTCGCCGCGATCAAGTCCGGCAAGTCCGTGGTCACGGCGAACAAGGCGCTGCTGGCCGAGGACGGTGCCGCGATCCACGAGGCCGCGCGCGCCGCCGGGGTCGACGTCTACTACGAGGCGAGCGTGGCCGGCGCCATCCCGCTGCTGCGCCCGCTGCGCGACTCCCTCGCCGGCGACCGGGTGAACCGGGTGCTGGGCATCGTCAACGGCACCACGAACTACATCCTCGACCGGATGGACTCCCTCGGCGCGGGGTTCACCGAGTCGCTGGAGGAGGCGCAGTCGCTGGGCTACGCCGAGGCCGACCCCACGGCCGACGTCGAGGGGTTCGACGCGGCGGCCAAGGCGGCGATCCTCGCCCGGCTGGCCTTCCACACCCAGGTCACGGCGGCCGACGTGCACCGTGAGGGCATCACCGAGGTGACGGCCGGCGACATCGCCAGCGCCAAGGACATGGGCTGCGTCGTGAAACTGCTCGCGATCTGCCAGCGCTCCGAGGACGGGGCGTCGGTGGGGGTGCGCGTCCACCCGGTGATGCTGCCGCGCGAGCATCCGCTGGCCAACGTCACCGAGGCCTACAACGCGGTGTTCGTCGAGGCGGAGTCGGCCGGCCGGCTGATGTTCTACGGGGCCGGCGCGGGAGGGGCGCCCACCGCCAGCGCGGTGCTCGGCGACATCGTCGCCGTGGCGCGCAACAGGCTCGCGGGCACCTCCGTCGCCGACGGGGGCGAGGACGCCGGGCTGCCGGTGCACCCGATGGGCGAGACCGTCACCAGCTACCACGTCTCCCTGGACGTCGCGGACCGGCCGGGGGTGCTGGCCCGCGTCGCCGAGGTGTTCGCGGCCAACGGCGTGTCGATCAAGAACGTGCGCCAGGAGGGGATGGGCGAGGACGCCCAGCTCGTCCTGGTCAGCCACCGGGCTCCCGACGCGGCGCTGTCGGCAACGGTGGAACAGCTCAGGGAGCTGGACATGGTGCGTTCGGTGGCCAGCGTCATGCGCGTCGAGACGTTCAGCGACAGGTGACGTCGACGCCGCGGGCGGGCTTCGGGCCGGTCCGCGGCGCCGCCGCCGTTCCACCTGCCGAGATGAGGGGCGGCCGGATTCCGTCCCGCTTCCGCGACGCCCTAGACTCGGAGCAGATCACGAGGCCGCGCGGTGGCCTGTTCCGGGTGTCCATTGGCGTCGGCTGTGCCGACCCGTTGGTGCGCGCCGCCTCCTGACCGGTTTCCACCGTCTGTACCACCCATCGAAAGGGCCCTGTCGTGAGCATGGCACGGGCGTGGCGAGGGGTCGTCGAGGAATATCGCGACCGTCTTCCCGTCACGGCGAACACCCCGGTCGTCACCCTGCTTGAGGGCGGAACGCCGCTGGTACCCGCGACGCGGGTGTCGGAGCTGACGGGGTGTGAGGTGTTCCTCAAGGTCGAGGGGCTCAACCCCACCGGCTCCTTCAAGGACCGGGGCATGACCATGGCCATCACGAAGGCGGCCGAGGACGGGGCGAAGGCCGTCATCTGCGCCTCGACCGGTAACACCAGCGCCAGCGCCGCGGCGTACGCGGTGCGCGCCGGGATGACCTGCGCGGTGCTGGTCCCGCAGGGCAAGATCGCCATGGGCAAGCTCGCCCAGGCGCTCGTGCACGGCGCGAAGCTGCTCCAGGTCGACGGCAACTTCGACGACTGCCTCGAACTGGCCCGCAAGCTCTCCGTGGACTACCCGGTGGCGCTGGTCAACTCGGTCAACCCCTACCGGCTCCAGGGACAGAAGACCGCGTCGTTCGAGATCGTCGACGCCCTCGGGGACGCCCCCGATGTCCACTGCCTGCCGGTCGGCAACGCCGGCAACATCACCGCCTACTGGATGGGCTACAAGGAGTACGCCGCCGACGGCGTGTCCACCCGCACTCCGCGCATGTTCGGTTTCCAGGCCAGTGGCGCCGCGCCGATCGTCAACGGCGAGCCGGTCCTCCAGCCGCGCACGATCGCCACGGCCATCCGCATCGGCAACCCCGCCTCCTGGCAGTACGCGGAGAAGGCGCGCGACGAGTCCGGCGGGCGTATCGACGCGGTGACCGACCGGCAGATCCTCGCGGCCTACCGGCTGCTCGCGGCCGAGGAGGGCGTGTTCGTCGAGCTGGCCTCCGCCGCCAGCGTCGCCGGCCTGATGCAGGCGGTCGAGGCCGGGCGGATCGAGCGGGGCAGCCGCGTCGTGTGTACCGTGACCGGCAATGGGCTGAAGGACCCCGACTGGGCGCTGGCCGGAGCCTCGTCGGCGACGACGGTCCCGGTCGACGCGCATGCCGCGGCGACGGCCCTCGGCCTGGCCTGACTCGTATTCCGCCCGTCGGGCGGACCCGTCCCATCCCCACCTCTCCTCCGGAGCCAGCGCATGCCCCGACCGCGCCGCACCGCGGTGCACGTCCGCACCCCGGCGACCAGTGCCAACCTCGGCCCGGGCTTTGACGCCCTGGGCCTGGCATTGGAGCTGTACGACGAGATCGAGGTCCGTCTCCGCGACGACGAGCGCGTCGTCGTCGAGGTCGACGGCGAGGGCGCGGGGGAGCTGCCCCAGGACGAGCGCCACCTCGTCGTCCGCGCGATGCGCGAGACGTTCGAGGCGGCGGGCGAGCGGCTTCCCGGCCTGGAGCTGCGTTGCCGCAACCGCATCCCGCACGGACGCGGGCTGGGATCCTCGGCCGCGGCGATCGTCGCAGGGGTGAGCGCGGCGACGACGCTGCTGGGCGGCGGCGACCCCGAGACCGGTGAACTCGACCGGGATCGGGTGTTCCAGCTCGCCGCGGACATCGAGGGACACCCTGACAACGTGGCCCCTTGTGTCCACGGAGGTTTCGCGATCGCCTGGCGCGGGGAAAAGGCGTGGCGAGTGCTGTCCGTACCGCCCTCGCCGCGGTTGCGGCCCGTGGTCTGTATCCCTGGGGAGCGTCTGTCCACCGAGCGCGCTCGTGGGCTCCTGCCGACCTCGGTTCCACACGGTGACGCGGCGTTCTCGGCGGGGCGTGCCGCGCTGCTGGTGGCGGCCGTTTCCGGTCACCCCGAGCTGTTGTTCGAGGCGACCGAGGATCGGCTGCACGAGTCCTACCGGGCACCGGCCATGCCGGCCAGTGCCGAACTCATCCGTACGCTGCGTGAGCGCGACCGCTTGGCCGCGGTCGTGTCGGGGGCCGGGCCGACCGTGCTGGTCCTCGGCCACGTTCCCGACGCTGACGTTGAGACGGACAGGGAGCGCCGTCCGGTGCAAAACAGTGATGATCTAGCGGATTCAATTCAAGAACGAACGGGTACGGGTTGGCACATACGCCCCTTAAGAATCGATCCGGCAGGGGTATGTATCAGTTCTCCCCGTTCATAGACTTGTGTCGAGGAATAGCTGTGGGCTCCGGTGATGTTAGGCTAGGTGAAGCACCAGATGCCCCAATGCGGGGCGTGTGCTCATCCGCCACAGTGTCTTCCGCGCCTTCCGCGCAAGTGGTCTCTCCGGTCTCTTCCGCGCGAGCGCTGCGCACGGTCGCCACTGTGTCGAGTTCACGGCGCACCCGTGGCTCTGCCCGGCTCATCGAGCCCTCGTTCTCCTCGCACGAGGACGACAGGAAGGTCCCCGGGCAGCACCATCGAGCCCATCGCCCCACTGTCTGGCTGTACCCAGAGCCCGCCGCGATTGGGTAAGGACCGCTTCAGCGGTTTTGCACATCCAGGTGGGGCACGCCCGACCCGGCCCCTGCCGGTTCGCACCACCGGGCTGGCCGTTAGAGCACGCAGACGGCCTCAGCCCGCTCCTTGGGAAGGACCCTTAGTGAGCGACACCACCGAACTCCACACGGACGCGGCGGTCAGTACGCACAATCCGACCGCGCCCAGTGCGGATGCCGGCGACGCCGCACCCCCGGCCGGTAAGAGCACGTCCTCGCGCTCCCGGAGCCGTTCCGGTGGCACCGGGCTGTCCGCGCTGAAGCTTCCCGAGCTCCAGCGTCTGGCGTCGAGTCTCGGTATCACGGGTACGGGGCGCATGCGCAAGAACGACATCATCTCGGCCATCGAGGCCAAGCAGGGCGGTCCGGTCGCCGCGCCGACCGTCAGATCCGCGAAGAAGGCCGATACCGCGGCTACAAGCGGTAATGTCGGTTCCACCGACGGTCCGGCTCAGAGCCGGCGTTCCAGCAGGAAGACCTCCGAGAAGGAGGGCGAGCCCGCCCAGGACGCCGTCAAGAGCGAGGCTCCGGCGGTGACCGAGACGTCGGGCGACAGCCCTGCCGAGCAGACCGACCGTTCCGAGCGGCCCGCCCGTAGCCGTCGGTCGTCCCGTAAGCGCGGGGACGACAACAGCGTCCAGCAGGCGCCGCCCGACGGCACCGAATCCTCTACCTCCGCGAGCAGCGTGACCAAGACATCCAGCACCACGCAGACCAGCGGTTCCGAGTCCAACCAGTCCGGCCAGAACGGACAGGGTGGGGGCCGCGAGCGTCAGCGCAACCGGCGCAACCGCGACGACCGCCGCGCCAACCGTGACGACAACGCCGCCGAACAGCCACGGGGCGGCGCCCAGCAGGACGGGGGCCGCGGTGGCAGCGGACCCTCCGACGACGACGACTTCGGCGGTGGCCGTCGTCGGGGCCGGCGGCGCGACCGGCGCGACCGCCGGGGCCGCGACCGCCAGGAGCCGGAGCCCGTCATCAGCGACGACGACGTGCTGCTGCCCGTCGCCGGCATCCTGGACATCCTCGACAACTACGCCTTCGTGCGCACCACCGGCTACCTGCCCGGCGCCAACGACGTCTACGTCTCCCTGGCCCAGGTCCGCAAGCACGGTCTGCGCAAGGGCGACGCGATCACCGGCGCCGTCCGTCAGCCGCGCGAGGGGGAGCGCCGCGAGAAGTTCAACGCGCTGGTCCGCCTCGACACGATCAACGGCATGGCGCCCGAGCAGGCGCGCAACCGTCCCGAGTTCTCCAAGCTCGTCCCCCTGTACCCGCAGGAGCGGCTGCGCCTGGAGACCGAGCCGAACATCCTGACGACGCGCATCATCGATTTGATCGCGCCTATCGGTAAGGGACAGCGCGGCCTCATCGTCTCCCCGCCCAAGGCGGGTAAGACGATGGTGCTCCAGGCGATCGCCAACGCGATCACCGAGAACAACCCCGAGTGCCACCTCATGGTCGTCCTCGTCGACGAGCGGCCCGAAGAGGTCACCGACATGCAGCGCACGGTCAAGGGCGAGGTCATCCCCTCCACCTTCGACCGGCCGGCCGAGGACCACACCACCGTCGCCGAGCTCGCCATCGAGCGGGCCAAGCGGCTGGTCGAGATGGGCCTGGACGTCGTGGTGCTGCTCGACTCCATCACCCGGCTGGGTCGCGCCTACAACCTCTCCGCACCGGCGAGCGGGCGCATCCTGTCCGGTGGTGTCGACTCCACGGCGCTGTACCCGCCGAAGCGCTTCTTCGGCGCCGCCCGCAACATCGAGAACGGCGGCTCCCTGACGATCCTCGCCACGGCGCTGGTCGAGACCGGCTCGCGCATGGACGAGGTCATCTTCGAGGAGTTCAAGGGCACCGGCAACATGGAGCTGAAGCTCAACCGGGGCCTGGCCGACAAGCGGATCTTCCCGTCGGTGGACGTCGAGGCGTCCAGCACCCGCAAGGAGGAGATCCTGCTGTCGAGCGGGGAGCTGAACATCATCTGGAAGCTCCGCCGCGTGCTGCACGCGCTCGACACCCAGCAGGCCCTGGAGCTGCTGTTGGAGAAGATGCGCGAGACCAAGAGCAACGCGGAGTTCCTGCTCCAGATCCAAAAGACCACGGTCGGTCCGAACGACCACTGATCGGTCCGTGTCCGAAGGCGGCCCTTCCCCGATGGGGAGGGCCGCTTTTGTTTCGTCCCAGTTCGCGAGGGCGCGCTGCTGGGGAAGGAGTGGTCCCGTCCGTCCCACGCAGTGACCGGTGACACATTTGTCGCTTTACTGGCGTGAGGAGGGCGGTCTATCGTCCCACCATCCGTGAACCCGGTCATGGCCCCACCCCCAGGGAGCACAGCGGATGGACAACCTCGCCCTGCTCGGACTGTTCGCCCTCGCCCCCATCCTCGTCGTCGGTGTGCTCCTGGTCGGCCTGCGCTGGCCGGCCGCCTACGCGATGCCCATCGGCTACCTGGTGGTGGTGGCCGTGGCGACGCTGCTCTGGGGGGTGCGCTGGCAGGTCGTCGTGGCCTCCACCATCCAGGGGCTGATCCTCGCGGTGGGGCTGCTCTACATCATCTTCGGAGCGCTGCTGCTGTTGGCGACCCTCACCAAGAGCGGCGCCATCCACACCATCCGGGCGACCTTCACCGGCATCAGCCCGGACCGCCGGGTCCAGGCGGTGATCATCGGCTGGCTGTTCGGTGGTTTCATCGAGGGGGCCTCGGGGTTCGGCACCCCGGCCGCGGTCGTCGCGCCCCTGCTGCTCGCGCTGGGTTTTCCCGCGATGGCGGCGGTGTTCGTCGGCCTGATCATCCAGAGCACCCCGGTCAGCTTCGGCGCCGTCGCGACCCCCATCCTCGTCGGTGTGAACGGCGGGCTGTCCGGCTCGGCCGAGGTGGCCGCGCGGGCCGGGGAACTGGGGGTGGCCGTTCCGGAGCTGGTGGCCCGGATCGGCTGGGAGACGGTCGTGCTGCACGCGCTCACCGGGACGGTGATCCCCGTCTTCCTCTGCTGCATGCTGTGCGGCTTCTACGGTGGGCGCCGCAGGTTCGCCGACGGCCTTGAGGTGCTGCCCTTCGCGCTGTTCGCCGGGCTGGCCCTGACGGTCCCCTCGGTGCTGTTCAACCGTTTCCTCGGGGTGGAGTTCACCTCCCTGCTCGGCGGACTGACCGGCCTGTTCATCGTGGTGGCCGCGGCCAGGCGCGGTTTCCTGATGCCCAAGACCACGTGGGACTTCCCGCCCCGAGAGGAGTGGCCCGCCCGGTGGAGCGGCCGGCTGCGGCCCGGCGACGGCGACGTCGAGGTGGGGGAGACCGGCCGCATGGGCGTGGCGCGGGCCTGGGCCCCCTACCTGATGGTCGCCGCGATCCTGGTGGCCACCCGGACCGTGCCGTGGCTGAAGGAGACGCTGTCCGCGGTGCAGGTGGGGGTGGGCGACCTGTTCGGCACCTCCATCGGTGAGGCGGTCCAGCCGCTGTACTCCCCGGGCGGCGTCTTCATCCTCGTCTGCCTCGTCACCTGCCTGCTCCACCGGATGAGCCGGGCGCGCGTCGCCGCCGCGTGGCAGATGGCCGGCGGCCAGCTCGCCGGCGCGGCGGTGGCGCTGCTGTGCGCCGTGCCGCTGGTCCGGGTGTTCATCAACAGCGGGCCGGAGTTCGGCGCGGAGATGACGGCGAGCATGCCGCTCACGCTCGCGGAGGGCGCGGCCGGGCTGGCCGGCGCCTCCTGGCCGTTGCTCGCGCCGTGGATCGGCGCGCTGGGGGCCTTCGTGGCGGGCAGCAACACCGTCTCCAACCTGATGTTCTCGCTGTTCCAGTTCTCCACCGGGGAGCGGATCGGCGTGGCACCGGAGACGGTGGTGGCGGCGCAGGCGGTCGGTGGCGCGGCGGGCAACATGGTGACCGTGCACAACGTCGTCGCGGCCTCGGCGGTGGTGGGACTGGCCGGGCGCGAGGGGGACATGATCCGCCAGACCCTCCTGCCCCTGGCCTACTACCTGGTGATGGCCGGTGCGCTGGCCTACCTGATGACCTACGGGATCGGCCTCAACCCGGGCCTGGGGGTGCTGGCGGCGCTGCTCGTGGTGCTCGCGGCGGTGGTGGTCCGGATGCGCGCCACCGCGGCCCGCTGAGCCGGCGCCCGGACAGGGACGGCTCCGACCGCCGCTTCATCGGCCACGCGCGGGGCACGCGGGGCCGCCGGCGTCCGGCCGCGGGAGGGGAGGTGGCCGGGAGAGGCCGCTGGGGGCTGATCCGAGTAGTCATTCCCGTGTTCCGTTCGCCAAAAACGGTCGTCCGTGGTGGGATTCCAGTCGATGACCAGCAAACGATGGCTCGCGCCGGCCACGGTGGGCGCGGCGGGTGTGGGAGCACTGCTTCTCGTCCAGGTGCTCCAGCCGGTCGTGTGGCCCGGTTCACCGTTCGCGGCCGGCGCCCCCACCCGTGTCGTGGCCCAGATGGTCCCCGCGCCTCCCCGGTTGTCCTCGCACGAGCGCGCCCACCTGCAACACGTGCTCGACGAGGTCGTCACCGAGGGCTCCAGCGGTGCCGTGGCCCAGCTCGTCGAGACGGGGAAGGGCGGATCCGACTCCTGGACCGGGGTGGCGGGGGTCGCCGACAGGTCGACGGGTGCGCCCGTCGATCCCGACGCGCACTTTCGCATCGCCAGCCTGTCCAAGCCCTTCGTCGCCGCCACCCTGCTCCAGCTCGTCGGGGAGGGGCGGGCGGAACTCGACGACACCGTCGAACAGCACCTGCCCGGCCTGGTCGACGGCGGCGCGCAGATCACCCTGGAGATGCTGCTCAGCCACACCAGCGGCCTGTTCAGCTACAACCGGGCCATGCCCCCCGTCGTCGAGGATCCGCTGCGCCGCTGGGAACCCGCCGAGCTCGTCGAGATCGCCGAGGAGCAGGGCCCGGTGTTCGAACCGGGCACCGACGTGGCCTACTCCAACATCAACTACGTGCTGGCCGCGCTGGTGATCGAGAGCATCACCGGCCGTCCCTACGCGCAGGAGGTGAGGGAGCGGATCATCGAACCGCTGGGGCTCACCGGGACCTCGATCCCCGAGGGGCCGGAGATGCCCGAGCCCGTCCTGCAGGCCTATCTCGCGATCCGCCCCGCGCCGGGAGCGCCCCCCGAGCCGGTCGACATCACCGAGTTCGACCCCAGCCGCTGGTACGGAACCGCGCAGATCGTCTCCACGGTCACCGACGTCAACCGCTTCTACACGGCGCTGTTCGAGGGGGAGGTCCTCGACGAGGGGATGCTGACGGAGATGCTCAAGGTCCGCGCGACCGACGAGCAGGGGGTCGGCTACGGGCTGGGCCCGCGCAGGCAGACCCTCTCCTGTGGGGTGCGGGTGTGGATGCACTCGGGCAACATCTCGGGGTACCGCACGTGGACCGTCCACACCGCGGACCGCCACGTCACCCTGTTCCAGGCCCGGTTCGCCGAGGACCCCGATCCGCCCGCCTGGAAGCTGATCGAGGCCGCGCTGTGCCCGTCGGAGCGGTCCGCGACCGCG
Source organism: Marinactinospora endophytica (assembly GCF_054780875.1). NCBI lineage: Bacteria > Bacillati > Actinomycetota > Actinomycetes > Streptosporangiales > Nocardiopsidaceae > Marinactinospora > Marinactinospora endophytica. Next base: position 65,290 of record NZ_BAAGVM010000004.1, on the reverse strand, counting down.
CCCCCGGACGGTGGGCGGTCCCCGGAGCCCACCCCGGTTCCGCGCCCCTCGGAGCCCTCGCCGGAGGGCGGTTACGACCTTCCTCCGCCTCGCCGGGAATACGAGCTGGACAGTTGAGGTTTGAAGGTCTGGCAAACTGGTATATCGACCGCCGCGGTACCGGTTCACGCATGCCCGCAGCGGCCCCCCGGCCACACGGCGCACATGCGTCCGGCGACCGCACCTAGCGAGGAGATCCACGTGAAAGCCGACATCCACCCCGAGTACGTCGTCACCCAGGTGACCTGCACCTGCGGTAACACGTTCACCACCCGCAGCACCGCCACCAGCGGCACCATCCGTGCCGACATCTGCTCCGCCTGCCACCCGTTCTACACGGGCAAGCAGAAGATCATGGACACCGGTGGCCGGGTCGCCCGCTTCGAGAAGCGTTTCGGCAAGCGCAAGTAGCGCCGAGCCTCGCGGCGCCGGGCCACGCGCGGTCGCGCGTGGCCCGGCGCCGCGGCGATGGGTTCGACGGACGGCAGCGTGCCGTCCCAGGCAGGCGCAGGCCACACCACACGCTTTCGATGGGGACGAAGAAGTGAAGCTGGACGACCTTCTCGGTGAGTACTACGAGCTGGAACAGCAGCTCGCGGATCCCGCCGTGCACGCTGATCAGTCCCAGGCGCGCAGGCTGGGCAAACGCTACTCCGAGCTCACCCCCATCATCACGGCCTACCGTGAACTCCTCCAGGTCGAGAGCGACATCGAGGCCGCCGAGGAGCTCGCGACCGAGGACCCCTCCTTCGCGGAGGAGGCCAAGCAGCTCGCCGTCCAGAAGGAGGAGCTGACCGAGCGTCTGCGCCGGCTGCTCATCCCGCGCGACCCCAACGACGACAAGGACGTCATCCTTGAGGTCAAGGCCGGCGAGGGCGGTGAGGAGTCCGCCTTGTTCGCCGGCGACCTCGTCCGGATGTACCTGCGCTACTCCGAGCGGCAGGGCTGGAAGACCGAGATCATCGACGCCACCCACTCCGATCTGGGTGGCTACAAGGACATCACGATCGCGGTCAAGGCCAAGGCCGGTGCCGAGCCCGGCCGCGGTGTGTGGAACCAGCTGAAGTTCGAGGGCGGGGTCCACCGCGTGCAGCGGGTCCCGGTCACCGAGTCGCAGGGCCGCATCCACACCTCGGCGGCGGGCGTGCTCGTGGTCCCCGAGGCCGAGGAGGTCGAGGTCGAGATCCACGACAACGACCTGCGCATCGACGTCTACCGTTCCTCCGGCCCCGGCGGGCAGAGCGTCAACACCACCGACTCCGCGGTGCGCATCACCCACCTGCCCACCGGCATCGTGGTGTCGTGCCAGAACGAGAAGAGCCAGTTGCAGAACAAGGAGCAGGCCATGCGCGTGCTCCGGGCGCGGCTCCTCGCCGAAGCCCAGGCCAGCGCCGACGCCGAGGCGCAGGCCGAGCGCAAGAGCCAGGTCCGCACGGTCGACCGCTCCGAGCGGGTGCGCACCTACAACTTCCCCGAGAACCGCATCTCCGACCACCGGGTCGGCTACAAGGCCTACAACCTCGACCAGGTGCTCGACGGCGACCTGAGCGGTGTGCTCCAGGCCCTGATGGACGCGGACACCAAGGAGAGGCTGGAACAGGCGTCGTAATGAACTTCCTGCTCGACGAAGTCGCGCGGGCCACGCTGCGGCTGGCCGAAGCCGGTGTCGCCTCGCCTCGTACCGACGCCGAGGAGCTGGCGGCGTTCGTGCACGGTGTTCGTCGAGGAGAGTTGCACAACGTCCCCGACGGCGACTTCGACGCCCTGTACTGGGAGTGTGTCGCGCGGCGGGCCGCCCGGGAGCCGTTGCAGCACATCACCGGACGGGCGTTCTTCCGCTACCTGGAGCTCCAGGTCGGTCCCGGCGTGTTCGTCCCGCGCCCCGAGACCGAGATCATGGTCGGCTGGGCCATCGACACGCTGCGCGCGATGGACGTCGCCGACCCGCTGGTCGTCGACCTGGGCACCGGTTCCGGCGCCATCGCGATCTCCATCGCGCAGGAGGTGCCCCGCTCCCGCGTCCACGCCGTCGAGATCGACTCCGCGGCGCTCGCCTGGGCCCGGCGCAACATCGACTCCAGCGGGCACGCCGATCGCGTCACCGCGCACCAGGGGGACATGCGAACGGCGCTGCCCGAGTTCGACGGGCGGGTCGACCTGCTCATCAGCAACCCCCCCTACGTGCCCACGCGGGAGGCCGGACAGATCCCGCCCGAGGTGCGCAACTACGACCCGGCCCCGGCACTGTGGTCGGGGGCCGACGGCCTGGACATGATCCGCGAGCTGGAGCGGGTCGGCCGACGGTTGCTGCGCCCCGGCGGGGCCATGGCCATCGAGCACGGCGACGGCCAGGGGATCGACATTCCCCGACTGTTCCCCGAGGAACTCGGCTGGCGCGACGTGCGCAACTGCAAGGACCTCGCGCACCGCGACCGTTTCGTCGTGATGCGCCGGGCCGACGACTGACGCGCCCGCGGAGACCCGCGGTCCCCGGGACCGAGCCCCCGCCGGCGCGTCGCAGCGACGTCAAGAGCGAACAATCGGAAAGGCGGGTCATGAGCCGCAGTTACGACTGCTCCGGCGACGAGGAACGCGCGAGCGGGATCTCCGACGCGGCCTCCAGCGTGCGCAGGGGCGAGCTGGTGGTGCTACCGACGGACACGGTCTACGGCATCGGCGCCGACGCGTTCAGCCCCACCGCCGTCGCGCGCCTGCTCCAGGCGAAGGGACGGGGCAGGGACATGCCCCCGCCCGTGCTGGTCGGATCGGTGCGGGCCGCCCACGCCCTCATCGACGATCTGGGCAGCCACGGCCAGGACCTCATCGAGGAGTTCTGGCCGGGACCGCTGACGATCGTCTGCGCCGCGACACCGAGCCTGTCGTGGGACCTCGGTGACACCAAGGGGACGGTCGCGGTGCGCATGCCGATGCACCCGGTGGCGCTGGAGCTGCTGAAGGAGGTCGGCCCGATGGCGGTCAGCAGCGCGAACATCTCCGGCCGGCCGGCCGCGACGACCGCGGCCGACGCCCGGGCCCAGCTCGGCGACAGCGTCGCGGTCTACCTCGACGGCGGCCCCTGCGCGGACGACGTCCCCTCCACGATCGTGGACCTCACCTACGCGGTGCCCCGGGTCCTGCGCGACGGCGCGATCCCGATCGAGCGCCTGCGCGCGGTCTGCGGTACGGTCATCGGCACCACCGCGCCCGCGGCCAAGCCCGACCCCGAGGTTCACGACCCGGGCGCCGCTGAGGCCGCCTCCGCGGAGAAGGCGACGGAATCCGACCCGCGGGGAACCGAAGGCCGAGGAGCCGGAGGACACGAACCCAAGGCGGAGTGAACAGATCCGGCCGCCCGCCCGATGCGGGAGAAGCCGGGGCAAGCGCCCCCGAGTAGTGCTAGCGTCGGGGGCATCCTCAGACCCACCCCGTGTCACGCCGTCGATTCGGCGTGCCGGGCGCATGGAAGGCTCTCGGAAAAGCCGTGCGTGAGTACGCGCTGACGTTCATCATCGCCGTGGCGGTCACCTATCTGCTGACCCCCTTCGTCCGGCGTGCCGCGATCACCTTCGGGGCGGTCCCCCCGGTGCGCGACCGCGACGTGCACACCGAACCGATCCCACGGCTGGGCGGTATCGCGATGTACGGCGGGTTCGCCGCGGCGCTGCTGATCTCGGCGCAGCTCCCGCACCTCCAGGAGGTCTTCCTCGGGCCCACCTGGCGTGGGCTGCTCATGGCGGGGGGGCTGATCACCGTCATCGGGGTGATCGACGACCGCTGGGGGATGGACCCCATCAGCAAGCTGGCCGGTCAGATCGCGGCGGCGGGGATCCTGGTCTGGCAGGGGGTGCAGCTGCTGTGGCTGCCGTTGCCGGGCACGACCCTCATCCTCGGCCCGGAACTGGGCGCGGTCATGTCGGTGCTGCTGATCGTGGTCACCATCAACGCGGTGAACTTCGCCGACGGCCTGGACGGGCTGGCGGCCGGGATCGTGGCCATCTCGGCGTTCGCCTTCTTCGCCTACTACTACGTCGTCGCGGTCGACAAGGGGTTCGACCGCCAGTCCTATCCCGCGATGATCGCGATCATCCTGGCGGGGGTGTGCATCGGTTTCCTGATGCACAACTTCAATCCGGCGCGGGTCTTCATGGGCGACACCGGGTCGATGCTCATCGGCCTGCTCCTGGCCTCCATCACCATCACGGTGACCGGCCAGTTCGACGTCAACGCCTCCCGCGAGTTCAACGCCGGCGGCCTGGTGGTCTTCCTGCCGATCCTGCTCCCGTTGCTGGTGCTGGCGCTGCCGCTGGCCGACCTGGTGCTGGCGGTGGTCCGCCGCACCCTGGCCGGCAAGTCGCCGTTCGCCCCGGACAAGAAGCACCTGCATCACCGGCTTCTTGAGCTGGGACACTCCCACGCCCGGGCGGTCCTGCTGATGTACCTGTGGGCGGCCATCATCGCCTTCGCGTCGGTGTCCCTGTCGGTCTTCGACCAGCCGTCCATGGTCCTTGCGGTGACCACCCTGGTGGCCATCTGCGCCGTGGGACTGATCACGTTGCCCCGGCTCCAGCGCCGAAAATCCCGTTTGCAGGGGGATGCAGAGGTCACGGAACATCACAATTCATGAGCATGCCCGGAAACTCGTACAGAACAGGTGCTACGCACGGGTAAAAAGAGAGGGTGAGATGTCAAGGGCATGGAGTCCTTGGACGCGCTGGCCAGGGGTCATCGTGTCGGGCGCCGCGCCCCGGGGCCTCCCGTGAAACGACGTTACGGGATACCCCGTGCTGGCATCGGAAAACCTTGTGATAGCTTTCACGAGCAGGCAACCCCATTTTTGACCCCACCGGAGTTCACGCATGCAGGAACACGACGCCAAGGTTCTCCGCGGCGCCGCGATTCCCACTCTGATCGTCGGAGCCGGCTGTACCGCCGTGTTCTCGGCGATCTCGGGCGTGCCCGGCGCCATCGGCGCCGTGGTGGCACTCCTCTTGGTCCTCGCCTTCTTCGGGGTCAGTGGTTTCGTGGTGGCCAAGATCACCAAGCGCAACCCTGACCTTTTCATGCCGGCCACGTTGGGCGGCTTCCTCGTCAAGGCGGTCGTCCTGGCCGTCGCGCTGGTGCTGCTGCGCGGCAGCGACTCGGTGACCTGGATGGACACCACGGCCTTCGCGGCCGGCGCGCTGCTCGGCGTGATCGCCTGGCTGGCCGGGCACGTGCGTGTCATCGCCACCTCCAAGAGCCTGCACGTCGATCCCGTCCCGAGCGCGGTTTCCCCTGGTGCGGAGTCCGGGCATGAGACCACGTGATGCGCGTGACGCGCGATGTGCGATGGTCCGCGCCCCCCTCGTGCCGATCGGAGCGAGATGAGCGGGCCGCGCGAGACTCCGGGGAAGCGCCACGACCAGACCCCCGAGAACGTCGACGAGCCCAAGGTCGACGGCATGCACGTGGTCTCCCTGCTCATGTCGGGCATGATCGTGTGGGGCGGTGCGGGCTGGCTGCTGGACCGATTAACGGACCACCAGGCGCTCTTCCTGCCCATCGGACTCCTTCTCGGAATGGGCCTGGGCCTGTACATGGTCTTCCTTCGACTGCACCCGCGGTCCTAGGACCGGCCCTCTTCAGCCGCCTCGGCGCCTGGCCGGGGTTCACCGGTGCGGGCGAGGGGGCGACCGACTCCGCGGCCGCGCCGCAGACATCTCCGCAGACCGTCGCTTCCGGTCCGCTCAGAACTGACCAGATCCTCTTGATTCACGACGGAAGGGTTCGCCGTGAGTGCTGACACGCTCAACCTCGCTGCCGAGGGCGGTGGTGGTCTGTTCACACCGGGAGGCCCCGGGTTCGAGGCCCCCTCCGTCGGGATCTTTTTCCCGTCCCCGTGGGCCGACTACAACCTCCCCTACACCGGCGGCTTCAACAAGTACGTGGTCCTCCTCCTGGTGGCCACGGCCTTGGTGGCGCTGTTCCTGTGGTGGACGGCCCGCAGGCAGTCGGTGGTTCCCGGCCGCTCCCAGGGCATCGGTGAACTGACCTTCCTCTTCGTCCGCGACCAGATCTCGCGGCCGATGATGGGGGTCAAGGGCGACAAGTACATGCCCCTGCTGCTGTCGCTCTTCCTGTTCGTGTTCGCGATGAACGTCATGGGGCTCATCCCCTTCCTGCAGCTTCCGGTCACGAGCAACCTGTCCTACCCGGCGGGTCTGGCCGCGATCGTCTACATCACCTTCATCGTGGTGGGCATCCGGGCGCAGGGCGGGGTCGCCAAGTACTTCAAGGGCGCCGTGGTCCCCTCGGGCGCACCGTGGTGGATTCTGCCCATCCTCGTGCCGATCGAGATCATCTCCAACTTCCTGATCCGGCCGGCCACCCACGCCATCCGTGTGTTCGCGACCATGTTCGCCGGCCACCTGCTGCTGGCGACCTTCGCGGCCGCCGGCTGGTACATGTTCAACCCTGCCGCGGGCCCGCTGTTCGGCACCATCTCGGTGCTGTTCTCCGGTGCCTCGCTGCTGGCCTTCATCGTGTTCACCGCCTTCGAGCTGGTGATCATGTTCCTTCAGGCCTTCGTGTTCACGCTCCTCGCGGCGCTGTACATCGGCCAGGCGCAAGAGGCCCACTGATCCGGTAGGTCTCTGCGGAGATTCTTCGACTTCCACCGCCCAGCGCGCCCGACCGGGTCGCGCACGACCCAGATGGCCCCCGGGCCACGATTCTCAAGGAGAAACAATGGAAGGCAGCCTGAACGTCATCGGTTACGGCATCAGCGTCATCGGTGCCGGCATCGGTGTGGGCATCGTGTTCGGTATGGGCATGCAGGCCATCGCCCGCCAGCCCGAGGCCCGTGGCCCCCTCCAGACCAACATCTACATCGGTTTCGCCCTGATCGAGGCCCTTGCCCTGCTCGGCTTCGTTCTCGCGTTCGCCATCCAGTAGGCGTACCGGCGAAGGAAGTAGGCAACCGAACGTGAAGGGGCGCTGACCATGTTGGGCCTGGCCGCCGAAGAGAACGTTCTGCGGATCCACATCGACGAACTCGTCTTCGGCCTCATCGCCTTCGCTCTGATCTTCGGTCTGGTGTACAAGTACGCCGTTCCGCGGATCACGAAGATGCTCGACGAGCGCGCCGACTCTATCGAAGGCGGTATCGAGCGGGCGAAGAACGCCGAGGCTGAAGCCGAGGAACTGCGGCAGCAGTACAAGGAAAAGCTGGAAGAGGCACATCGGTCCTACGCAGCCGAGCTGCAGAAGGCCGGTGAGCAGCGTGCCGCCATCATCGCGGAGGCGAAGGAGGAGGCCCAGGTCGAGGCGCGTCGCATCATCGAGGCGGCGCACGCTCAGATCGAGGCCGACCGCCAGCAGGCGCTCCAGCAGCTCCGCACCGAGATCGGCGCGCTGTCCACGGACCTCGCCACCCGTATCGTGGGCGAGACCCTCAGCGACAGCGCCGCCCAGAGCCGGGTCATCGACCGGTTCCTGGACGAGCTGGAGCAGGGCGCCACCGCTCAGCAGCAGGCTGAGGTGCGCTGATGCGGGGGGCCAGCCGAGTCTCGCTGGAAGAGGTGACGCGGCGCCTCGAGGCCGTGCTGTCGTCGTCCGACCCCGCCGCGCTGGGACGCGAGCTCTTCGAGGTCGTGTCGCTCCTTGAGCGGGAGCACTCCCTGCGGCGGTGGCTGGCCGACCCGGCCAACGCTTCTGAGAGCAAGTCCGGGCTGATCGGCCGGCTGCTGGAGAACAAGGTGTCGCCGACCACGGTCATCGTGGTCAGTGACATCGTCCAGGCCAGGTGGTCGAAGGCCCGCGACATGGTCGAGGCGACGGAGCGGGCCGCCGTGTTCGCCACGGCGGCCGGGGCCGAGGGGACACAGCGCCTCGGTGAACTGGAAGACGAGCTCTTCCGGTTCGGCCGGATCGTGGAGGCGCAGCCGGAGCTGCGCTCCGCGCTCACCCGCGAGGGTGTCGCCGACGAGCACAAGCGGACGCTGGTCGCCGACCTGCTGTCGGGCAAGGCGGCCCCGGCGACGATCACCCTGGTCACCCAGGCCGTGATCCGTCCCCGGGGACGTACCCTGGAGCAGGCGATCGACCACTTCGGGCAGTTGGTGGCCGAGCGTGCCAAGCGCTATGTGGCCGTGGTGCGCACGGCCGTCCCGCTGAGCCAGGCTCAGCAGGACCGGCTTCAGGACGTGCTCACCCGTCTGTACGGGCGGGCGATCCACCTGAACATCGACATCGACCCGCAGATCGTGGGTGGGCTCTCCATCCGCGTGGGCGACGAGGTCATCGACGGCACGGTCGCCGGGCGACTCGCCGAGGTGCGACGGCGCCTGGCCGGCTGAACGAGACGATCCGCAACCGCAAGACGCACGGCGCCGGGGACGCGGCGCCAACGAGAGCAAGGACATACGTGAGATGGCGGAGCTGACGATCCGACCGGAGGAAATCCGGGACGCGCTGCAGCGTTTCGTCCAGTCGTACGAGCCTGACGCCGCCGCACGCGAGGAGATCGGAACCGTCACCTACTCCGGTGACGGGATCGCCCGCGTCGGTGGCCTTCCCTCGGCGATGGCGAACGAGCTGCTGGAATTCGAGGACGGCACGCTGGGCCTGGCCCTCAACCTGGAGATCGGCGAGATCGGTGTCGTCGTCCTGGGTGACTTCACCAGCATCGAAGAGGGCCAGACGGTGCGCCGCACCGGCCAGGTGCTCTCCGTTCCCGTGGGCGACGCCTACCTCGGCCGTGTGGTCGACCCCCTCGGCCGCCCGATCGACGGTCAGGGCGAGATCATCGCGTCCGGCCGTCGCGAGCTGGAGCTGCAGGCCCCCAACGTCATGCAGCGTCAGCCGGTCGGCGAGCCGCTGCAGACCGGTATCAAGGCGATCGACTCGATGACGCCGATCGGCCGTGGCCAGCGCCAGCTGATCATCGGTGACCGGCAGACCGGCAAGACCGCGGTCTGCATCGACACGATCATCAACCAGAAGGCCAACTGGGAGTCCGGCGACCCGACCAAGCAGGTGCGCTGCATCTACGTCGCGGTCGGCCAGAAGGGCTCCACGATCGCCAGCGTGCGCGGCGCCCTTGAGGAGGCCGGCGCGATGGAGTACACCACCATCGTCGCCGCCCCGGCGTCCGACCCCGCGGGTTACAAGTACATCGCCCCCTACGCCGGTTCGGCCATCGGCCAGCACTGGATGTACGAGGGCAAGCACGTCCTGATCGTCTTCGACGACCTGACCAAGCAGGCCGAGGCCTACCGCGCGGTGTCGCTGCTGCTGCGCCGCCCGCCGGGCCGCGAGGCCTACCCCGGTGACGTCTTCTACCTGCACTCCCGCCTCCTGGAGCGCTGCGCCAAGCTCTCCGACGAGATGGGCGCCGGTTCGATGACGGGTCTGCCGATCATCGAGACCAAGGCGGGTGACGTCTCGGCCTACATCCCGACCAACGTCATCTCCATCACCGACGGCCAGGTCTTCCTCGAGGCCGACCTGTTCAACCAGGGTCAGCGTCCGGCGATCAACGTCGGTGTGTCGGTGTCGCGTGTCGGTGGCGCCGCGCAGACCAAGGCGATGAAGAAGGTCACCGGTTCGCTGCGTCTGGGCCTGGCCCAGTACCGCGAGCTGGAGGCGTTCGCCGCGTTCGGTTCCGACCTGGACGCCGTCTCCAAGGCGCAGCTGGACCGCGGTGCGCGGCTCTACGAGCTGCTCAAGCAGGGCCAGTACTCCCCCTTCCCGATGGAGAAGGAGGTCGTCTCGATCTGGGCCGGCACCACCGGCAAGCTCGACGACGTTCCGGTGGAGGACGTGCGCCGCTTCGAGGAGGGCTTCCTGGACTTCCTCAGCCGTGAGCACTCCAAGCTCCTCGACAGCATCCGCGAGAGCGGCAAGTTCGAGGACGAGACCGCGCAGGCGCTCGAAGAGGCCGTCGTGGAGTTCAAGCGGACGTTCCAGACCAGCTCCGGCAGCATCCTCGGCAGCGAGGACGAGGCCGAGGCCCTGGAGGCGGACAAGGTCGGCCAGGAGACCATCAAGGTAGCCAAGACCGGCGGGAAGTAGCCCATGGGAGCACAGCTTCGCGTCTATCGCCGGAGGATCCGCTCGACGAAGTCGATGGCGAAGATCACCCGCGCGATGGAGCTCATCGCCGCGACGCGCATCACCAAGGCGCAGCGGGCGGTCGAGGCCGCGGGCCCCTACGCGCGCGAGATCACCCGGGCCGTCTCGGCGGTCGCCGGGCGGGTGAGCGATCACCCGCTGCTCACGGCGGCCGAGAACCCGACCCGGGCCGCGATCCTCGTCGTGACCTCGGACAAGGGGCTCGCGGGCGCCTACACCGCCAACGCCATCAAGGAGGCCGACTCCCTCGCCCAGCTCCTCAAGGAGCAGGGGAAGGAAGTCGTCACCTACATGGTGGGCCGCAAGGGCGTCGCGTTCTACAAGTTCCGGGAACGGCCGCTGGCGCAGGCGTGGGAGAACATCACCGAACGCCCCGCCTACGCCGACGCCCAGGAGATCGGCGGCATCCTGATGGACAGGTTCATCCAGGACACCGCCGAGGGCGGTGTGGACGAGATCCACATCGTCTCCACCGAGTTCGTCTCGATGCTGACACAGCGGGCGGCCTCCCACCGGGTGCTGCCCCTGGAGATCGAAGAGGTCGACGCCGAGGAGCTCGAGCGGCAGCAGGGCGGTCCCCTGCCGCTGTACGAGTTCGAGCCCTCGCCGGAGGAGGCGCTGGACCGGCTGCTTCCCCAGTACGTGACGAACCGGATCTACTTCGCGCTCCTGGAGTCCGCGGCCTCCCAGCAGGCGTCGCGCCGTGCCGCGATGAAGGCGGCCACGGACAACGCCGAAGAGCTTGCGAAGACCTTGACCCGCCAGGCCAACCAGGCCCGCCAGGCGGAAATCACCAACGAGATCAGCGAGATCGTCGGCGGCGCCGACGCGCTCGCTGCTGCCAGCGCGGGGAGTGAGTAAGAGAAGTGACTGCGACTGTTGAAGGGACGGCCGCGACCGGTAACGCCACGGGCCGCATCGCCCGGGTCACCGGCCCGGTCGTCGACGTGGAGTTCCCCGCCGGCTCCCTGCCGGCGATCTACAACGCGCTCAAGACCGAGGTCACCTTCGGTGGTGAGACTCGGACGGTGACGCTGGAGGTCGCCCAGCACCTCGGTGACAACCTGGCGCGTACCATCAGCCTCCAGGCGCAGGACGGTCTGGTCCGCGGCGCCGAGGTCGTCGACACCGGCGAGCCGATCAGCGTCCCGGTCGGCGACGTCGTCAAGGGCCACGTGTTCAACACGCTGGGCGAGTCCCTGGACGTCCCCACCTCGGACCTGAAGGTCACCGAGCGTTGGCCGATCCACCGTCCGGCCCCGGCCTTCGACCAGCTTGAGTCGAAGACCGAGATGATGGTCACCGGCATCAAGGTCATCGACCTGCTCACCCCGTACGTGCGCGGTGGCAAGATCGGCCTGTTCGGTGGCGCGGGTGTGGGCAAGACGGTGCTCATCCAGGAGATGATCACCCGTATCGCCCGCAACTTCGGTGGCGTGTCGGTCTTCGCGGGTGTCGGTGAGCGTACCCGTGAGGGCACCGACCTCTTCCTGGAGATGGGCGAGATGGAGGTCCTCCCGGACACCGCTCTCGTCTTCGGCCAGATGGACGAGCCCCCGGGCACCCGTCTGCGGGTCGCCCTGTCCGCTCTGACGATGGCGGAGTACTTCCGCGACGTCCAGAAGCAGGACGTGCTGCTGTTCATCGACAACATCTTCCGGTTCACCCAGGCCGGTTCCGAGGTCTCCACGCTGCTGGGCCGTATGCCCTCCGCGGTGGGCTACCAGCCGAACCTGGCCGACGAGATGGGTCTGCTCCAGGAGCGCATCACCTCGACCCGTGGCCACTCGATCACCTCGATGCAGGCGATCTACGTGCCCGCGGACGACTACACCGACCCGGCCCCGGCGACCACGTTCGCCCACCTCGACGCGACGACCGAGCTCTCCCGCCCGATCTCGCAGAAGGGTATCTACCCGGCGGTGGACCCGCTGGCCTCGACCTCGCGCATCCTCGACCCGCAGTACGTGGGCCAGGAGCACTACGACGTCGCCCAGCGGGTGAAGGAGATCCTGCAGCGCAACAACGACCTGCAGGACCAGATCGCCATTCTCGGTATCGACGAGCTGTCCGAAGAGGACAAGATCATCGTCAACCGGGCGCGGCGCCTGGAGCGCTTCCTGTCGCAGAACATGTTCGTCGCCGAGAAGTTCACCGGCAACCCGGGTGTGTTCGTGCCGCTGGAGGAGACCATCGCCTCCTTCAAGGCGCTGTGCGACGGCGAGTACGACCACCTTCCCGAGCAGGCGTTCCTCGACGTCGGCAACATCGAGATGGCCGTCGAGAAGGCCAAGACGCTGCAGGGCTGATTCCGGTGGGAACCGGTGCCGGTGAAAGACCGGCACCGGTTCCTCCGGATCGGGCCCTCTACCGGAGGAGTTTGTGGCAGTGTCGAAGAAGCTTTTCGTCGAGCTCGTCTCGCCCGAGCGTGAGCTGTGGGCGGGCGAGGGCGACATGGTGATCGCCAAGACGGTCGAGGGCGAGATCGGCATCCAGCCGGGGCACGTCCCGGTGCTCGCCCTCCTCGCGCCGGGCGCGCTCGTGCGGATCCTGGGCGCGCGTGAGAGCGGCGAGGTCCGGGCCGCGGTGCACGGCGGGTTCATCTCCGTCTCCACCGACAACCGGGTCTCGATCCTGGCCGAGGTCGCCGAGCTGGCCGAGGACGTCGACGTCCAGCGGGCTCGCGCCGCACTGGACGAGACCGTCGCCGGTGGGGTCAAGCCCGAGGACGAGGAAGCGATCAACCGGATGAACCGGGCACGCAGCCGGCTGCGGGCTGCCGGAGAGGCCGCGTAGAACGGCCCTGAGTAGGGCGGAGCAGAGTGGGGGAGCCGCTGTCCAGCGAAGCGCTGTTCCTGATCGTCGAACGGCTGTTTCTCGCGCTGCTCGTTGTGTCCCTGCTGGCGCTCGTCGCGGTTGTCGCGCGCCGCTTCCTGCTGGAACGCGGGGGCGCGGTCGAGTGCTACCTACGTCGCGCGGTGGGACCCCACCGAGCCTGGCGCATCGGATGCGGACGCTACGGCAGCGACGAGCTGAGTTGGTATCGCATCTTCTCCTTGTGGCCGCGGCCGGCAGCAGAGCTGCCGCGCCGCGGCCTCGTCGTCATGGGGCGGCGTTCACCGACACCCGAGGACCTGGCCGAGCTGACCGGGGATCTCGTCGTCATCGAGGTGGGCTGGGCCGAGCCCGACGGTTCGGATCCGAAGGAGCCCGTGTACGAGCTCGCCATGGGCGAGGGCGCGTTGACCGGTTTTCTGTCCTGGCTGGAGTCCATGCCCCCCGGCACCATCTGGCAGTCCTGAGCCGCCTTCGGCCCCGTTCCGCGGCGTCCACCGGGTTCTCGGCGGAGATCGACCGGGCCGCGGGCGCGGACGTAGCCTGGGAACATGATCGTCGCATTTTCCGTCACGCCCATGGGGGTCGGCGAGTCCGTGGCCCCCGCTGTTGCCCGAGCCGTCCGCGTCGTCCGCGACAGCGGCCTGCCCAACCGCACCGACGCGATGTTCACCAGCATCGAGGGTGAGTGGGACGAGGTGATGGACGTCGTCAAACGCGCGGTCGAGGCCGCGGGCGAGGGGGCCGGAAGGGTCAGCCTGGTGTTGAAGGCCGACATCCGCGAAGGCGTCACCGATGGATTGACCAGCAAGGTCGAGGCCGTCGAGGCCGAACTGCGCGAGGCCGACGGCTCCTGACCTCCGCGCCCGGCCCCGCCTGCGGGGCCGGGCGCGAACCTCAGCGCCGGCCGCCCGGCAGCCAGAGCACGTCATCCCCGCCGCTGACCACCCGGCACAGGATGAACAGCAGGTCCGACAGGCGGTTGAGGTAGCGCGCCGTCAGCGGGTTGACGTCGTCGCCGTGCGCCTGGATCGCCGCCCAGGCGCTGCGTTCGGCCCGGCGGGTGACCACCCGCGCGTTGTGCATCAGGGCCGTTGCGGGCGAACCACCGGGCAGGATGAAGCTGCGCAGCGTCGGCAGGTCGGCGTTGTAGGTGTCGCAGTCCTCCTCCAGGCGGGTGATGTAATCCTCGTCGATGCGCAGGGGAGGGAATTCGGCGCCCGGATCGGAGGCCAGGGGCCGGGCCAGGTCGGCGCCGACGTCGAACAGCTCGTTTTGGACCCGGCCGAGGACGGCGCGCACGTCGTCGGGCACCTCACCGAGCGCGAGGGCCATGCCGATGGCCGCGTTGGCCTCCTCGGCGTCGGCGTAGGCGGCCAACCGGGGGTCGGTCTTGGAGGTACGGCTCATGTCGCCCAGGGCGGTACCGCCGTCATCACCGGTGCGGGTGTAGATCTTGGAGAGTACGACCGGCTTGTCGGGATCCCGTTTCGTCATGGGGTCACCCTACGGCCGGGAGCCCTCGGCCCGGCGTCCGCCCGAGCCGAGGGCTCCCGCGCATTCCCGGCGGGATCAGCTGGGCAGGCCGAGCCGCCGGTAGCGGGCGTGGCGCGCGGCCATGCGGTCGGCCGCGTCGCGGTGCAGCAGCCCGGTCAGCTCGTGCCGCAGCACCGCGGCCATCCTGCGGCAGAACTCCTCGGGCTCGTCGGCGGCGTCGTCGTGCTCGGCGACGATCCGGTCCACGATGCCGTTGGCGTGGAGTTCCACCGACCGCACCCCCTGGCGTTCGGCGAGTTCGGGAGCGCGTTCCACGGTGCGGTGCACGATGGCGCTGGCGCCTTCGGGGGGCAGCGGCGACAGCCAGGCGTGCTGGGCGCACACCACCCGGTCGGCGGGGACCAGGGCGAGCGCGCCGCCGCCGGTGCCCTGCCCGAGGAGGACCGACACGGTGGGCGCGTCCAGGGTGACCAGTTCGGCGAGACAACGGGCGATCTGCCCGGCCATGCCGCGCTCCTCGGCCTCCTTGGACAGCGCCGCGCCGGGCGTGTCGATCACCGTGACCAGTGGCAACCGCAGTTCCCGGGCGATGCGCATGCCCCGCCGCGCCTCGCGCAGCGCGGCCGGCCCCAGCGGACGCTCGACGCTTTGGCGGAGGCGGTCCTGGCCGAGCAGCACGCAGGGCGCCCCGCCGAAACGGGCCAGGGCGAGCAGCAGCCCGGGGTCGAGCTCGCCGTCGCCGGTGCCGTTCAGGGGCACGACGTCGGTCGCGCCGTAGCGCAGGAGCTTGCGGACGCCGGGCCGATCGGGCCGGCGTGACCGGGTGATCGACTCCCAGGCCGGCACGTCGGGGATGGGCTCGTCCTCGGGGGCGGGGGGAGCCGGGGGCAGGCCCTCGGAGCGGGCGAGCAGCACGTTGAAGGTGCGTTCGGCGATCGCCGGGACCTCCTCGGGCTCCAAGACCGCGTCCACCAGCCCGCGCCGGTAGAGGTTCTCGGCGACCTGCACCCCCTCGGGGAAGGGCTTGTCGTACAGCGCCTCGTAGACGCGGGGGCCGAGGAATCCGATGAGCGCGCCCGGCTCGGCGACCGTGACGTGGCCCTGGGAGCCCCACGAGGCCAGCACGCCACCGGTCGTGGGATGACGCAGGTAGACGAGGTAGGGCAGGCCCGCGGCCTTGTGGGCCGCGATTGCCGCGGAGATCTTCACCATCGCCAGGAAGGCGAGGGTCCCCTCCTGCATGCGGGTGCCGCCGGAGGCGGGCGCGCCCAGCAGGGGCAGCCGCTCGGCGGTGGCCCGTTCGATGGCGCTGACCAGCCTTTCGGCCGCGGCCACCCCGATGGATCCCGCCAGGAAGGAGAACTCGCAGGCGATGACGGCGACCCGGCGACCGCGCATCCGTCCCTCGCCGGTGACCACGGCCTCGTCGCAGCCGCTGCGCTCGCGGGCCGCGGCGAGTTCGGCGGCGTAGGCGGGGTCGGGGTCCACGTCGATCGGGGCGCTGTCCCAGGACACGAACGTCCCCGGGTCCAAGGTACGGTCCAGGAGTTCGCGGACGCTGTACTTGCGGCTCATGGGTGCGGTCCTTTCCTTCGGTACCGGGTCACAGCCAGCCGGGCGCGGCCAGCACGGCCCAGGCGACGAGCGGTCCGATCAGCACGACCACCCCGCTGTAGGCGAGGATCTGACGGTAGAACCGGTCGGGGTCCACGCCCTTGGCGTTGGCGAGGACCAGGGCGCCGTTGGTGGAGAAGGGGCTGACGTCGACGATCGTCGAGGCGACGGACAGGGCCGCGATCATGCCGACGGCGCTGACGTCCCCGGCCAGCAGGAACGGGACGGCGAGGGGGATCGTCACGCCGAGGATGGCGGTGGAGGAGGCGAACGCCGAGACGATCGCGCCGATGTAGCACAGCAGCAGGGCCACGAGCATGGGGGCGCCCAGACCGGCGACGGAGTCGCCGACGTACTCGATGGTCCCGGCCTCCTCCATGACGCCGACGAAGGTGAGCATGCCGCCCAGCAGCAGAACGGTGGACCAGCTGATCTTGTTGATCGCGCCCTTTTGCGCCTTGGGGGAGAGCACCGCCAGGACCACGGCGACGGTGATCGCGACGAAACCGATGTCCAGGTCGAAGCCGAGGGAGAGCACACCGAGCAGGAGCAGCCCGATCAGCGTGGCGATCTGGTCGAAGCGCAGCCCGCGGGGGGTCTCGCCGGAACCGGGCTCCTCGGCCTTGTAGGCGGAGGAACCGTGGCCGCGCACGGCGAGGCGTTCGGCGTCGTCGGAGTGCTCGCCCACGTGGACCTCGTCGTGGTCGCGCGCGTGCCGGCCGATCAGGGAGCGGCCGCCGAGGGAGAAGAAGAGCAGGACGGAGATGCCGATGTTGAACAGCAGGCTCGACAGGAACAGGGTGAGGGGGCCGGCGGGCAGGTCGGTGCCCGCGACGATGCCGTTGACCGTGGCGCCGTAGATGCTGATGGGGGAGAATCCGCCGCCCTGCGCGCCGTGGACCACCATCATGCCCATGAGGAGGGGGTTGATCCCGTAGCGGGCGGCGAAACCGAGCGCGATGGGGGCGATGATCGCGACCGCGGCCGGGCTGAGCGCGCCCACGGCGGTGAGCAACGCGGTGATGGCGAACATGACCCACGGGATGGCCGCGATCCGCCCGCCGACCAGCCGCACGGCGCTGCGGACCAGCAGGTCGACGGTCCCGTTGTTCTGGGCGATGGCGAACAGGTAGGTGACGCCCACCAGGATCAGGAAGAGGTCGCCGGGGAAGGCACCGATGATGGAGTCGGTGTCCATGCCCAGCGCGAGGGTGCCGACGAGGAAGGCCGCGACGAACGCTAGCGCTCCCATATTGACCGGCAATACGGTAGCGACCACGAACATGGCCGCCAACGCGATGATGGTGATGATCTCTGGCGACATAGTGGACCGATCAGGACGAGATGACACGAAAGAGCCTGATGTGTGTGATCTACCTCAAAAGGCTCAGTGGCCTAGCCAATACTCCATCAGTCCGTTTTGTCAACACAGCACCCGTCTGAAGGAGCCCATGCCCGACAAGCGCCTGCCCCGGCCACGCCCCCCGGCCCGCCCCCGTCTCTACGAGCAACTGGTCGAGCGTCTGTGCGAGTACATCCGCGAGGCGCGGCTCGGGCCGGGCGACCGGCTGCCGGCCGAACGCGAACTGTCGGCGACGCTCGGCGTCAGCCGCGCCTCCCTCAGCCAGGCGCTGGTCGCCCTGGAGGTACAGGGCGTCATCGACGTGCGGCACGGTGACGGCGCCATCGTGCGGCGCACCGTGGCCGAGGAACAGGTGCTCGCGCTCCTGCGCGACCGTGACAACCGGCGGGCCGAGATCATCGAGGCCCGTCAGGCGCTGGAGGTCAAACTCGCCGAGCTCGCCGCGCAGCGCCGCACCGAGGCCGACCTCGCCGACATCGACGCCGCGCTGGAGCACATGCGCGCCGAGGTCCGCCGTGGTGGACGCGGCGTCGAGGGGGACGAGCGCTTCCATGCGGCCGTCACGCACGCCGCGCGCTCCCGGCTGCTGGCCAGGATGATGGCCGAGATCTCCCCGATGATCGCCGAGACCCGGCTCGAATCGCTCTCCCAGCCCGAGCGGCCGACCGCCTCCCTGGCCGGTCACGAACGCATCGCCGACGCGATCAGGGCCGGCGACCCGCGCCGGGCCGCCGACGCGATGCGGGCCCACCTCCTGCTCGTCTCCGACGTCGAACGGCTGGAGAGCTGAGCGGGACGGACGGCACGCCGGCGACGGACAGACGAACGGCCGGTGCCCGCGAAGAGAGATCTCCGCGGGCACCGGCCGTGATGATGTCAGGTCAGCGCAGCCAGAGGTCGGCCGACCGGTCGAACGTGGGGGCCTCCTGGGCCCGCATCGTCCGCAGCACGCCGTTGACCGGCAGCGTGCTCTCGGAGTAGGTCTCCACCGAGTGGGCGATGGCGTCGGAGAACTGGTCGACGCTGTCCCAGTTGATGTTGGTGATGTCGTCGGCGGGGGTGTGGTAGTTCGCGTCGAAGAACTCGCCCGCGGTACCGCCGTAGTACTCGACCTGCTCCTCGGTCTTGATCGAGTCGCCCCCGCTGAACAGGCCACCCGAGGGGATGCCCGCCAGCATGAACGCCTGGTAGTCCGAACGCCCGCTGAACTCGGTCGGCTCACTCACCAGGCCGCGACCGCTGAAGTAGTCCTCGAACATCTTCTGGATGGCGCCCGACCCCGACGGCGGCGTCGTCGACCCCTCCAGCTCACCGCGACCGTCGTAGACGAAGCGGCCGAAGTTCGGCGAACCGATCATGTCGAAGTTCAGGTAGAGCGCGATCTTGTCCCGCTCGGCCTGGCTGAGCCCCTCGACGTACTCGGTCGAGCCGATCAGGCCCTCCTCCTCGGTCCCCCAGAAGGCGAAGCGCACCTTGTTCTCGGGCGTGCCGAGCTTGGGGAGCTGCTTGGCGACCTCCAGGATGGCGGCGACACCGCTGGCGTTGTCGTTGATGCCCGCGCCCTCGGGAACGCTGTCGAGGTGGGCGCCGACGACGACCACGTTGTCCTTGGCCCCGCCCTTGGTCTCGGCGATGATGTTGTAGGAGGACTCGGTGCGCACCTCGGAGTCGACCTTCAGGTGCACCTCCAGGCCCTCGCCGGCGGCCACCAGCGCGGCACCCACCTCGGGCGTGGTACCGACCACCGGGATCTCCGAGAGCGTGCTCACCGTGCCGTTGATCGGTCCGGTGTCGGCCGGGTCGGAGGTCGCGCCGTGGTTGAAGACCACGACCCCCACCGCGCCCGCGGCGGCGGCGTTGGCGGTCTTCTCCGAGAAGGCGCAGGTGCCGCGCTTGACGACGGCGATGGCGCCGGCCGGGAACCCGGCGAAGTCGTCGGCGGAGCAGCCGCTCGCGGAGCTGTCCGCGGCCACCGGGACGGCCGGCGCGGTCACGTCGCCGGCCCCGGAGTAGGACATGGTGCGGAAGTCCTCGTCATTGACGAACTCCCGGGCCTCGGGCGCCGTCTGGGCCAGGACCGAGGGCGAGTTCTCGACCCAGCGGTCGAACTCGTAGGTGTTCTTCACCGGTTTGTACCCGGCCCGCTTGAGCTGGTCCATGACGTACTTGGCGGCCACGTCGTAGCCCGGGGTCCCGTGGGCCCGGTTGCCGCCGTTGTAGTCGGCGATGGTCTGAAGGTTCTCCATGTGGGCCCGGATGGCGCCCGTCTTGACCAGGTGGGGGAGTTCCCCACCGGCGGCGTGGGCGCTGTGGGCCGCGGGGGCCATGCCCAGGGCGAACGCCGCGATGACGGCGACGCCGGTGGCGGCCCGCCGCCTCGCCCGGGAGACGGGACGCGGGGATCGGCCTGTTGGGGTGCGCACGATCGTCCTCCTGAGGGGGCACCCACTCACCGGGGGTGATGCGGTGGGCGCGAACGGTGCGAGGTCGGGTGCAGCTTGTCACCCGGCGATGGCACTGATCAAGGAGTCGCCCCGGCGATTGCCGCAATCAGCCAGACTCTTACCCCGGTGACGTGAAGTGTGGTCTGATTGAGGATTTTCGCCGGGATTCCCCGTGGAGTCCGTGGAGGCGCCGTCCGGTGTCGGTTGGGGCGTGGTGCGGGGTCAGAACAGGCGGGGGGTGTCCGGTTCGATGCCGCGCAGGGCGTCGTAGTCGAGGGTGACGCACGAGATCCCGCGGTCGGTGGCCAGGACACGGGCCTGCGGTCTGATCTCCTGGGCGGCGAAGACCCCGCGCACGGGCTTGAGAGTGGGGTCGCGGTTGAGGAGTTCCAGGTAGCGGGTGAGCTGTTCGACCCCGTCGATCTCGCCGCGCCGTTTGATCTCCACGGCGACGGTCGCGCCGTCGGCGTCACGGCACAGGATGTCCACCGGGCCGATCGCGGTGGGGAACTCGCGGCGGATCAGCGTGTAGCCCTCGCCGAGGGTGGTGATGTGCTCGGCCAGGAGCTCCTGGAGGTGTGCCTCGACGCCGTCCTTCTGCAGGCCCGGGTCCACGCCCAGCTCGTGGGAGCTGTCGTGCTGGATCTCCTCGATCGTCAGCACCAGTTTCTCCCCGGACTTGCCGTGGGTGACCGTCCAGATCGCGGTGCCGTCCTCGTTCGCCGACTCGCGCACCGTGCACGGGGGGTTCATCCAGTTCAACGGTTTGAAGGCGCGGTCGTCGGCGTGGATGGAGACCGATCCGTCGGCCTTCATGAGGATGAGCCGAGGGGCCATGGGGAGGTGGGCGGTCAACCGGCCCACGTAGTCGACGCTGCAACGGGCAATGACAAGACGCACGGAAGGTCACGCTACCGGTATCGGTGGACCGTGTCGGCCGGATTCGCGTGGGAGGCGTGACGCGGCCGTGTGAGGTTCGAGGAAGCGGTGGATTTCCCGGTTTCCGCGACAGAAACGAAAATGAAAACTATTTTCATATGGCGTGGAGGGTAGTCATCTCTGACCCTCCCGTCCCGTGACGCGGTGCGCAACGGGATCTAACGTCACAACAGGCACGTGGGGGTACAAGGGTGGCGATCGCCCTGCTTCTTCCCCCGCGGCGACCTGTCACTGTGGGAAGGGACTCTCATGTCGCTGACGGTTTCACCGGAACTGCTGGAGAAGGCCCAGCGGGGTCCGGTCGACGACACCGACTTCATCGCCTGCATCCAGGAATCCCTGCCGTACGCCTGGGGGGTGGTCAGCGGACTCGCCGAGCGCGTGCGCGCCACCGACACCGACTACGAGGCCAACGAGGTTCCGCCGCCCGGCGAGACGGAGCGCGGCCAGCTGCTGCGCCTGCTGGCCAGCGACGCCATGCGCGGCGCGGTGGAACGCCACTTCGGGATGCGGCTCGCCTTCCAGAACTGCCACAAGGTCGCCCTGTTCAAGCCGGAGGCCGACGCCGCCTACCAGGAGTTCGTGACGCCTCGCTCACAACTGCTCAACCAGTCGCCGGAACTCGTCGACTGCTGAGTGCCCCCGGCCGCGGCATCGCCACACGCGGCCGGGATCCCACCAGCGCCGGTCAGCCCAGGGCCTTGCGCACCAACGGCAGCACCTCGGCCCCCAGCCGGGCCACGTTGTCCAGCACGGCCCTGGGCTCACCGGCCCCCTCCACCATGAGGATCAGCTCGGCGGCACGGGTCGCGCGGGCCTGTTCCACCAGCCGCTCGGCGCACTCCCCGGGCGAGCCCACCGCGTGGGTGTCGCACAGGAAACGGGCGTAGGCGTGCGCGTCGCGTCGGGCGCGCGGCCGTCCGTCCACGGGGACATAGTCGGCCAACCCGGGTTCCAGCCATTTCGGCAATGTCTCCAGCAACGTCGCGCGGGCCGCGTCACGGGAGTCGTCGACATGGGCGAGACCGGTCACGACGGGACCCGGAGGGGCGTGTCCCGCCGCGCGCGCCAGCCGCGCGTGCGTGGCGGCCATCGATCCCTGTTCCCGGTACCCCTGGTGCAGGCCGAGCAGGACCGGCAGGCCCAGGCGCGCCGCGAGTTCCAGGCTCGTCCGCGACGTCGAGGCGACGACCGGCAGGTGCGGGCGGGTGCGTGGCGCGGGCACGATCTCGACCTCGCGGAACCCGAAGGTCGCGCCGTCCGCGCGGGTCCGCCCACCGGCCATGGCCCGGGTCAGCACCTCCAGGGCCTCGGGGAAACCGCGTTCGTAGCGCTCCAGCCCGGTGCCGAACACCTCCAGGTCCACCCACGGCCCGCCCCGGCCCACGCCGAGGCGGAAACGGCCGTCGGACACCACGTCGAGCAGGTTGGCCTGTTCGGCGAGGGCCACCGGATGCCAGGTGCTCAGCACGCTCACCGCGGTGCCGACCCCGATGCGCCGGGTCCGTCCGAGCGTGAAACCGGCCAGCGTGATCGCCGAGGGGCACACGCCGTAGGACATGAAATGGTGCTCCGCGTACCAGACCGTGTCGAATCCGGCAGCTTCAGCCGCGACGGCCGTCGCGACGGTTCTTTCCAATATCGAATGGTGGTCCTGCCCCGGGAAACCGGCGGCCAGGAGGAGGACTCCGATGCGCATTGCGCCATGGTGGCGTCCCGAAGGGCGCGCTGTCCCCGCGACGGCCGGATCGGCCGAGGGGGCGCGCGGCGCGTCCCAAGGCCCCGAGCACGGATGGCGCGACGGGCACCCTCTAGGGTTGGCCCCATGGTGCAGGAGATCCACAAGGTGGGAGTAGTCGGGCTTGGGACCATGGGCGCCGGCATCGTCGAGGTGGTCGCCCGAGCGGGTTTCGCGGTCACCGGGGTCGAGGTCGACGACACCGCACTGAAGCGTGGTCGCGCGCATCTGGAGCGGTCGCTGGCCAAGGCCGTGGACAAGGGCAAGCTGTCCGAGGAGGAGCGCGCGGGCATCCTGGAGCGCGTCACCTTCTCCACGTCACGGGAGGACCTTGCAAACGCGGACTTCGCGATCGAGGCGGTTCCAGAGCGGATCAACATCAAACGGGACGTCTTCGTCGATCTGGATCGGATCTGCCCGCCGGGCGCGATCCTGGCGACGAACACCTCCTCGCTGGCGGTCACCGAGATCGCCGCGCTGACCAACCGGCCGGGCAAGGTCGTCGGCCTGCACTTCTTCAACCCGGCACCGGTGATGCGTCTGATCGAGGTGGTCACCACGGTCGTCACCGAGCCGGGGGTCGCCGAGGTCGCCACCGAGATGGCCAAGCGCTTGGGCAAGACCCCGGTCGCGGTCGGCGACCGGGCGGGGTTCGTCGCCAACGCCCTGCTCGTGCCCTACCTCAACCACGCGGTCCTGCTCTACGAACGTGGCGTCGCCTCCAGGGAGGAGATCGACGCGGCGATCGTCGAGGCCGCGAAACTGCCGATGGGGCCGCTGGCCCTGCTGGACCTCGTCGGCCTCGACGTCTGCCTGGCCGTGATGGACGTGCTGTGGGAGGAGTTCCGCACCCCGCGTTACGCCGCGGCCCCGCTGTTGCGCCGCATGGTCGCGGCCGGTCTGCTCGGCCGCAAGACCGGACGCGGTTTCTACGTCCACTCCGACGCGCGCGAGACCGCGGTCCAGCCGGTCGGGGGCAGCGTCAAGCTCCCCACGCCCCCCGGCACCCCGGAACTGGCCGACCTGCTGCTGGCCCCGCACATCGATGACGCGCTGCGCATGGTCGGCTCGGGGTACGCCACGGCCGACGACGTCGACACCGCCATGCGGTTCGGGTGCGGCTACCCCACGGGGCCGATCGAGATGCTCGACGAGCGTGGGGTCGCCTCCGTGGCCGAGACGCTGGCGAAGGTCCACCCCGAGCTCGCGCCGGGGGCGGTCCCCGCGTCGTCGCTGCTGGCCGCCCTGGTCGCGCAGGGGCGTCAGACGCTGCGCTGAGCCTCCCGCCGCGCGGGCCCGTCCGGGCCCGCGCGGCCCGGCTCCTCCTCGGGGCACCGGTTCGGCCTGGTCGCCCGGTTCTCCTACCCTGGAAACGTGAGCCCGCGTCGCAATGTCCCCCGCCGTAGGGAAGGCCGCCCTCAGCACAGTCCCGAGGCCTCGGAATCCCTCATCCTGCGCATCACCGGTGGTGAACGCCGGGAGACCGGTCCCGACGGCGAATGGGCGCTACGGCGGATCAGCGGCGCCGCGGCCCTCAAGGTCTACCGCTGCCCGGGATGCCACCAGGAGATCCCGCCCGGTATGGCGCACGTCGTCGCCTGGCGGCCCTACGGCAACGGGGAGGACCGCCGACACTGGCACTCCTCCTGCTGGGACCGGCGCACCCACCGCACCGTTCGCTATCCGCGGCGCTGATCCGCCGCGGACCTCGCCCCCGGAAGGACCCATGGAGATCCGCGCGAGCACGATCCTGCCGGCCCGCCGCAGCCCCATCACCCTGCACACCGCCGACGGGCTGCGACTCATCGGGGAACTGGCCCTGCCCCCCGAGTCCGACCCCGTGGCGACGCTGGTGTGCCTGCACCCGCTGCCCACCGCCGAAGGCATGATGGACAGCCACGTCCTGCGCAAGGCGTCCTTCCGGCTGCCGGCCCTGGCCGACATCGCGGTACTGCGGTTCAACACGCGCGGCACGACGTCGCGGCACGGCACCAGCGAGGGGACGTTCGGCGAGGGCGAGACCGAGCGGCACGACGTCGCCGCCGCGATCGAGTACGTCGAGTTCGAGGGGC
The DNA here is from genome assembly GCF_054780875.1 of Marinactinospora endophytica. NCBI lineage: Bacteria > Bacillati > Actinomycetota > Actinomycetes > Streptosporangiales > Nocardiopsidaceae > Marinactinospora > Marinactinospora endophytica. The sequence continues at coordinate 40,636 of NZ_BAAGVM010000004.1, read as the reverse complement.
TGCCCCGCCCCTGGCTGCTGGGATGGTCCTTCGGCACCGAGCTCGCGCTCAAGTGGGGCTGCGACCCCGAGGTGGAGGGCGCCATCCTGCTGTCACCGCCGCTGCACCGCGCGGGCGACGCCGACATGGACGTCTGGGCACAGTCGGGCAAACCGGTGGTCGCGCTCGTGCCGGAGTTCGATGACTACCTGCGCCCGGAGGAGGCGCGGGCGCGCTTCGCCCGCATCCCGCAGGCCGAGGTCGTCGGGGTCCCCGGAGCCAAGCACCTGTGGGTCGGCGAGCCCTACGTGCGGACCGTGCTCGACGAGGTGGTCCGCAGGGTCGCGCCGAAGGCGTACCCGCTGCCCACCGAGTGGGACGGCGAGTACACCAAGGACGTGCTGTGACTCCACGGCCCCGGTGACGCGGCGGGGGCGGGCCCGGTTCGAGGGAACCGGGCCCGCCCCCGCTCGTGGATTCGGCGTGGCGCCGGAGGCGCTACTCCTGCCACCAGTCCTCGTCGTCGGAGCCCTTGGGCTTGCCGGGCACGGTCTGCTTGTGCCCGTTGGCCTGCTGGGAGTCGGCCTTGGCCTCGATCGCGACGGGCTCCTCGACCGGCGCCGCGGCGACCGGCGGGGCGGCCGGGGCGGCGGGCATCGCCGCGAAGTCGGCGCCGCCACCGCCACCGAGAAGCTGCCGCAGCTGGGCCAGGTGCGACTGGATGCTGTCGCGCTGGCGGGTGAGCTCGTCGACCTGCTGGCGGGCGGCCGTCAGGATGCGGTCGGCCTCGGACTTGGCGTCGCTGACCAGGTGCTCGGCCTTGGACTTGGCCTCGCTGCTGATCTGCTCGGCGTTCTTCTTGGCGTTGGCGACGAGCTGCTTGGCGTGCTGCTCGGCGTCGCGGCGGGTCTGCTCGGCCTGCGCGCTGGCCTTGGTGGCCCGCTGCTCGGCGCTGGCGGCGCGCTCCTCGGCCTCGGCCACCAGCTTCTGGGTGGCGGCCTGGGCGGCGGCGAGGCGCTCGGCGTCCTGCCGCTCGGCCTCCTCGCGACGGTTGGCGAGCTGGATCTCGAACTCGGCCTCGTCCTGGGCGCGCTTGGCCTCGCTCTCCTCCAGCAGGCGCTGAGCCTGGGCGCGGAGCTCGTCGGCCTGGCGCTTGGCGGCCTGCAGGGTCTCGTCGCGCTCGCGCTTGGCCGAGGCGCGGGCCTGAGCGCACTCGCGCTCGGTGGTCGTGCGCAGCTTGGCGATCTCGCCCTCGAAGGTGGCGCGCTTCTCGGCGATCTCGTGGTCGACGGCCGAACGCTTCTTCTGGACCTCGCGCTCGGTGGTGGAGGCCAGCTCGTCGGCCTCGCGGCGGGCCGCCGTGCGGATGTCGTCGGCCTCGCTCTCGGCCGACGTGCGCATCTCATCGGCCTCGCGCTGCGCGGTCGTCCGCAGCTCGGTGGCCTCGTTCTCCGCGGCGGCGCGCATCTCGGCGGCCTCGATCTTGGCCGCGGCCTTGATGTCGTTGGACTCGGCCCGCGCGCCCTGCACGAGTTCGGTGGCCTGCTCCTCGGCGAGGCGGAGAAGCTGCTCGATGCGCGCGCCCAGACCGGAGTAGGTGGGACGCTCCTGCTCCTGAAGCTGGCTCCGGGCCTCGCTCAGCTCCTTGCGGTGCTTTTGGATCTCTTCCTTGGAGCGGTGGAGGTCGCTCTTGAGCTGCGCGATGTAGGTTTCGACCTGGGCCCGATCGAAGCCGCGCAGGACCACGTCGAACTCGGGAGGCTGGTTGCTTTCCTCGAAGAAGTTGCTGAGCTGGGCGTCAATATCGGACGACATGTGGCGGAATCCTGAACGGTGACGAGACGGCTACATTGACGGATGTTGCGTTTCGAGTCGGGGAGCGGGCGTCACGGCGTCCGGGCGAGGCCGGTCGAACACGCCTCATTCCGGGGGGCACTGCCTGGGAGCGTACTCCGGGAGGTCGATTCGCATGGTGAAGTTCACTCCATTGGGGGGATGGAGGTGAATCCCAGGTGTGGACGTGGCCGTCGCCGACCCGAAGGCGTATCAATCTGAACCGGCGAGGGACAGAGGTCGCTTCAGTCCATGACGGGACATGGCGACTAGCAGACTTTATCAAGCCCTGATGCGCACGGAAGGGGGCGTTGGGGGAGAAGTCATGACCGTCTCCCCCAGGAGAGGGGGCGGACGTGCGGAAACGGAAAAAGTGACGGTTGAGTTACACCGCCGTACCCTGCGTCCCCTCGCTCTCACCCGCGTCGTCGCTCCCCGCGGCCTGTACCAGCTCGGTGAGCACCCCACCGCAGTCCTTCGGGTGCAGGAACACGATCGAGGACCCCATCGAACCGTGCCGCGGTCGCTCGTCGAGCACCCGCACCCCCCGGTCGCCCACCGCCGCGGCGGCGCCCGCGACGTCGGAGGTGCCGAACGCGACGTGGTGCACCCCCTCGCCGTTCCTGTCGAGGAAGCGGGCCACCGGCGAGTCCTCGCGGATCGGTTCGAGCAGCTGGAGGTAGGTGGCGCCACCGTCGTCGGTGCCGTTGACCCGGAGCATCGCCTCGCGCACGCCCTGCTCCTCGTTGACCTCCTCGTGCGTCACCTCGAAGCCGTAGGTGCGGCGGTAGAAGGCGACGGCGGCGTCGAGGTCACGGCAGGCGATTCCGACATGGTCGATGCGGGTGAACACGGTCTTCGACCTCCCGGCGATGGGCGAACGGCGTGTATGTATGGTGTCAGATCAGGTGTGACGCACATTATGGAGGCTCGCCCATGCCCGGTTCTGTCATCGTCAGCGGAGCTCGTACCCCCATCGGGCGGCTGCTCGGGTCGCTGGCCGGCTTCTCCGCGGTCGACCTGGGGGCGATCGCCATCAAGGCCGCGCTGGAGCGCGCCGGGATCGGCGGGGATCGGGTCGACTACGTGATCATGGGCCAGGTCCTCCAGGCCGGTCAGGGGCAGATCCCCTCCCGCCAGGCCGCGGTCAAGGCGGGCGTCCCGATGAACGTGCCCTCGTTGACCATCAACAAGGTGTGCCTGTCGGGGCTCGACGCGATCGCGCTCGCCGACCAGCTCATCGCCGCGGGCGAGTTCGACGTCGTCGTCGCCGGTGGCATGGAGTCCATGACCAACGCGCCCCACCTGCTGCCCAAGGCCCGCCACGGCTACAAGTACGGTTCGATCGAGGTCCTCGACGCCACGGCGCACGACGGCCTCACCGACGCCTTCGACGGCGACTCGATGGGCGCCTCCACCGAACGGCACAACACCCGGCTGGGAATCACCCGCGCGGAGCAGGACGCGTTCGCGGCCCGCTCCCACCAGCGCGCCGCGGCGGCGATCAAGGACGGCCGCTTCGACGCGGAGATCGTGCCGGTGGAGATCCCGCAGCGCAAGGGCGAGCCGCGGATCTTCGCCCAGGACGAGGGGGTGCGCGCCGACACCACCGAGGAGACGCTGGCCCGGCTGCGCCCGGCCTTCGCCCCCGAGGGCACGATCACGGCCGGTTCCTCCTCCCAGATCTCCGACGGCGCGTGCGCGGTCGTCGTCATGAGCCGGGCCAAGGCCGAGGAACTCGGGTGCGACGTCCTCGCCGAGATCGGCGCCCACGGCAACGTCGCCGGCCCGGACAACTCGTTGCAGTCGCAGCCCTCCAACGCGATCCGGCACGCCGTGGGCAAGGCGGGGCTCGACGTCTCCGCCCTCGACCTCATCGAGATCAACGAGGCGTTCGCCAGCGTCGCCGTGCAGTCGATGCGCGACCTCGGCGTCTCCGAGGAGATCGTCAACGTCAACGGCGGCGCGATCGCGCTGGGCCACCCCATCGGTGTCTCCGGGGCCCGCATCGTCGTGCACCTGGCCCACGAACTGCGCCGGCGTGGTGGCGGACTGGGCGCCGCCGCGCTGTGCGGCGGTGGCGGCCAGGGCGACGCGCTGCTGCTGCGCGTTCCCGCGTCCTGAGGTCCCCTTCCGTCATCCGGTGTCGCGGGTCCGATCGGATCCGCGACACCGGCCGCGAGGGGCCGTCCGACCTGGCTGGAGGAACCCATGGATGTCGGTGAGCTCGTCGACCGCGCGCTGCGCCGGGACCGGCGTGCCGTCGCGCGGGCGATCACCCTGGTCGAGAACGCCTCCCCGGCCCTGCGGGAGATCATGGCCCGGCTGGCGCCGCACGGCGGTCGGGCCAGGGTCATCGGGTTGACCGGCGCGCCGGGTGTCGGCAAGTCCACCTCGACCAGCGCCCTCGTCACCGCGTTGCGCGCCCGAGGGGAGACCGTGGGGGTCCTGGCGGTCGATCCCTCCTCGCCCTTCACCGGGGGCGCGTTGCTCGGCGACCGGGTGCGCATGCAGGAGCACGCCGGGGACGCGGGTGTGTTCATCCGCTCCATGGCCAGCAGGGGGCACCTGGGCGGACTGTCCTGGGCGACCCCGCACGCCCTGCGGGTTTTGGACGCGGCCGGCTACGACACGATCCTGGTCGAGACGGTCGGGGTCGGCCAGGCCGAGGTGGACATCGCCGCGCACGCCGACACCACGGTGGTCCTGCTCGCCCCCGGGATGGGCGACGGCATCCAGGCGGCCAAGGCCGGCGTCCTGGAGATCGCCGACCTCCTCGTCGTCAACAAGGCCGACCGTGACGGGGCCCGCGCCACGGTGCGCGACCTGCGTCAGATGACGGCCCAGGCCGCCTTGGAACCCGGCGGATGGCGTCCTCCGGTCGTCAGCACGGTCGCGGCCGAGGGCAAGGGGGTCGATGAGCTGGTGGAGCGGCTCGACCTGCACGCCCGCTACCTCGACGACAGCGGCGAGGGCGACCGTCGCCGGCGGGCCAGGGCGCGGGAGGAGATCGTCGGGATCGTCCTCGCCGAGTTGCGGTCCCGCACGGGCGACCTCGACGGGCGGGCCGACCTCGACCAGCTCGGCGCGCGGGTCGCCGCGGGACGCCTCGACCCCTACACCGCAGCCGACGAGCTGCTCGCCTCCCTGGCCTGACCCGCCCCCTGAGCCGGGGGCGCCGTGCCGCGCCGTCGCGGCGTGCCCGCCGGTGGCGATGATGTCCTCGGGAGCGTCGGCTCGCCGGGGGAGGGCACGATGGCGGCAACGGGGAGTGCGCGCGGCGGCGAGGCGCGGCTCTGGTACTACGCGGCGGCGGCGTCCAAGGGCGGGTTCGTCTTCGGTTACGACAACTCGGTGGTCGACGGCGCGGTGGACGCGATCGGGGGGACTTTCGGCGCCGGTCCCGGCGCCGTCGGCGTGGGGGCGGCCTTCTCCGGCCGGATCGCCGACCACGTCGGCCGGATCCGGGGCATGTGGCCGGCCGCGGGACTCTACGTGCTCGGCGCCGCGGGCGCGGCGTCGGCGCCCTCCCCGGCGGTGCTGTGGGGGTTTCGGGTCCTGGCGGGGGCCGCGATCGGGGTGGCCTCGGTCGTCACGTCGGCCTACATCGCCGAGATCGCCCCGCCACGGCTGCGGGGGCGCATGGCCTCGCTCCAGCAGATGGCGGTCGTCGTGGGGATCACCGTGTCACAGGTCGTCAACCTGCTGCCGGTCACGGCGGCGGGCGGCAGCGCGGGCGATGAGCTGGGACCGTTCCCGGCCTGGCGGTGGATGCCCGCTCTGGGCCTGGTGCCGGCGGTCCTGTACTACGTGCTGAGCCTGTCCCTTCCCGAATCGCCGCGTTTCCTCGCCGGAACGGGACGCCTGGACCGGGCGCGCCGGAGTCTGCGGCGGCTGGGGAGCGCCGCCCCGGCGCGGGAGGTCGAGAGGATCCGGCGGGAACGGGGCGCGGCGCCCCGGCCCCGTCTGCGTGACCTCCTGGGTTCCGCCGGTCTGCTGCCGATCGTGTGGGTGGGCGTCGTCTTCGCGGCCCTCCAACAGTTCGTCGGCATCAACGCGGTCTTCTCCTACTCGACGTCGCTGTGGCATTCGGTCGGGTTCGGTGAGGCGCGGTCGCTGTCCATGTCGCTGGTGACCTCGTTCGTCAACATCGCCGGCACGGTGGTGGCGCTGCTCCTGATCGACCGGTTGGGGCGCCGGCCACTGCTGATGGCCGGGTCCCTGGGCGTCGCCGCCGCGCTGCTGGTGACGGCCTGGGCGTTCGCGCACGCGCGGTCGGCGGACGGGGCGGTGTCCCCGCCGGGGGGCTGGGGCGTCGTCGCGTTGGTGTCGGTCGACCTGTTCGTGTTCTGCTACGCCGCCTCCTGGGGCGCCATCCTGTGGGTGCTCCTGGGGGAGGTGTTCCCGATCTCGATCAGGTCCGCGGCGCTGGGAGCGGCGACGGCGGTGCGGTGGATCGCCGACTGGCTGGTCTCGGTCTCCTTCCCGGGGCTGCGGGAGTGGAGCCTGTCGGGTACCTACCTGGTCTACGCGGGGATGGCGCTGCTGTCGTTCCTCTTCGTGCGCCGCTTCGTCGCCGAGACCAAGGGCGGGGAACCGGGCGCGGCGCAGGGCTGAGCCCGGCGCGTCGAGGGGCGGCGCGGACGCGGAGGGGGAGGCGGCGCGTCCGCGCCGCCTCCCCCTGTCGTCTCGGGGACGTGTGGTCAGCCGCGTCCGTTCAGCTCGCCGTCGAAGGCGCGGACCAGGCTGCCCTGCTCGTCGTCACCGTCCAGGGACCAGGTCATGATCCCCGACAGGCCCTTCTCCCGCACCCAGGCGGCCTTCTGCGCGATGGCCGTCGGGTCGTCGAAGTTCCAGAAGTCGGTGCCGTTGTACAGCCAGGCGGTCCCGGCGTGGTCGTCGCGGTACAGCTCGAATCCGTCCTGTCCGACGAACTCCTTGAGGACCTTGTAGTCGTTGAAGCCGGGTTCCCACACGCCGGGCGCGCCTCCCTGGGCGGCGCCCCACAGGCCGTTGCCCTGCGGGCCGGGTTCCACGCCGGTCCAGCCGCGCCCGTAGAAGGGAACGCCCATGACCAGGTCCTCGGGCTCGGCACCGCGGTCCAGGTAGGCCTGGATGACGGTCTCGTAGCTGCGCGGGGTCGCCGCGGGGTCGCCCTCGGGCACCCGGACGTTGGACTGGTGTCCGGCGGTGCGGTCCCAGGCGCCGGAGAAGTCGTAGCCCTGCACGTTGAGGAAGTCGAACTCCTCGACCAGCTTGTCCACCTCGTAGCCGGCGTCGATGGCCCCGGTGTTGGCGGGGACGAACGCGGTCAGGCCGAACTCGCGCCCCTCCTCACGCTCCAGCTCGTCGAGCTGGTCGCGGAACTCCTGCACGAGGCCGGTGAAGTTCTCCTTGTCCTCGGGGCGGATGATGTTGCCGGGCTCGCCCTCGGTGCCGGGCCACTCCCAGTCGAGGTCGATGCCGTCGAACAGGCCGGCCGCCGCGCCCTCGCCACCGGCACCGTTGAGCTCGGGCAGGTCGCCGCGCAGGTACAGGTCGATGCACGACTTGACGGCGGCCTCGCGGTTCTCCGGCAGCGCGGCGGTGGAGAAGTGGTCCGACCAGGCCCAGCCGCCGATCGCGATGTTGACCCGCAGGCCGGGGTTGGCCTCCTTCAGTTTGCGGAGCTGGTTGAAGGTGCCGCGCAGCGGCTGGTCGGGGTCGTCGGCCACGCCGTCGACGGAGTCGGCGGCGCCGTAGGTCTGGCCGTAGTCGGCGTAGGCGTCACCCTGGCCGTCCTCGTCGGTGATGAAGCAGCGCCCGTCCTCGTCGAGGTTGGCGAAGGCGTAGTTGATGTGGGTGAGGCGTTCGGCCTGCCCGCTCTCGGCGAGGTCCTTGACCAGGTAGCCGCGGTCGGCCGCGCCCCATTGGGTGAAGTAGCCGACCTGGCGGTACTCGGGTTCCTCCGGTTCGCCGGGCCCGCCGTCACAGGGGGCGCCGTTGACGGTGCAGGTGGTGAAGGCGGTCTCGCCGCCGGAGAAGGCGCCGTTGTAGCCGAAGGTGTAGCTTCCCCCCGCGGGGACGGTGGCGCCCCAGCGCGGCGGGGTGACGGTGTAGCCGTCGGCGTCCGTTTCCAGGGTGGCGTTCCACATCTGGTGGACCTTCGCCCCCTCGGGGAGCGCGAACTCGATGGCCCAGTCCGCCAGCGGCGCGTCGGTGCCGTTGGTGATGGTGATCTGGGCCTGGTAGCCGCTGGGCCAGCGGGAGTTCTCGGTCTGGGTGACGGTGACCCGTCCCTCCACGGTGTCGGCGGCGGCCGACTGCGCGTGGGCCAACGGGGCGAGGGGCGCCAACAGGAGGACCGCGGCCGCCGTGGCGAGCCGCGCGGGGGATCGGGGGGTGCGGGACAGGGGCATGGGGAAGGCGTCTCCGTCTCTGAGCGGGGCGCTAATTTTTAGGAAACTTAACTATTAGTTTTTTCCGGGGTCAATGGAGTGGTCCGGGAATGGTGCTACGCACAACGTCCGTAACCGGCCATCGATCTGTCTTGACAGAGAGCGGAATGGATCGATAGCGGCACCGGGAAAAAGGGGGCGGCGGTCCCGCCGCACCGGGACCGCCGCCGAGGATCCGAGAGGAAGGGGCCCGGATCCGGTCGGGAGGAAACCGTCAGTTGTCGAGTGCCTGGTCCAAGGCGGCCATGAGGCTGCCCTGCGCGTCGTCGCCGTCCACCGACCACACCATCACGCCGCCGAGGCCGCGTTCCTGCGCCCAGTCGGCCTTCTGGGCCATCGACGTCTCGTCGTCGTAGGTCCACAGCGTGTCGCCGTTGTACAGCCACGCGGCGCCTGCGGCGTCGTCGCGGTACAGCTCATAGCCCTGAAGGTTCTTCAGCTTCTTCCAGTCCTCGATCCCGGCCTCATAGGTTCCCGGGGCCGGCCCGCTCGCCGGCTGGAACATCCCGTCGCCCGCCGGCCCGGCGGAGACGCCCCTCCAACCGCGTCCGTAGAAGGGCACGCCGAGCACGAGGTCTTCCGCCTTGGCGCCGCGTTCGATCCAGGCGTCCACCGCGATCTCGGAGCTGAACAGCCGGGGCCCGGGGTCCCCTTCGGCCAGTCGCAGGTTCGACTGGTGACCGGTGGCGCTGTCCCAGCCCCCGTGGAAGTCGTAGCCCTGCACGGTGACGAAGTCGAAGTTCGGCATGATCTCGGCGACCTCGTAGCCGGCGTCGATCTTCTCGGGGTCGGCGGGCATGAACGAGGTCAGCTCGAAGGTGCGTCCGGTCTCGGCCTCAAGGGCGTCGAGCTGGTCGCGGAACTCCTGCACCAGCGCCGTGAAGTTCTCCTTGTCCTCGGGTCGCACGGTGTTGTGCTCGTGGCCCTCCGAGCCGGGCCACTCCCAGTCCAGGTCGATGCCGTCGAAGATGCCGTAGGCCGACCCCGGTCCGCCGGCGCCGTCGATCACCGGCAGGTTGCCGCGGAGGTACATGTCGATGCAGGAGCGCACGACACGCTCGCGGGAGGCGTCGGTCAGGGCGGCGTCGGAGAGGTGACGCGACCAGGTCCACCCGCCGATGGAGATGTTCACCTTCAGGTGCGGGTGCTTCTCCTTCAGCTCCCGCAACTGGTTGAAGTTGCCGCGCAGCGCCTGGTCCCAGGTGTCCCCGACACCGTCGACGCTGTCGGCGGCGCCGAAGGAGCGGCCGTAGTCGGCGTAGGCGTCACCCACACCGGCCTGGTTGGCCTGGAAGCACTGCCCGTCGGCCGAGACGTTGGCGAAGGCGTAGTTGATGTGGGTCAGCTTCTCGGCGGTCCCGCTGCGGTCCATGTCCTGGACCAGGTAGTCGCGGCCGTAGATGCCCCACTGGGTGAAGTAGCCGACCCGCACCTCTGCGGCGGGGCCGGGGCCGCCGCCCTGTTCCCCGGTGCGCGTCGTGATCGGGGTGCTGGCCGCCGAGCGGTTCCCCGCGGCGTCGTAGGCGCGTACCGAGTAGGAGTACTCGGTGTCGGGCGAGAGCCCGCCGACGGTGGCGGTGGTGGCGGTGCCGACGGTCGAACGCACCACCTCCCCGCCCTGGAGGACCTCGTAGCCGGCCACGCCGACGTTGTCCTGGGCGGCGTTCCAGGAGAGCGTGACCGACGTGGAGGTGACGTCGGTCGCCCGCAGTCCGCTGGGCGCGCTCGGCGGGGTGGTGTCGTCCTCCCCGGCGCCGCCCGCGCAGGGAGCCCCGTTGATGGTGCAGGTCACCGGGGCGGTCTCGCCTCCGCTGAACGCGCCGTTGAAGCCGATGCCGTAGGACCCGCCGGCGGGCACGGGCGCGCCCCAGGAGGGCGGGGTCAAGACGTAGGTGCTGCCGGAACGGCGCATCGTCGCGTTCCACAGGCTGGTCACGCTGGCGCCGGCGGGCAGGGTGAACTCGATGGTCCAGTCCGTCAATGGGGCGGAGGAGGCGTTGGCGATGGTGAACTGGCCGCTGTAGCCGGTGTTCCAGCGATCGCCTTCGGTGTAGACGACGGTGACGTCGGAGGGGGCCGCGGCGGCGGGGGCGGCCGTCAGCGTGGTGGGTAGGGCGAGGAGCGCGGCGGCTGCGGCCACGAGCCATCGTTTGCGGGGGCTTCTCACGTTCGTACGTCTCCTGCTTCGCGAGTGGGTGCGGGGAATCCGGCGGTCCGGGGATCACCGGAAGCGGAGGAGTGGCGCGGGTGGACACCGTTCGGTGACGTGAGGTGGGGCGGCGAGGCGGTCCGCGGCACTGCGGTGCCTCCTCGGCCGACCGGCGCGCAATGGGCATGGAGCCCTCCTGAGCCGGTGCTTCTAATTTTTAGGAAACTTAACTATTAGTTTCTCGGAGGGTCAATGAGCGTTCGGGGGTTTTCCCGTGGGCGCCGTGGGTGATGGGCCGACTCCCCGTCGTGATGGGCGCGTGAGCTGGGCGGACCGCCCTGGCGGGGATTCCCCCGGCGCATTGGCCGAAGTCGGCCGGCGCGAGGGCTTGAACGACCGCGGGGGAGCTATCCCATGCCGGTGGATCGATACAGTGTGCCTGTGGGAAACCCGCTGAACCTTCCGTTCGACCCGATCGAACGCGCTCACGAGAACTGGGCGCACCGTTGGGGTCCCTCGCCCGCGATGGCCGCGGTCACCTCGATCATGCGGGCGCAGCAGATCCTCATCGGCCAGCTCGACGCCACCCTTAAGCCCTACGGGCTGACGTTCGCCCGTTACGAGGCCCTGGTGCTGCTGACCTTCAGCTCCACGGGAGCGCTTCCGCTCGGCAAGATCGGCGAGAGGCTCATGGTCCATCCCACCAGCGTCACCAACACCATCGACCGCCTGGAGCGTCAGGGGTTCGTCCGGCGGCGCCCCAACCCCAGCGACGGCCGCGGCACCCTGGCCGAGATCACCGACGAGGGGCGCGAGGTGGTCGAACACGCCACCCGCGACCTGCTCGCCATGGACTTCGGACTCGACTGCTACTCCGCCGAGGAGCTACAGGAGCTGCACGTGGCGCTGAGGAAGCTGCGGGTCGGCTTCGGGGACTTCCCGGACGGTGCGGGATCCGGGGCGGTCTGAGGGCTCGTCGCATTTCCTTGCACGTCCTACTACCTACTTTTAGTAGGAAGTCCTACTATTAGCGTATGGCTGAGGACATCGAGGCGGGGCGCGCCCGCTGGCAGGCGCGCTACGACGCCGCTCGCAAACGGGACGCGGACTTCACGACCCTCTCCGGCGAGGAGGTCGAACCGGTCTACGGGCCGCCCGAAGGGGCCGTGATCCCCGGTTTCGAGCGCATCGGCTGGCCGGGCGAGTTCCCCTTCACCAGGGGACTGCACCCCACCGGTTACCGGGGACGCACCTGGACCATCCGCCAGTTCGCCGGATTCGGCAACGCGGTACAGACCAACGAGCGCTACAAGATGATCCTGGCCTCCGGGGGCGGTGGGCTCTCCGTCGCCTTCGACATGCCCACCCTGATGGGTCGCGACTCCGACGATCCGCACGCCCTCGGCGAGGTCGGGCACTGCGGTGTGGCCATCGACTCGGCGGCCGACATGGACGTCCTCTTCGACGGGATCCCCCTCGGCGAGATCACCACCTCCATGACGATCAGCGGGCCGGCCGTCCCGATGTTCTGCATGTACCTGGTCGCGGCCGAACGCCAGGGCGTCGATCCCGGTTCGCTCAACGGGACCCTCCAGACCGACATCTTCAAGGAGTACATCGCGCAGAAGGAGTGGCTGTACCCCCCGCAGCCGCACCTGCGCCTCATCGGCGACCTCATGGAGTACTGCGCCGCCGAGATCCCCGCCTTCAAACCGTTGTCGGTGTCGGGCTATCACATCCGCGAGGCCGGCGCGACGGCCGCCCAGGAGCTCGCGTTCACCCTCGCCGACGGCTTCGGCTACGTCGAACTCGGCCTGTCCCGCGGGCTCGACGTCGACACCTTCGCGCCGGGCCTGTCGTTCTTCTTCGACGCCCACGTGGACTTCTTCGAGGAGATCGCCAAGTTCCGCGCCGCCCGGCGTATCTGGGCCCGCTGGATGCGCGACCGCTACGGCGCCACCAGCCCCAAGGCGCAGTGGCTGCGCTTCCACACCCAGACCGCCGGCGTCTCGTTGACCGCCCAGCAGCCCTACAACAACGTCGTGCGCACGGCGGTGGAGGCGCTGGCGGCCGTACTCGGCGGCACCAACTCCCTGCACACCAACGCGCTGGACGAGACGCTGGCGCTGCCCACCGAACAGGCGGCCGAGATCGCGCTGCGCACCCAGCAGGTGCTCATGGAGGAGACCGGCGTCGCCAACGTCGCCGACCCGCTCGGCGGTTCCTGGTACGTCGAGGCGCTGACCGACCGGATCGAGGCCGAGGCCGAGCGGATCTTCGAACGGATCCTGCGGATGGGGGGCGGCGAGCAGGCGGAGCACGAGATCGGACCGATGACCTCGGGCATCCTGGCGGGCATCGCCGAGGGCTGGTTCAGCTCCGAGATCGCCGAGTCGGCCTTCCGCTACCAGCAGGCGGTCGAGAAGGGCGACAAGCGCGTCGTCGGGGTCAACTGCCACACCGGCACGGTCTCCGGCGAGCTGGAGATCCTCCGGGTCGGACACGAGGTCGAACGCGAACAGCGGCGGCTGCTCGCCCGGCGCCGGGCCGAGCGCGACGGCGCGGCCGTCGACGCCGCGCTGGCCTCCCTGCTCACGGCGGTGCGCGACCCCGGCCGGCCCAACCTGATCCCCTTCATCATGGAGGCGGTCCGCGCCGAGGCGACGCTCGGCGAGATCTGCGCGACGATGGGCGAGGAGTTCGGCACCTACACCGAGGACCCCCGCTTCTGACCCCGGCGCCCCTCACCGTCCCCCGGCGTGGCGCCAGGGGACGGCCACCGGGACCGGATCGGGCACCGTCCGGGACATGCCGCGCCGGTCGTCGGCGCGGCAGAACTCCAGGCCACCGTCGGGGGTGTCGTCCGGCGCCCCACGGAAGTAGACCTGGCTGACCCAGCCGCGGACCCGTCCGGGGGACTCGGCGGCCGCCCACCAGGTGCTCGACGCCGGACCCAGGCGCGTCAAGGCTCCTCGTTCCTGACAGTGGAACCACGACTCCGCGAAGACGTCGAGATGGTCGAGGACCTCGCTGTCGGGCGTGGGACGGGCGTGCACGGGGACGCGGTTGTCGGGGGCCCAGTCGGGGCAGTACCGCCCGTGGACCCGCCACACCCGGCCATCGGCGACCGTGGTGGTCCAGTGCGGGCCGTAACAGGGGCGGCGGTCCTCCGGTTCCCCCCTCCTCGCCCGGCAGGGGAGCGGAGGGTGTCCCCGGCGCGGCGGCGACCGCCGGGCCTCCGGTGGCCAGCGCGGTCGCGCAGGCGACGGCCACCAGACCGGCTCGGCTCCACGGGGACGAACTGGGCATGCGATCCTCCGGTAGGCACAACCGAATGATTACCCAGTGTCGCATTCGGTCGCCGGGAGTGACGGCATTGACGGAGAGATGTCGCGCTCCTGAGGGGAAGGGGGACGCCGAGGGGCCGGGCCCCACGCGGCGTTGGGCGGGCCCGCGTCGAATACGGCAGGATGGGACACATGCAGCCTTCGGACTTCTCCATGCAGAGCGCGGTCGACCTCGGAGCTCGCAAGGCGGCCTTGGAACGCGAGGCCAAACGGCAGGCCGAGGCGTCCTCCGGTACCGCCAACCCCTACGCGATCGACATCACCGAGGAGAACTTCCAGACCGAGGTCCTCGAACGGTCGTTGCGCGCCCCCGTCGTCCTGGCGGTCCTGGCCAACTGGTCCGAACAGGCCAAGCAGGTCGAGGCCGCCCTCGACCGGTTGGCCGTCGGCGCCGGCGGCCAGTGGTTCCTCGCCAAGATCGACACCGAGGCCACCCCGCAGCTCGCCCAGGCGCTGCGCGCCCCGACGGTGCCCATGGTCGCCATGGTCATCGGCGGCCAGGTCGTCCCGGGGCCCACCGGTGGAGCGACGGAGGAACAGCTGCGCGAGTGGCTCTCCCAGATCTTCGAGGGTCTGCGCCAACAGGGGGTGTTGCCGCAGGACTACACCGGGCTGGGGGAGCAGGAGGCGCCCGGGCAGCCCGAGGAACCGTCCGGCTCCTCGGCCCAGGCCGAGGCCGCCGCCGCCGTCCAGCGCGGTGACTACGCGGCGGCCGAGCAGGTCTACACCCGTCTGCTCGAAGCCGACCCCGGCGACGAGACCGCCAAGACCGGGCTCGCCCAGGTGCGGCTCATCGCCCGGGTCCACGGGCTCGACGCCAACGCCGTGCGCAAGGCCGCGGCCGACGACCCCGCCGACGTCGACGCCCAGTGCAAGGTCGCCGACATCGACATGTACGGGGGCAAGTTCGAGGACGCCTTCGCCCGTCTCGTCGAGACCGTCCGGCGCACCCGCGACGAGGAGCGCGACCGCGCCCGCACCCACCTGCTCGGCCTGTTCGAGGTGCTGCCGCCGGGGGACCCGCGGGTGGCCAAGGCCCGCCGCGCCCTCACCTCCGCGCTCTTCTAAGCACCGGGGCCGGTTCGCGGGGGCGCGGTCGCGCGCGGACCCGCGCCACCGGTCTGACCCGCGGGGATAGGGGGTAGGACCTGGGCAGAAGGAGCCCGGGTCCTACCGAGGCGGTGGTCTGATGACCTGCGTGGTGACCATCTCCGCGACCTACGGAGCGGGCGGCAGCCTGGTCGCCCCGGCCGTCGCCGAACGCCTGGAGGTGCCCTTCCTGGACCGGGCGATCCCCAGCGCGGTGGCCCGCCGGATCGGGTGCACGCTGGCGGAGGCGCTGGCCCGCGACGACCGGGCGCCCACGGGCATCGGCCGCCTGCTGGCCAGCGCGGGCCGGGTTCCGGGAGGCGACCTCCTCCGCGGCGCCGACACGACCTTCGCGGGGGTCTGCGACGCCGATGGGAGGCTGCTCCACGCCCGGGACTTCGTCGCCCACACCGAACAGCTCATCGGCGCCGTCGGCAGGGTCGGCGGTGTCGTGCTCGGCCGCGCCGCCGCGATCCTGCTGGCCAGGCACCCCACGGCGCTGCACGTCCGCCTGGACGGCCCCAAGGAACGGCGGTTGAAGCAGGCCGCGGCGATGCGCGACGCCGCGCACGAGGAGGCGCTGATGCGCGGCCGTGTCGGGGACGAACCCGAGTGGCGCCCGCCGACGATGCGCGAGCTGGAGGACAACGACCGGGCCCGGGCGGCCTACGTCCAGCGCTTCTACCGGGCCGACGCCGCCGAGCCGAGCCTGTACCACCTGGTCCTCGACTCCACCGCGGTCCCCCTGTACACCTGCGTGGACGTCGTCGAACGGCTCGCCCGTGAGCGGGCCGGCGAGGGGTAGCGCCGGAGTGTGTCGCTTTTCACTCAGGGCGGCCCGACGGGCGGAAACAGACGTCCGAGGGGCGGAACCGAAGTGTCATGGAATGCCCGCTACGGTGGTCGTCGCGCAGGTCAAGCGCTGGTAGTGGCACCATGAAGGTGCGCCCAGCGCGCACATCCGTGAACATGAGGAGCTTTTCGTGGCCACCCTTCCCAGCGTCTCCTACTCGATGACCGTCCGCCTGGAACTGGACGGACAAGGCAGTGCGGTCAGCAGCCTGACCCACGCGGTCGAGCACGTCGGGGGTATCGTCACGGCGCTCGACGTCACCTCCGCCGGTCACGAGAAGATCCGCATCGACGTCACCTGCGCCGCCCGCGACACCGACCACGCGCAGGCGATCGTCGACGCCCTCGGGGCGATCGAGGGGGTCACCGTCCACAAGGTCAGCGACCGGACGTTCCTCATGCACCTGGGCGGCAAGATCGAGATCAAGTCGAAGGTGCCGCTGCGCAACCGTGACGAGCTCTCCATGGCCTACACGCCGGGTGTGGCGCGCGTCTCCTCCGCCATCGCCGCCAACCCCGAGGACGCCCGCCGCCTGACGATCAAGCGCAACAGCGTCGCGGTCGTCACCGACGGGTCGGCCGTGCTGGGGCTGGGCAACATCGGCCCCGAGGCGTCCATGCCGGTCATGGAGGGCAAGGCCGCCCTGTTCAAACGGTTCGCCGACATCGACGCCTGGCCGATCGCGCTGGACACCCAGGACGTCGACGAGATCGTCCGCACCGTCCAGGTCATCGCCCCCGGCTTCGGCGGCATCAACCTGGAGGACATCTCCGCGCCTCGCTGCTTCGAGGTCGAGGCCCGGCTGCGCGAGCTGCTGGACATCCCGGTGTTCCACGACGACCAGCACGGCACCGCGATCGTCGTGCTCGCCGCGCTGAAGAACGCCCTGCGCGTCGTGAACAAGGAGCTCGGCGACGTCCGCATCACGATGTCGGGCGCCGGCGCCGCCGGGACCGCGATCCTCAAGCTGCTGATGCACGCGGGAGCCAAGCACATCGTCGTCTGCGACATCCACGGGGCGGTCCACCGCGGCCGCGCCGACCTCGACTCCAACCTCGAGTGGATCGCCGCCAACACCAACCCCGACGGCTACGCCGGCGACCTCAAGGGCGCGGTGCGCGGTGCCGATGTCTTCATCGGCGTCTCAGCGCCCAACCTGCTCGACGGCGAGGACATCGCCGAGATGAACGACGACTCGATCATCTTCGCGCTGGCCAACCCCGACCCCGAGATCGACCCGGAGATCGCCCACCTGCACGCCGCCGTCGTCGCGACCGGTCGCAGCGACTACCCGAACCAGATCAACAACGTGCTCGTCTTCCCCGGGGTGTTCCGGGGCCTGCTCGACGCCCAGAGCCGCACCGTGAACTCCGACATGATGGTCGCCGCGGCCGACGCGCTGGCCGCCGTCGTCACCGACGACGAGCTGGGACCGCACTACATCATCCCGAGCGTGTTCCACCAGGACCTGTCGCAGCGGGTCGCCCAGGCGGTGCGCGAGGTCGCGCAGCGCGAGGGCCAGGCCCAGATCTGACGTGCGGGGTGCCGCCCGTCCCGGGCGCGGCGGCGCGGATGGCCGTCACGGGCGCAGGGTATGAGGGGGACATGGATTCGCCGAGCCTCGTCGGTCAGCTGTTGGTGGCGACGCCACTGCTGGAGGATCCCAACTTCCGGCGTGCCGTGGTCCTCGTGCTCGACGACGACCCCGTGGAGGGGACTCTCGGGGTCGTCGTGAACCGCCCCTCCACCCTGCCCGTGGCCGAGGTGCTGGAGGAGTGGGGCGCCTACGCGAGCGAGCCCGGGGTGATGTTCATGGGCGGTCCCGTGGGGACCGACGCGGGCTTCGCGCTCGGGATGTCGGCAAGCGGGTCCCGGCCGCCCGGGTGGAGCCCGTTGGGCCCCACGGGGGCGGCCTTCCCGATCGCCGGGGTGGGGACCGTCGACCTCGACGCCTCCCCGGCCGGAGCGGTCGGGGTCGGCCCGCTGCGCGTCTTCGCGGGGTACGCGGGCTGGGGCGCGGGCCAGCTTCTCGACGAGATCCGCGAAGGGGCCTGGTATCTCGTAGCGGCACAGGTCGAGGACGTGTTCTGCGCCGATCCGGAGTCGCTGTGGGCGCGGGTGCTGCGCCGCCAGGGCGGGGATCTCGCCTTGGTATCGACGTTCCCGGACGACCCGTCGTTGAACTGACCGCGGTCGCGCGGCCGGATACCGTGGAACCCGGACGTAGGAGGAGTTGAGCGCACTATGGCGATGATGGACGTCTTCAACAAGGTGCTTCCGGACAGCGAGACCCGTCCGGACACCTCGCATGACGGGGGCGACCGCGAGCGGTTCGCGCACTACGTGCAGAAGGACAAGATCACCGAGAGCGCCGTCACCGGCAATCCGGTGATCGCGCTGTGCGGCAAGGTGTGGGTGCCCAACCGCGACCCCAAGAAGTTCCCGGTCTGCCCCGAGTGCAAGAAGATCTACGAAGAGATGATGGCCTGAGCAGGCCGGATCGCGGATTCGGGGGCCGGGGCGCGGGGATCCGCCCCGGCCCCGGCCTGTTGTCGGCGCGCGGGGACGCGCGCCGATTGCGCCGCATTGGCTGCCCGGGCGCGGCGTGGCGCGGTACCCTCCCTGGGACGGAACACGGCATTTGGTCCACGGGTGGAGGAATCCCCGGGGCGGTCGTGTCCCCGCACACTCAGCCGAGGTCCGAATCTCGTCACACCCGCGTACCGGGTCCCGCTGCCGCCCCCGATGGCACGCGGCCCGGCCAGGGTCGTCACCACGGGTAGGTCACATGGTTTCCACAACCGAACGGCGGTCGCACGGCAGGGGAGGCCGGCGCCGGCGCGATACGCGCGGTCACGGTAGGAAGGGGAACCGGCGCCGCCGTGCCGCTCCCACCGTGGGCGACGTCGTGCGCGGTGTCATCCGCACCTTCGGGGAGCTGCTGTTCACGGCGGGCCTGATCATGCTCTTCTTCGCCGCCTACCAGGTCTACGGCAAGCAGTTCGAGACCGACCGGGAGCAGGCGCAGCTCGCCCAGGGGCTGGAGGAGCAGTGGCAGCAGCCACAGGGACCCGACTCCGAGCCGTTGCCGGGGTCGGCCAACAGCCGGCTCTACATCCCCGAACTGGACATGAACTGGGTCGTCGTCAACGGGACCGGGGTCGAGGACATCCGCTACAGCCCCGGGCACTACGAGCACTCCGCCCAGGCCGGCCAGGTGGGCAACTACGCGGTCGCGGGACACCGGACCCCCGGGATCTTCTGGGACCTGGACCTGCTCGGCGAGGGTGACGACATCGTCGTCGAGGACGCCGGGAACTTCTACACCTACGAGGTCATCGCGACCGAGGTGGTCACGCCCGACCAGTGGCGCGTCGTCGAGGCCGACCCCTTCGACCCGGAGAACGACGACCCCTCGCGCAGGCTGCTGACGATCACCACCTGTCACCCCAAGCTGCAAAACGCCCACCGACTGGTGGTCCACGCCGAGCTGACCGAGACCCGGCCCAAGGACCAGGGCATGCCCGACAACATCGCCGACATGGCGCCCGAGCAGAGCTGACGAGGGGTGAGCCGAACGTGTACGGCCTGATCTGGCGTATCCTGCCCGGCCCCCGGCCGGTGAAGTTCCTGCTGTTCCTGGGGCTGACCGCGGCCCTGGCGGCGTTCCTGTGGTACGTCGCCTTCCCGTGGGTGGACCCCTACATGCCCTTCAACGACAGCACCATGGGCTCCGCGCCGCAGACCCCCGCGGGCGAGGCTCCCCCGCCTCCCGCGGACGGCGCCGATCCGGCACTGTCGGGTCCGTGAGCGTGACGGGGCCCTCCCCCGGGCGGTGACGGTCCGGGGGAGGGCCGTGGAAAAGGCGCCGTTGACCGGTGCCGCACGCTCGTGCTGTCCACGCCCGGGCCCGCGTCCGGATAACCTCGTCCGAGTGAGTAACTGGGGATTTCCACGATGACGCTCGTCGAAACCACCACCGGTGAACGGCTGAGGAGCCTGCGGGCCTGGCAGCGTGAGGCGTTCGAGGAGTACTTCCGCCGCGAACCACGTGACTTCCTCGCGGTCGCCACGCCCGGCGCGGGCAAGACCACGTTCGCCCTGACGCTGGCCAGCGAGCTGCTCGCGCGGCACACGGTGCGCTCGATCACCGTGGTGTGCCCCACCGAGCACCTGAAGAAGCAGTGGGCGGACGCGGCGGCCAGGTTCGGTATCGCGCTGGACCCGGAGTTCAAGAACGGCCAGGGGGCGCTGGGCAAGCAGTTCATCGGCGCGGCCGTCACCTACGCGCAGGTCGCCGCGCATCCGATGCTGCACCGCAATCGGACCGAGGCGCGCCGCACCCTCGTCATCTTCGACGAGGTCCACCACGCGGGCGACGCCCTGTCGTGGGGGGACGCGGTGCGCGAGGCGTTCGATCCGGCGGCGCGCCGGTTGTCGCTGACCGGTACGCCGTTCAGGTCCGACGTCAACCCCATCCCCTTCGTCGACTACGTCCAGGACCACAACGGGGTCCGGCGCTGCTCCTGGGACTACAGCTACGGCTACGCCCCCGCGCTGGCCGACGGCGTCGTGCGCCCGGTCATCTTCATGGCCTACTCGGGCGAGATGCGCTGGCGGACCAAGGCCGGCGACGAGCTCGCCGCGCGCCTGGGCGAGCCGCTCACCCCTGACGCCATGTCCCAGGCGTGGCGGGCCGCGCTGGACCCCAAGGGCGACTGGATCAAGAAGGTGCTGGCGGCGGCCGACCGCCGTCTCACCGAGGTCCGCAACTCCACCCCCGACGCCGGTGGGCTGGTCATCGCCACCGACCACGAGAACGCGCGCGCCTACGCGCGCATCCTGCGCCAG
This sequence comes from Marinactinospora endophytica, assembly GCF_054780875.1. Lineage (NCBI taxonomy): Bacteria > Bacillati > Actinomycetota > Actinomycetes > Streptosporangiales > Nocardiopsidaceae > Marinactinospora > Marinactinospora endophytica. Next base: position 20,098 of record NZ_BAAGVM010000004.1, on the reverse strand, counting down.
ATCACCGGGCGCGGCGCGACCGTGGTCCTCTCCGACGACCCCACCGCCAGCAAGAAGATCAAGCAGTTCGCCGCCTCCGACGACCGTTGGATGATCGCGGTGCGCATGGTCTCGGAGGGGGTGGACGTGCCCCGGCTGATGGTCGGCGTCTACGCGACCTCCACCAGCACCCCCCTGTTCTTCGCCCAGGCGATCGGCCGTTTCGTGCGGGTCCGCCGCCGGGGCGAGATCGCCTCGGTGTTCCTGCCCTCGGTGCCGTCGCTGCTGGAGTACGCCAGCGAGATGGAGCGCGAGCGCGACCACGCGCTGGACCGGCCGATCAAGGAGGGCGACTTCAACCCCGAGCAGGATCTGGTCGACGAGGCCCGCAAGCGCCGCGACTCCCCTGACGCGGGCGAGGAGCTGCCGTTCGAGACGATGGAGGCCTCGGCCGAGTTCGACCGCGCCCTCTACGACGGCGGCGAGTTCGGCGGCGGTGCGCCGGGGTCGCCGGAGGAGGAGGACTTCCTCGGCCTGCCCGGGCTGCTGGAGCCGGACCAGGTCGCCCAGCTGCTGCGCAAGCGCAAGGCCGAGCAGCGGGCGGGGGAGCGCAAGGCGGCGAAGGCGGCGGAGGAGAGCGGTCCGCCGGTCCATGAGGTGATCGCCGAGCTGCGCAGGGAGCTCAACACCCTCGTCGGCGCCTGGCACCACCGCACCGGTCAGCCGCACGGCGTGATCCACACCGAGCTGCGCCGCGCTTGCGGGGGGCCGCCGATCGCCCAGGCGTCGCCGGAACAGATTCGCCAACGGATCGCCAAACTCCGTTCCTGGGCCACCGGAGGACGCTAGTCTCACCTAGTGTGACCGAATCGATCCGTTCCGTTGTCGAGTGTCCTTGCCCGTCCCGGGGCGGGCGGTGAGCCCCACGAGCACCGCCCCGGGATCCGGCGGCCCGGGGCGTCCCTGGAGGCCGTGGCGGGCCATGAAGCCGCAATACCGAGCAAACAATCCGCAATGCCGACGTGCCGCTTCCGTCCGTTCTGTCACTGGATGCATACATTTCGACAGTATGGACAACGGTGAAAAAAGGCATGGCCGGCCCAGCATGGGCGTGTGGAGCGGACTGATCGTCGGTGCTGCCGCGCTGGCGGGTGTGGTCGTCCTCTCGGCGGCCCAGACCCCCCAGGACGGTCAGGGGCGTCGTGACGGCCCCGCGGCCCCCCGAACCGCCGCCGCGGCCGCCGAGGTCTGCGAACCGGGGCAGAACCCCGGCCACAGCGCGGCGCGGCTCGCCGAGCCCGGCGCCCACGACCCCAGCGCGCTGACCCCCGCCGAGGCCGCCGAACTCGATCAGATGCTCCGCAGGGTGCCACTGCACCAGTCCGCCCCGAGCGCGCAGCAGCCCCAGACGATCCCGGTCGTCGTGCACGTCATCTCCAGCCGCACCGGTACCGGTGACCTCGGCCAGGCGACCATCGACGAGCAGATCGCGGTCATGAACAAGGGCTTCAGCGGCGGATACGGCGGGGCCGACACCGGCTTCCGCTTCGAACTGCGCGAGGTCACCCGCACCCGCAACGACACCTGGTTCAGCGGTTTCCCCCAGCGCGAGGACACGATCAAGGGGCAGTTGCGCAAGGGGGGGCCCGAGACGCTCAACCTCTACATCGTGAACATGGACGACGGGGTGCTCGGCCGCTCCACCTTCCCGCAGAACTACGCGGACGCCCCCGACCGCGACGGCGTCGTCATCGACTACCGCACCGTGCCGGGGGGCGGCCGTGAGAAGTTCGACCTCGGCTACACCGCCACCCACGAGACGGGACACTGGCTGGGGTTGTTCCACACCTTCCAGAACGGTTGCGACTCCCCGGGCGACTACGTCGACGACACGCCCTACGAGCGGGAGCAGTCCGCGGGCTGTCCGGAGGGCCGCGACACCTGCTCCTCGGCCGGCGAGGACCCCATCCACAACTTCATGAACTACAGCGACGACGCCTGCCTTCGGGAGTTCACCGAGGGACAGGCCCAGCGCATGGCCCAAAGCTGGGCGGCGTTTCGCGCCTGAGCGAGGCCCCGTGGGGCGGCGGCCGGCGACCCGGGCCGCCGCCCCACGCGCGTCCGCTCCGGCGGCCGGGTGCCGTGCCCCGGACCGGCGGCGCCGCCACGCGCGGCCCGCCGCAGGTGAACACGGGGGGAGGAACGGCTCCCGATAAGCTGGGGCACATGGCAGCGACCCACACCTACCTCACCGGGATCCAGACTTCGGGCGAACCGCACATCGGCAACTACGTCGGGGCCATCAAGCCGGCGTTGGCCGCCGCCGAGTCCTCCGACACGCTGTACTTCCTCGCCGACTACCACGCGCTCAACTCGGTCAAGGACCCCGCCAAGCTCCGGCACAGCATCCGGTCGGTCGCCGCCACCTGGCTCGCCTGCGGACTCGATCCCGAGCGCACCGTGCTCTACCGCCAGTCGAGCGTCCCCGAGGTGTTCGAACTGGCCACCATCCTGTCCAGTATCACCAGCAAGGGCCTGATGAACCGCGCCCACGCCTACAAGGCGGCGCGCGACCGCAACGCGGCGGCCGGGAACGAGGACCTCGACGCCGGGGTCAACATGGGGCTGTTCAACTACCCCATCCTCATGGCCGCCGACATCCTCATCATGGCGGCCGACCGCGTCCCGGTCGGCCGGGACCAGGTCCAGCACATCGAGTACACGGCCGACATCGCGGGGACGTTCAACCACCTCTACGGCGAGTCCTACACCTTCCCGATCCCCGAGGGCGTCTACCCCGAGGGTGAGGCCAGCATCCTGCCGGGCGTCGACGGCCGCAAGATGAGCAAGTCCTACGACAACCACATCCCGCTGTTCCTGCCCGAGAACAAGCTGAAGAAGCTGGTCCGGCGCATCCCCACCGACTCCACGCCGGTCGAGGACCCCAAGGACCCCGACACCTCGGTCGTCTTCCAGCTCCTCGCGCAGTTCGCCGACGCCGAGCGGACCGCGGCCATCCGCAAGCGCCTGGAGGCCGGCGGCATGGGGTGGGGCGAGTTGAAGAACGAGCTGTTCGAGGTGCTCAACGCCGAACTGACCCCTCTGCGCGAACGCTACGAGGCGCTCATGCACCCCGACAGCGAGCTCGACGCGATCCTGGCGGCCGGCGCGGTGCGCGCCCGCGAACGCGCCCGGGGCGTGCTCTCCCGGGTCCGCGCGGCCGTCGGCATCGACTGACCACGGACCGGCGGTGACCGCCCCGGCGAACGGGGCGGTCACCACCGTGGATCAGTGACCGATCGGGGTGCCCTCCAACGTCACACCCGCCTCGCGCATCCCTTCCAGCGCCGTCTCCACGGTCCGCGGGTCCACCCCGGCCGTCAGATCGAGCAGCACCCGCGTGGCGAAGCCCTCGCGCGCCGCGTCCAGCGCGGTGGCGCGCACGCAGTGGTCGGTGGCGATCCCCACCACGTCCACCGCGGTGACCCCGCGCTCCCGCAGCCAGTCGGCCAGCGCGGTACCGTCCTCGGCGCTGCCCTCGAAGCCGCTGTAGGCGGCGCTGTAGCGGCCCTTGTCGAACACCTCGGCCACCGACGTGGTGTCCAGGCGCGGGTGGAAGTCCGCGCCGGGCGTCCCCGCGACACAGTGCGGCGGCCACGAGTCGACGAAGTCGGGTTCGTCGGAGAAGTGCGCGCCCGGGTCGATGTGGTGGTCGCGCGTCGCGACGACGTGGGCGTAGTCGCCGCCGCGGGCCTCGATGAACGCCGACACCGCCGACGCCACGTCGGCGCCGCCGGTGACGGCGAGGCTGCCTCCCTCGCAGAAGTCGTTCTGGACGTCGACGACGATCAGTGCTCTCATGGCTTCCTCCACCTGTCAGACCCGCACGCGCTGTTCGAAGACCGTCGGAATGGCGGGCTCGCCCCGGGACATCTGCTGTGCGGTCACCGGAAGCTCCCGGACCGCGCGCGCGTGCCGTTCCCGGGCGGCCTGCAGCGGCTCGCGGCCGACGATCTCACCGCGCTCCACGAGCTTGCGCAGCATGGGCCGCTCCAACGGGCCGAGGTCGGGCTCGTGGTCGTAGACGACCTCGGCGGTGGCCACGCCGTCGTCGTCGAAGCGGCGGACCCCCCACTTGCGTCCGCCCCGGCTCGGCTTGCCCACCGAGCGCTTGGCGACCGGGAACAGGGGGGCGTCGGGTCCCTCCTCGCTGGCGCGCGCCACGAGCTTGTAGACGAGGGAGGCGGTGGGCGTGCCCGAGCCCGTCACCAGGGAGGTGCCCACGCCGTAGCCGTCCACCGGCGCGATCGCGAGGGCCTGGATGGAGTACTCGTCGAGGTCGCCGGTGACGACGATGCGGGTGTCGGTGGCCCCGGCGCCGTTCAACTGCTCGCGCACCCGCGTCGCGAGGACGCCCAGGTCGCCGGAGTCGATGCGGACGCCGCCGAGGTCGGTGCCGGCCAGCTCGATGCCGGTCCTGACCGCGCGGGCCACGTCATAGGTGTCGACGAGCAGGGTCGTCCCGGTGCCGAGCGCCTCCAGCTGCGCGGTGAAGGCGTGCCGCTCGCTGTCGTGCAACAGGGTGAAGGCGTGGGCGCTGGTCCCCGTGGTCGGCACGCCGTGGCGCCGTCCGGCCTCCAGGTTGGAGGAGGCCGCGAACCCGCAGATGTAGGCGACGCGGGCGGCGGCGACGGCGGCCATCTCGTGGGTGCGGCGGGACCCCATCTCGATGAGGGGACGCCCGCCCGCGGCGGTCACCATGCGCGAGGCCGCCGAGGCGATCGCGCAGTCGTGGTTGTAGATGGACAGGGCCACGGTCTCCAGCAGGACGGCCTCGGCGAACGTCCCCTCGACGACGAGGATCGGGGAACCGGGGAAGTAGCACTCGCCTTCGGCGTAGCCCCAGATGTCGCCGGTGAAGCGGTAGTTGGCGAGCCACTCCAGGGTGGGATCGTCCACGATCCCGGCCCGCGACAGGTAGTCCAGCGTCGCCTCGTCGAAGCGGAAACGTTCGAGCGCGTCGAGGAAGCGGTCGGTGCCGGCGACCACACCGTAACGGCGGGTCTCGGGAAGCCGCCGCGCGAACATCTCGAACACCGTCCGACGGTGTGCGGCGCCGCTGCGCAGCGAGCCTTGCAGCATCGTCAGCTCGTAGTGATCGGTGAGCAGGGCGCTGCTCCAGGGGTCGGTCATGGGACCCAAGCCTAGTTTGTGTCTTCCGGGAACAAAATCGGGACCGGGGGACCTCTCGGATGCCCCGACCCACCGGGGGCGGATGGAACAATACGAAGGGAAGTCCGCCCCGGGCCACTACCCGGCGGGACGATGGACGAACGGGAAAGGTGAGAAGGTGATGCGTCCATGACGACGGCGCCGGTCGAGCTGGAACGGCCGGAGACCGGGGAGGACGTACGGCCCGACATCCCATGGGTGACGATCGTGTGGAACGATCCGATCAACCTGATGTCCTATGTCACCTACGTCTTCCAGACGGTCTTCGGTTATCCCAAGAGCAAGGCTCACAAACTGATGCTGGACGTCCACCACAAGGGACGGGCCGTCGTCTCCAGCGGGACCCGTGAGGAGATGGAGCGCGACGTCTCCATCCTGCACGGCTACGGGCTGTGGGCGACCCTCCAGCAGGACGAGTAACGGACGGGGCAGCGCACATGACCATGGGATTCCGCCCGGCGCCCGGCGGCGCGGCCATCTCCCTCGACCCCGACGAGGCCGCCGTCCTGCGCTCGATGGCGGCGATGCTGCTGGGCCTGATCGAGGAACCGCGGGCCGACGACGAGTTCGCCAGGATCGTCGGCATCGGCTCCGAGACCGAACCCCCGAAGGACCCGGTCCTGGCCCGGCTGCTGCCCGACGCCTACACCGGTGACGCCGAGGCGGCCGGGGAGTTCCGTCGCTACACCGAGGACGACCTGCGCCGGCACAAGCGGGACAACGCCCAGGCCCTCGTCGACTCGTTGCCCGAGGCGGGCGGCGAGGTCGTGCTCGACCTCGCCGGCGGCCACGCCTGGCTCAAGGCGCTCAACGACGTCCGGCTGGCCCTGGGCACCCGCCTGGGGGTGGAGGAGGAGACCTACGAGGCCTATCTGAGGGGCCAGGCCGAACCCGCGGACGAGGCCAGCGCGGCGGCGCTGCACGTCTACGAGTGGCTCGGGGCGCTCCAGGACTCGCTGGTCCACGCGTTGAGCGGGGGCGACGACGGCGGCCCCGACGGGGACGCCTTCTGAGCGGCCGGCCCCTTCCGGACGGATCCGCCGCGCGGGACCCGGGCCGCCACGCCCCTCCGCGCGGCGGGCGCGAAGGAGCCGCCCTCCGCGCGGTCTCTCCGCCCCGGAGGGCGGACACCGTGGCGACGGGGCCCGGGCGCGGTGTCCGGACCCTGCCGACCCGGCGCCTGACGAGGGCGGGGACGCCCGGCCCGCGTGACAACCGCCACCCCGGGGATCGCATACCCAGCCAGTGGGTAGGGATAGCGCGTCGGATACGCTGAGTGCCATGCTGAGGATTGATCGCTCGATCTACGATCTGATCGTCGCCCACGCCCGCCGCGACCATCCTGACGAGGCGTGCGGCGTGGTGGCCGGTCCCGCGGGGACCGACCGTCCGGAGCGATTCATCGAGATGGTCAACGCCGAACGCTCGCCGACCTTCTACCGCTTCGACTCCCTCGAACAGCTCAAGGTCTGGCGCGAGATGGACGACCGCGACGAGGAGCCGGTGGTCATCTACCACTCCCACACCGCGACCGAGGCCTATCCCTCGCGCACCGACATCTCCTACGCCTCCGAGCCGAACGCCCACTACGTCCTGGTCTCCACCCGCGACCCCGAGACCGTGGAGTTCCGTTCCTACCGCATCGTGGACGGCGAGGTCACCGAAGAGCCCGTCGAGATCGTCGACGCCGCCTAGAGCGGTGGCCAAGGGCGGAATCAGCGCCCGCCGGCACGTGTTGGAGATCTACGCGACGGGCCGTTCGTACGCGCACGCCCGCGCGAGCAATGACGACCCACCGAAACTTCCTACGGAGAGACACCCCATGGCCATCGAGGTCCGCATTCCCACCATCCTGCGCAACCTCACCGGCGGCGAGAAGGCCGTCGAGGGCTCCGGCGCCACCCTCGCCGAGCTCATCTCCGACCTCGACGCCAACCACCCCGGTCTGGCCGAGCGTCTCGTCGAGGACGGCAAGCTGCGCCGCTTCGTCAACGTCTACCTCAACGACGAGGACGTGCGCTTCCTCGGCGGCCTGGAGAGCAAGGTCAGCGACGGGGACACCGTCACGGTCCTGCCGGCCGTCGCCGGCGGCATGCGCTAGCCGTCATGCGATTCGACTCCCTTCTCGACTCCCTCGGCGGCACCCCGCTGGTGGGGCTGCCGCGGCTCTCGCCGTCCCCCGACGTCCGGCTGTGGGCCAAGCTCGAGGACCGCAACCCCACCGGCTCGATCAAGGACCGCGCCGCGTTCTACATGATCGAGCAGGCGGAGAAGGACGGCCTCCTCACCCCGGGGTGCACGATCCTGGAGCCGACCTCCGGCAACACCGGCATCTCGCTGGCCATGGTCGCCCGGCAACGCGGATACCGCATGGTCTGCGTCATGCCTGAGAACACCTCAGCCGAGCGGACCCAGCTGCTGCGGATGTGGGGCGCCCAGATCCACTACTCGCCGGCCGAGGGGGGCTCCAACGAGGCCGTGCGCGTCGCCAAGCGGATGGCCGAGGAACACCCTGACTGGGTGATGCTCTACCAGTACGGCAACCCGGCCAACGCCCGCGCGCACTACGAGACGACCGGTCCCGAACTGCTCGCCGACCTGCCCGAGATCACCCACTTCGTGGCCGGCCTGGGCACCACCGGGACGCTCATGGGGGTGGGGCGCTACCTGCGTGAGCACAGACCGGACGTGCGCATCGTCGCGGCCGAGCCCCGCTACGGGGAACTCGTCTATGGTCTGCGCAACCTCGACGAGGGCTTCGTCCCCGAGCTCTACGACGACTCGGTGCTGACCACGCGGTTCTCGGTCCCCTCCGACGCCGCGCTCAAGCGCACCCGCGAACTCCTCCAGGAGGGCATCTTCGCGGGCATCTCCACGGGTGGGGCGCTGCACGCGGCCCTGGGGATGGCGGCCAAGGCCGTCAAGGCCGGCGAACGCGCCGACATCGCCTTCGTCGTCGCCGACGCCGGTTGGAAGTACCTGTCCACCGGGGCCTACGAGGGCACGCTCGAAGAGGCCGAACAGCGCCTCGACGGCCAGCTCTGGGCCTGATAGCGATCCCCGGCGCGGCCGGGAGACGGGGCCGCACCGGACCAGTCCGGTGCGGCCCCTTTCGCGTCCGAGGCCACGGGGGGAGAACCATTCCCTTCCGGTACGGTCACCACCACCCGGCCGGGTGGTGGCACCGTCATGGCCGCCCCGGCAGCGCCCGGCGTAGCTTGCCGGGCATGTCGAACAGAACATCCATCCCCCGCGTCCGGGTGCTGGTCGCGGGAGCCGCGGCAGGACTCCTGCTCGCCTGCGCCGCGCCCGCCACCGCGGCGCAGGCCGACGGCGAGCCAGCCTCCGGCGGTCTGATCCCGACCCTGCCCGAGCCCACCGGCCGGCACACGGTGGGAGTCACCGAACTCCACCTCGTCCAGCAGGGACGCCCCGACCCATGGCTGCCCGACCGCGACCGGGAGCTGATGGTCGGGATCTGGTACCCGGCCAAAGCGGACCGGGAGGCGCGACCCGCCCCCTACATGCCCGAGGGCACCGCCGAGATCCTCGGCGCCGAGTTCACCGCGACGCTCGGCCTGGATCCGGAGGCCATCGACTACGGCGCCATCACCTCGGCGGGGCTGAGCGGGGCCCCGGCCGACACCCGTTCCGGCCCGCGCCCGGTCGTCCTCTTCTCGCCCGGCGGCGGGGTCTCGCGCACGCTGGGCACCGCCCTGGTGCAGGAGCTGGCCTCCCACGGCTACGTCGTCGTCACCGTCGACCACACCGGCGAGGCCCCCGTGCAGTTCCCCGGGGGCAGGGTGGAGACCTCACGGCTCGACGACATGCCGGAGGACAACCCCTACCTGGCGATGACGGACGCGCGGGTGGACGACGTCCGCTTCGTCCTGGACCAGCTGGAGGAGATCGCCTCGGGGGACAACCCCGACGCGCAGGGACGGGCGCTTCCGCGCGGCCTCGCCCGGGTGCTGGACCTGTCCCGGATCGGCGCGTTCGGGCACTCGGCGGGCGGGGCCACCTCGATCCACGCCATGGCCGAGGACGACCAGATCGACGCCGCGGTCGACATGGACGGTTCCGTCGTCCTCGGCAGGAACGAGGCGGAACGCGAGGCCTTCCGGGAGCGCTTCCCCGCCTCCACCGAGGGGGTGACCCGCCCCTTCATGTTCATGGGCGCCGCCCAGGAGGAGATCCCCGAGGAGGGCGGGGAACCGGTCGTCCACCCCAACACCCACGTGACGTTCGAGGACTGGGGCCGGTTGTGGGAGAACTCGCCCGGCTGGAAACGTGACCTGAACTTCCCCGAGGCGCGGCACTTCACCTTCACCGACCACCTCCTCTTCCTGCCGCGGATCCAGTCGGAACTCGGGCTGCCCCCCGAGGTGGTCGCCTCCGTCATCGGGCCCCTGCCCGACCCCGGACGCGCCTACGCCTCCCAGCACACCTACCTGAGGGCGTTCTTCGACCTGCACCTGCGCGGCCTGGCACGCCCCGTCCTCGACGGGGAGTCGCCGCACCACCCCGACGTGCGTTTCGTCCCCTGACACGGCGGCGGCGCGGCGCCCCGCCACGGGGACGCCGCGCCGCGGCGCCCGCGGTCAGGACTTCCCGGCCGGCCTCGTCCACGACACCGCTGTCGAGCACGGCCTGACCGTACAGGACGGTTCCCACCTCGATGTGGGAGGTCGCGGTGATCTGCAGCCGGCGCTCCCCGAGGTGGTCGAACGTCTCGGGGGCGAAGATCCACTCCACGCGCTCGCCCTCGCCGGCGTCCCCGTGGGCGATCGCGACACCGGGGCGTCCCGCCGTGTCCTCGACCCCCTCCACCACCATCGCGCCGGGCAGCAGGGCCGCCGCGCGGTACACCGCCGCCTCCAGGGCCGGCGGCAGCGGTTGGCCGTCCTCCGGCAACAGCGCCATCGCGGTGAACGCCCGGTGGTCGTCGTCCCGCCCGCGCCCCTCGGCCGGTCGCCGGTCGCGGATGTGCGCCAGTAACGCCTCGGGTTCGGTGGGCAGTCCGGCCTGGACCGCGTACAGGTCGGTCCAGGACCCGTCGATCTGTTCGACGGTCCACTCCGCGCCGTTCTCCCGGGCCGGTCCACGCGCGCCGGTGGACTCCTGGGCGACCCAGACCTCGAACTCGTTGGGGCCCGACGTCCCCATGGGGCCCTCCCCCCACTCGACCTGTTCCCCGATGGGGACCAGGCCGGTGGCCATGCTCCTGGCATAGAGGAAGTCGTCCGCGTCCACCTCGGGCGCGGGACGGGATTGCGCGGCCAGGGCCGCGCGTTCCAACAGCTCGGCCGCTCCTTCAGTGTCCCCTGGCCGCACCTCCACGACCACGGGCGCGGTCGTCTCGGGGATGGGCAGGTCGCGAGCCGTGGCGCCGGTGACGGCGACCAGGCCCACGGCCGCGGTCGTGACCACGCCCGCGCTCGTGATGGCCACCACGGCCGGCAGGGGGCGGCGGTACCAGGGTCGGCGCTGGATGGCGGGACGGGGGGTCTCGGTGTCGTTCACGGTGTTCATGGTCACTCCTTGTGGGGCTGGGGTGGGAGAAGCGGGGGAGAGGCGGGGAACAGGATCGGGGCGGGGGCTCACCGTGGGGCCCGTTCGTCGGGGAGCGCGCGCAGGTCCTCCACCACGGTCCGCGACAGCACGGCGACGCTGGAGGTGACCGTGCCGGCCGGGACGCCCTCACGTGTCTCCCTGGTCTGCACGGTGCGCTCACCGAGATAGGCGAAGGACGCCGGATCGAAGATCCACTCGACGCGCTCGCCACTGGCCTCGTCGGTGCGAGCCACCGCCACGCCGGCGCGCCCGGTCAGGTCCTCGGCCTCCTCGACCACGACCACGCCGGGGATGCGGGCGGCCGCTCGGTACAGGGCGGCGCCGAGGTCCGGGGGCGGCAGGGTCTCGGCCAGCAGTCCTCCGATCGTCGAGAACGCCCGCTGGTCGGCGTTGCCCCCCGCCCCCCGCCCGTCGGCGTAGACCATCTCCAGCAGCGCCTCGGGGTCGGTGGGCAGGGTGGTGAGGAAGTCGTGGCTGGGATCTTGGAGGTCGGCGTCCCCCGTCCCCTCCAGGGGCAGGCCCTCGGCCGGCTCCTCGCCCTCCTCCACGAGCAGGCCGCGCCGGCCGTCCGGCGAGGTCCACACCTGGCGCAGGCGCGGCCGGTCGGAGTGGATCTGGGTGGTGTAGGGGCTGGTGTCGGTGTCCACCACCACCTGGAGCGAGGACACCAGGCTCTCGACGTAGACGAATTGGTCGGGCTCCACCCGGACCTCGTCCCCCGCTGCGGCCAGGGCGATGTCGTCGAGCAGGGCCGGCGCCCCCGAGGGGTCGCCCTCGGCCACCGGCACCACGGTGGCCGGAACCAGGTCGGGCTCGTCGGCGCCGGGGACGGCCAGGCCCACCGCCACCGCGAGCGCCACCGAGGCGGCGACGGGCAGCAGGAACGGTCGGGGCAGGTGTCGGCGTCCTCTCCGCCGCGCCGTGGCGCGGCGGTCGGCCCGGATCGCCTCCAGCAGGAGTTCGCGGTGGGCGAGGTGGTGTCCGGGCGGAAGGTCCCGTTCCGCGGGCACCTCCGGCAACGGTAGGGCGCCGCTGTCATCGGCCCGCCCGGGAACGGGCGGAAGGGAGCTCATCGGTCGGCCTCCTTGTCGAACGGGGACGCGGGAGCGCGTCGCACCTCTACCTGTCCGCCGCGGCGCGCGGGTTCCCGCTTGAGGCCACCGGGGTCGTCGGCGACGAGCCGTTGCAACTTGGCCCGGGCGCGCGACAGGCGTGAACGGACGGTTCCCACCGGGAGGCCCAGCGCCTCCGCGGCGGAGGCGTAGTCCAGTCCGGCCCATACGCACAGTGAGATGACCTCGCGCTCGGCGCGCCGTAGACGTCCCATCGCCGCGTGGACGGCCCGCAGCCGCTCGACGTCGTCCAGCCGCCCGGCGGAGTCGTCGGAGAAGTCGGGCACCACGAAGTCGTCCGGGGACAACCGGGCCAGGGCCGCCCTGCGGCGGCGCGCGCCCCGGGTGAAGTTGCGCGCCGTGTTGGTCGCGATCCCCAGCAGCCAGGGCAGCAGGGAGCCGCCCTCGGCGTCGACGCGCCCGCGCAGCCGCCAGGCCTCCAGGAAGGTCATCGCCATGATCTCCTCGGCCGTCGACCAGTCCGCGGTCAGCCGGAAGCCGTGGTTGTACACGGCGCGCGCGTGCTCGTCGAAGAGCTGTGCGAAGGCGTCGGGGTCGCCCGCGCGGACGCGCTCTCGTATCTCGGTGGTCACCTGATCAAGCTGTCCGTCGCGGGGAACGGGTTCCCGTGACCCGGGTCACTCCCGGGAGCGGGACCCTGCCTGGAATTACTGGAACGGGATTCGGTTCAATGGCCCCATGACGCGATTCGATTCCGCCACCGCGGTCACCAGGACCGGCGATGGCCACTACACCGCGGAGCTCGACCCCGGCTACCTCATCGGCTCCGCCCTCAACGGGGGCTACCTCATGGCGGTGCTCCAGCGCGCGGCGCTGGCCGAGTCCGCCCATCCGCACGCGGTCTCCTCCTCCTATCACTTCCTGCGTCCCGGCGCCCCCGGGCCGGCCGACATCGAACTCGCCGTCCGCAAGACCGGGCGCACCGTCACCACCGTCCAGGTCACCCTGAGCCAGGCCGGCAAGGAGCTGGTCACCGGTCTCGTCGCCACCGCCACGCTCGACCCCGCCGCCACGCCGCGCCACGAGACCGCGCGCGCCGACATCCCGCCCATCGAGCGGTGCCACCGCTTCGACCCCCGGGCGGACCGCTCCGCCGACATGGGCTTCCCCGACCGCGTCGACCAGTTCTACGCGCCCCGGACCTACGCCGCGCTGAGCGGATCCGACCCCGCGGCCGAACCCGAGATCACCGGTCACCTCGCGCCCAGCGAAGCCGACGGGGGCGCGGTCGAGGACCCCTCCCTCTTCCTACCGCTCGCGGTGGACGCGCTGCCCCCCGTCGTCACGGTGCTGGACTCCTGGCGCTGGGCTCCCACCGTGGAGCTCACCTGGCACATGCGAGCCGTCCCCGAACCCGGACCGTTGGCCTTCCGCTCCCGCGCCGACCTGGTCAGCGACGGCTGGTTCGACGAGACCGTGGACCTGTGGGACGTGAAGGGAAGGCTCGTCGCACAGAGCCGGCAGCTCGCCCGGATCGGACGCTGAAATACCGTCCTGAAATGGGATAAGTCGGTGAGATGCATCCTGTGAAAGCGTCACATGTGATATCCACCGCGTGAGACGCGGGCCACATTTGGTACCACCGCGGCGGTCATTGGGGTACACCCGTAAGACGGAGACGTCCCGGTCCGCGCAACACCCCGGTCGTCTTCGCGGAGGCATCTCACCGAAAAGGCTTTGCGACGTGCGACTCACCATCATCGGCTCATCTGGGAGCTTTCCCGGGCCCGACAGCCCCGCGTCCTGTTACCTCGTGGAGGCCGGCGGCTTCCGTCTGCTGCTGGACATGGGCAACGGCGCGCTCGGCGCCCTCCAGAGGTACGTCGACATCTACAGTATCGACGCCGTCTACCTCAGCCACCTGCACGCCGACCACTGTTTCGACCTGTGCTCCTACTGGGTGGCCCGCACCTACCCGGTCAGCGGCCGCAAGCCGCGCATCCCCGTGTTCGGCCCGACCGGCGTGGCCGACCGTATGGCCGAGGCCTACGGCCTGGACCCCGACCCCGGCATGCGCGAGACGTTCGACTTCGTCGAACTGACCCCCGGCAGGCGCGAGATCGGCCCGTTCACCGCGCACGTCGACCTCGTCAACCACCCCGTCGAGGCGTTCGGCATCCGGCTGGAGCACGAGGGCGCCTCGCTCACCTACTCCGGTGACACCGGCACCTGCGACTCCCTGGTGCGGCTCGCCCGCGATACCGACCTGTTCCTGTGCGAGGCCTCCTTCCACGACCACGAGGAGCACCCCGAGGACATGCACCTCACCGGCAGCGAGGCCGGGGAGATCGCCGGCCTGGCCGGCGCGCGCAAACTCGTCCTCACCCACCTCGTCCCGTGGAATGACGATCGCAGGACACTGGCCGAAGCCCGGACCACCTACCGGGGACCGATCGAACTCGCCCGGGGCGGAACCGTCTACGAGATCACCCGCCCCGGTCTGCGCGGGGCGCAGATCGCGACCGTCGGCTGAGCGCCGGACCGCGCCTCCGGCCACCACGGGGCGACACCGAGGGGCCGGCGGCGGGGCTCACCCTCCGGAGGGCTCCCCACCGGAGGGCGGCGGCTCCACCGCGGCACCGTCGGCCCCGGCGAGCACCTCGTCGGCCGTGGCCACCGCGACATCGAGCAGGTCGCCGTCGCCGATCCGCTCGGAGTTGTCGGTCAGGGTCACCAGCAGCCCCGGCAGGTGCAGGGAGACCCCGGAGAAGACCTCGCCGGTACGCCACTGCCCGATCCCGCCGAGTCCGGAGACCTCCGGTGTCGTGAAGAAGGACGGATCGCCCGACGTCTCCGCTGGAACGTGGCCCGGGTAGTCCACGAGGCTCCCGCCGGGGGCATAGGTCACCATCACGACCTCGCTCCAGTCCTCGGCGCTGAAGCCCGCCCATGAACACTCCAGCCGGGAGTCCGTCCGCACCTCCTCGAACTCCGGCTCGGCGAGCCGGTCGGCGAACTCGCCCATCTGCTCCTTGAGACCGGCGGCCTCGCAGGAGTCGGGCAACGGCAGCGGCTCCACCGGCTCGGCGCCCTCCAGCTCGGTGGGGCTGGGGACCGGGAGCACCCCCGAGGCCACGGGTTGCGGACTCGTCGACGCCGACGGCTCCACCGCCGCGGCCTCACCGTTGCGCGCGCCACACCCGGTCGCCGCGACGAGCGCGATCACCGCGGTCCCGGCCGTGATCCGATGGGAGGTCGAGGCTGTGGACTCCAGGGGCATGCTGACCGTCTCCGTGCTCGGCGGGTGGCGTCCCGTGATCGGGCAGGGGCGCCGCCCGTGAGACGTCGGTACACGGGCGACGACACCCATCGTTTCATCTCTTCAGAGACGCTCGGACCACACCTCAGGGAAGGTCCTGTGCCGCGGCCAGCACGATCTCCTCCAGCCGGCCCTGGCCCAGCTCCATCCCCACGGAGTTCGCGGTGACGCTCACCCCCGGCAGGTACAGCACCGCGCTGCGGCCCACCGACCCCAGGTCGAGGTAGTGGAGTTTGCCGCCCAGCGCCGCGGACTCGGCGGTGGTGTACACGCCCATCGACGCCTCGGCCGCGGGGTCGGCCCCCTCCGGGTCGGCGTAGGTCTCGCCGCTTTGGAACTGCACGAACAGATAGCGCCCGGAATCGGCCGCACCCCACCGGCAGGCCAGTACCGACCCCTCGGCGGTCTCGCCGAAGGGCAGCCCCGCGGTGTGGGCGGCGACGGCCGCCTCGGCATGGCTGCCCACGCACGTCGCGGGCAACCCCTCGGCCAATGGCGCGACACTCGGCGGCGCCGACGCCGCGGAGGGCGACACCGAGGGGGAGGGGGCGGGAGCCGGTTCCTGCGCCGCGGAACTCCCGCCGCAGGCCGTGGTCAGCGCGACCAGCGCCGTGGCGGCGGCCAGCGCCGCGGGTCGGGGGAGGCGGGGAGTGTGCGAGACCGTCGTCATGTGGATCCTCGTCGGGACCGGGAACGGGAGGACCGCCCGTCTGCGTCGGCGCGGAACGGCAGGGACGGCGGCTCCATCGTGACAGCTCCCCGGACCGGCCGGGGCCCGTTCCGCGCGAACGGCGCGGGCCCCGGACGCGCGGATCAGCGCAGTTGCCCGGCCGCCGCGATGACGATGGCCTCCAGCTCCGCCGTCTCCAGCGGGGTGAAGACCGACACGGCGGTGATCACCGGACCGTCGGGAAGGTGCAGCGAGACGGTGCTGCCGCCCAGGTCCTCCACCTGCACCTTCTGCAGGACGCCGCCCAGTTCCTCGACCTCCGGGAGGGTGTAGACCTCGTCGCCGTCGACCACGCCCTCGATCTCCGCGAGGTTCGGACCGCTCGAGGTGTAGTCGACGCCGATGGTGGACATCTCACCGCTGCCCAGGTCCACGCCGACCCACAGGCAGGACAGCTGTCCCTCGGCGCCCTGCTCCTCGAAGATCATGTCGTCGGTGATGTGAGCGGCGACGGCCGTCTCGGTACCGGCCTGCTCGCAGTCGGCGGGTACCGCGATCGGCCCGGCCGCCGCTTCCTGCTCCTCGGCGGGGGTCGCCTCGGCGCTCTCCTCCGTGGCGGCCGGGCTCTCCTGCGCGGGGGCGGGCTCGGGAGCGGCGCCGCAACCGGTCAGCACGGCACCCGCGGCAAGGACGAACCCGCCCGCGAGCAGTCGGGAGAGGAGGGGGGACGAAGGGGAGAGGCTCACATGTGCTCTTTCGATGAAGGGGACCGCTATAGATCGGGTCCCGGAAGTGGGGCGAGGCGATTCTCGCCGCCGAGTACGACAAATACGGCATTCAGCCCAATGAGGACAAGCTTTTTTGGATAACCGCAGTACTCTCCGAGCGCGCACACCCGTGCGTGGCCCCCGATAGGCTTCGGGACATGGCTCGACCCGACGGACGCGCTCCGAACGAACTCCGGCCCGTGACGATCACCCGCAACTGGCTCCGCCACGCCGAGGGCTCCGCCCTCATCGAATTCGGCGACACCCGCGTCCTCTGCGCGGCCAGCGTCGAGGATGGCGTGCCACGCTGGAAGAGGGGGACCGGGGAGGGCTGGGTCACCGCCGAGTACGCGATGCTGCCGCGCTCCACCGACACCCGCGGCGCCCGCGAGTCGGTCAAGGGCAAGATCGGCGGACGCACCCACGAGATCTCCCGGCTCATCGGCCGCTCCCTGCGCGCCGTCATCGACTTCAAGGCCATGGGAGAGCACACGATCACCCTCGACTGCGACGTCCTCCAGGCCGACGGCGGCACCCGCACCGCCGCCATCACGGGCGCCTACGTCGCGCTCGCCGACGCGGTCAAGTACCTGCGTAAACACCGCAACCTGAAGAACAACCCGCTCACCGGGTCGGTGGCGGCCGTCAGCGTCGGGGTGGTCCAGGGGCGTCCCCGCCTCGACCTCAACTACCTCGAGGACTCCGTCGCCCAGACCGACATGAACGTGGTCGTCACCGGCGACGGCCGCTTCATCGAGGTCCAGGGCACCGCCGAGGGCGCCCCCTTCGACCGGGCCGAGCTCGACACCCTCCTCGATCTCGCGGTCGCCGGCTGCGCCGAACTGACCACCCTCCAGAAGAAGGCCCTCGCCGGATGAGCGCCACCACCATCGTCCTGGCCACGCACAACGCGAAGAAGGTCCCCGAGATGCGGGCCATCCTGGCCGCGGCCGGGCTGAACATCGACGTGGTGGGGCTCGACCTGCATCCGGACGCCCCCGACGTCGCCGAGACCGAGAACACCTTCAGCGGCAACGCCCTGCTCAAGGCGCGGGCCGTCGCCGCCCACACGGGACTGCCCGCGGTCGCCGACGACTCCGGGCTGCGCGTCGACGAGCTCAACGGCATGCCCGGGGTCCTCTCCGCGCGCTGGTCCGGCAGCTTCGGCGCGGCCACCGGGGACAAGGACGCCGCCAATCTCCGTCTCCTCCTCGACCAGCTCGCCGACACCCCGGCCGAACGCCGCGGCGCCCAGTTCGTCTCGGCCGCCGCCGTCGTCCTGCCGAGCGGCGAGGAGCACGTCGTCGAGGGGGTCCTCGCCGGCCACCTCACCACCGAGCCCCGCGGTGCCAACGGCTTCGGCTACGACCCGATCTTCGTCCCCGACGGCGAGACGCGGACCACGGCGGAGCTCAGCCCCGAGGAGAAGAACGCAATCAGCCACCGCGGCATCGCCTTCCGAGCCCTCGCCGCCTGGCTGCGCGACCACCTGTGACACGCCCCGGGGTCCCGCCCCTGCCCGGTCGGCGCGGGCGGGACCCCGGGGTCCGGCGGGGCGGGGATCAGCCGCCCTGCACCGTCGACCACAGTTCGTTCGCGCACAGCACGATGAACAGCAGCCCGGCGATGACCAGGCCGACGTTGCTCACCCAGCCGTTGCGCCACTCCCGCGGCGTCCGCGACGAGTTCAGCAGCCACAGCAGCGTCAGCGCCAGGAACGGCATGAAGAACGAGCCGAGCACCCCGTAGACGATGACCAGCTGGAACGGCTTGCCCAGCAGCAACAGCAGCATCGGCGGGAAGGTCAGCCACAGCAGGTAGGCCCGGAACTCCCAGCTCCGCTCGCGCTCCTCCACCGGCCGGTTCACCTTTCCGCGCAGGTGACCGACGAAGTCGGCGAACAGCAGGCTGACCCCGTGCCACACGCCCAGCACCGAGGTGAAGGCCGCGGCGAAGAAGCCGACGAGGAACACCACCGAGACGGTCCGGCCGAACCGGTCCTCCAGCACCACCGACAGGTCCAGCAGCCCTCGATCGCCCTCGTTCAACGCGATGTTGCTGGAGTACAGCAGCTCCGCGCCGACGATCAGCGTCGCGATGACGAAGAGCCCGGTCATGACGTAGGCGACCCGGTTGTCCCAGCGCATCACCCGCATCCACGTGGCGTCGCGCCATCCCTTGGCGTTCACCCAGTACCCGTAGGCCGCCATCGTGATCGTGCCGCCCACGCCGCCGAGCAGGCTCAGCGTGTAGAAGGTGGACCCCTCGGGCAGGGTCGGGACCAGGCCGGTGAGCACCTCCCCCAGGTTGGGGGTGACGACGATCGCGAGCCCCACTACGGTCACGAACATCAGGCCCACGAGGACCGTCATGACCTTCTCGAAGACCGCGTAGTTGTTGAACCAGACGAACAGCAGGCCGGCCACGCCGACGATCATCGCCCAGCCCCACACGGGGAGCACGGGGAACAGGGCGTTGAGCGGAAGCGCCGTCGCCGACATCGCGGTGGCGCCGTAGACGAAGCCCCAGATGACGATGTAGGGGGCGAAGTAGACGTGGGTCCAGCGGCCGATGTCGGTCCAGCCGTCGAAGATGGTGCGGCCGGTCGCCAGGTGCCACCGTCCCGTCGCCTCCGCGAGGGAGATCTTCACCAGGCAGCCGATGATCGTCGCCCACAAGAGGGTGTAGCCGAAACGTTCGCCGGCCATCAGGGTCGCCACGAGGTCGCCGGTACCGACCCCCGTGGCGGCCACGACGATGCCGGGCCCGATGAGCTTCCAGCTCGCCTTCCGTTGTTCGGTGAGAGCCACGCCCGCCCTTTCTCAAGTCCGAAATGGTGGCAGAAGCGTAGATCGATGATCGTTCGCAGCGGTGGGTGCGCGATCAGTCTTCTCTGGATTGATATGACCGGCCTCACTCCGCCGGCAGGAGACGAGGCGGAGGGTGAGGGGGAGGGCCGTGCCCGCGTCGAGGGGCACCGAGGGAGATCTCCCCAAGGTGGCCGAGAGCGGTTTGAGGCACCGGTGGCATGGGGTAGTGTTCTCCGAGTCGCCTCCTCGTGGCCGTCGGGCCACGGCGGGGTGAAGGACTCCTGAAAGATCCGGTTGAAGCAGTGTCTTCCCTCGGGTACAGTAGGGAGGCCGAGGATCTCGGGAAGCGGACATCTGTCTGGATGGCCGTCCGGATCCGTCTTCACGGGACGCCGCGATCGCCTCGGCGATCGCCCCCTCTTCCGAAAACACGATTTCCGATGAGATCGATTTGTCGTCGGTCTTGTCGGGTGTTGAGTCGTCGCATCCTTCCTTTTGGTGAAGGATCGCCTCGGCGGGAAAAGGGGGTCCTTTTCGGGGTTGTTGAGTTCGGAATCGCCGGTTTGGCGGGGTCGGAACGCCCTGATAAAGTGAAGACACAACGGAACGCGGGACCCGGACACACTCCGGAAAACGCGAACCGATTCCCGGTTTCATCAGGGAAACCCGGAAAG